>DASUAV010000048.1:0-3624 GCA_035763605.1 Candidatus Acidiferrales bacterium
GTTCCGCCGTCTCGCTTCATTCGCTGCCACGCTGCTCTTCTCTAAGACTAAACTCGCGCAAGCCCTTGCGATTCGCCGCCAGCTCTCCGGCGTTCCTCATAAAACAAGCTGCTGGCCGGTTCGCGCCGAGGGCCGCGACAAGCTCGAAAGCGTCACGCTGCGCCGCGGCTCGAAAATCTGGAGAGAGCCTTGCGACTATCTCGCCTGCGGCTTCCATCTCGTTCCCAATCTCGAACTCGCTTCGCTCCTCGGCTGCGAAATTCGCGGTGGTTTTGCCCGCGTCAACGAATTCCAGGAATCATCGGTGAAGGGAATTTTCTGCGCGGGCGAACTCACCGGAATCGGCGGCGTGGATTCAGCGATTCTCGAAGGCCAAATCGCCGGCTATGCCGCTGCAGGCCAATCCGCGCGCGCCGCGGCAATTTCGCGCCACAACCGCTCAACCGCGCGTTTCATAGACGCTCTCCGCCGCGCCTTTGCGCTTCGCCACGAACTGCGCGCCCTTGCTACGCCCGAAACAATCGTCTGCCGTTGCGAGGACGTCCAATACTCGCGCCTGCATTCTTATCCATCCTGGCGCGCCGCCAAACTCCAAACCCGCTGCGGCATGGGCCCATGCCAGGGACGCATTTGCGGTCCCGCCACGCAATTTCTGTTCGGCTGGAAACCGGAGTCCGTGCGCCCCCCCGTCTTTGCCGCGCCTCTGGAAATTCTCGCGCAAGCCGGCGACCGCGCATCGCAACAGGCGGTGAATCAATGAATTTTTCAAATCCGAATTCATGCACATTTTTCTCCAAGGAGACTCAATGAACTGGACCGGCGTAATGCCTGCAATCACCACGAATTTTGATTCTGCATATAAGGTGGACCATGCCCATCTCGCCGAGCATTGCCGCTGGATGATCGACAGCGGCTGCACGGCTATCGTCGCGCTCGGCTCGCTCGGCGAAGGCTCCACGCTTGATTATGAAGAGAAGCTCGCCATTCTCGACACTTGCGTCCGTGCGGTCCGCGCGCCTGTCGTCGCCTCTATTTCTTCTCTGCGCACCAGCGAAGCCGTCCAGCTCGCCAAAGAAGCAGCCCGCCGAGGCTGCAAGGGGCTCATGATTCTTCCGCCGTACGTTTATCGCGGCGACTGGCGCGAGATGAAATCCCATGTCGCCGAAGTCCTGCGCGCCACGGATCTCCCCGGCATGCTCTACAACAATCCCGTCGCTTACGGCACCGATTTTCTTCCTGAGCAAATCGCCGAACTGGCCGCTGCGCATCCAAATCTGACCGCGGTGAAGGAGTCGAGCACCGATGTTCGCCGCGTCACCGCCATTCGCGCGCTCCTCGGCGACCGCCTCGCCATTCTCGTCGGCGTGGACGACGCCATCGTCGAAGGCATTTACATGGGCGCCGTCGGCTGGATTGCCGGTCTCGCCAACGCGCTTCCCCTCGAATCCGTCGAGCTTTTCGACTACGCCGCAAAAGGACAGACCGAAAAAGCCGCCGCGCTTTATAATTGGTTTTTGCCGCTTCTGCGCATGGACACCGTGCCGAAATTCATTCAGCTCATCAAACTCGTCCAGCAGGAAGCGGGCCACGGCAGCGCGCGCGTCCGCGCGCCGCGGATGGAACTCGAAGGCGCCGAATTGCAGGAAGCCAGGCGCATCATCGCTCATGCATTCAAAGTGCGCCCTCGGCAACATGCTGAAAAAACCACCGCGCATTCATAATTGTTTGTAAGGAGAGAAAATCGTGCAACTCACAGGAAAATCCATCATCGGCCGGCAGCAATCCGAGAAATCTCTCGGCAGGGCGTTTCGCGCCACCAATCCCAAAACCGGCGAGCGCATCGCGCCCGATTTTTACTCCGCGACGCACGACGAAGTTGACGCCGCCGCGAATCTCGCCGAGCGCGCCTTCGCCGAATGGAGCCACGCGAACGGCAAAACCAAAGCCGCTTTCCTTCGCAAAATCGCCGAGCACATCGAAGCGCTGGGCGATGATCTCATCAATCGCGCCAGCGAAGAGACCGCGCTTCCTCCTCCGCGCGTCAAGGGCGAAGCTGCGCGCACCTGTTTTCAGTTGCGCATGTTCGCTGATCTGGTCGAAGAAGGCTCCTGGGTCGGCGCGCGAATTGACCAGGGCGATCCCGGCCGCACGCCGCTCCCCAAGCCGGACATGCGCTCGCTATGGCGTCCGCTCGGACCCGTGCTGGTTTTCGGCGCCAGCAATTTCCCCCTGGCTTACTCCGTCGCAGGAGGCGACACCGCCTCAGCCTTCGCCGCGGGGAATCCCGTCATTGTGAAGGCTCATCCCGCCCATCCGGGCACTGCCGAAATGGTCGGCCACGCCATTCGCAACGCCGCCCGCGAATGCCGCGCCCCAGAAGGCATTTTCTCTTTGCTCTTCGATTCCGGCATCGAAGTCGGCCTCGATCTCGCCAAGCATCCCAAAATCAAAGCCATCGGCTTCACCGGCTCGAAGGACGGTGGCCGTGCGCTCATGGACGCCGCCGCCGCGCGTCCTGAACCCATTCCTGTCTACGCCGAAATGGGCAGCATCAATCCCGTCTTTATTCTTCCCGGCGCGATGCGTGAACGCGGCGCGGACATCGCCAAGGGCCTCCACGCCTCCGTCACCGGCTCAGCAGGACAGTTCTGCACCAAGCCCGGAATCGTGGTCACCGCCGGCGATGAGGCGAATGCTCCGCACACGCGCGCTTTCGCTGAGAATTTTCGCGCGCTGATGGATACACCCCAGGATTTCACGCTGCTCACTTCACGTATTCACGAAGCTTACATTTCGAATACTAAGAGCCGCGCCGCCTTGAAATCCGCGGGAAGCACAACGCACTCTTCCGGCGCGGAAAAATCTGGATTTCACGTGGATCCCGCGG
Organism: Candidatus Acidiferrales bacterium; assembly: GCA_035763605.1. Lineage (GTDB taxonomy): Bacteria > Acidobacteriota > Terriglobia > Acidiferrales > UBA7541 > DAHUXN01. Next base: position 2,888 of record DASUAV010000048.1, read on the forward strand.
TTTTCGAAACCACCGCTGCCGCCATTGCCCAGCAGCCCGCGCTCCATTCCGAGATTTTCGGCCCGGCGACCATGCTCGTCCGCTACTCCTCGCGCGATGAGCTGCTCGCCGCCGCGCGCTCGCTCGAAGGCCATCTGACCGCGACCATCCACGCCACCGAGCAGGATCTCCGCGATCACGCCGACTTGCTCGCCATTCTCGAATCCAAAGTGGGCCGTCTCATCTACAACGGTTTCCCGACGGGCCTCGAAGTCTGCCACGCCGTCGTTCACGGCGGGCCGTATCCATCCACGTCTGACGGACGCACTACCTCCGTCGGCTCGCGCGCCGTCTACCGCTTCGCGCGGCTCGTCTGTTACCAGGGTTTCCCCGCGTCCGCGCTGCCCGATGAACTCAAGGACGAAAATCCCCTCGGCATCTGGCGCCTCGTGGACGGCCAGCAGACCCGCGAACCGGTGCGCTCCAAAGCGCGCGCCATCTCCAAATAATTTTCGGCAGTACGGTAATGGCGGTGCGCAAGGAAATAAGCGTGTACGGGCATCTGTGCAGCGCGGCGGTGCTTTTCCGCGAAATTCTGCTCTCTACGCGAAATAACAAACGCGAATACAGCATCCGCAGTATCAGTCTGGAAACGTCATGTGCGTACACTCGCACGATGTCGTGCGTGTTCGGTTCCTCGGAGGCGCGCGAACTCTGAAAGGAGAAACGATGCCACGAAAATCAAGCAGCAGTAACCG
>DASUAV010000049.1:0-14815 GCA_035763605.1 Candidatus Acidiferrales bacterium
CGTGCGCCGCGCGAAGCTGTATTATCTCCGCGGCCTAAAGGGCAAATCCGCGCGCATCAAACGCGCCGCCCGCGTCGAGCAGCCCGTCGAAGCCAAAGCCGCCGAGTAGCTTACCGGCAATTTGCCGTTTTCTATTCCGCAAATGTGTCTGTGATCTCACTTTCGCATCGCGGATTTCCACAGCTTTTTTCATTGTGCTAGCGTAAATCGCGATGGAATTACGAAGCGGGAGAATTTTGCTGTGGTAGAATCCCGCGCGATGGCGCGGCTGTGCTGCACACGCTACGAGCTGATGGCGCGCAAGCAGGGATGGATGCGCATCTGCGGCCTTGACGAAGTCGGGCGCGGCTCGCTTTTCGGTCCTGTGGTTGCTGCTGCCGTCGTGCTCAATCCGCGCCGCCGCATTGTCGGCCTCGATGATTCCAAAAAACTCACGCCGGACCGGCGCGCGGAGCTCGCGCCGCGCATTCGCGAACACGCTTTGGCCTGGGCCGTCGCGGAAATCGACGCCAGCCGCATCGATGCCTGGAATATTCATCAAGCCAGCCGGCAAGCGACCATGGCCGCGCTGGCGAGCATTCGTCCCGCGCCGGATTATCTCTTGCTCGACGCCTTCGGATTGCCGGACGTGCAGATTGAGCAAAAGGCTATCATTCACGGCGACGCCCGCTCCATCTCTATTGCCGCCGCTTCGATTCTCGCCAAAGTCGAGCGCGACAAGCTGATGGACGAATTCGATCAGCTCTACCCGCAATACGGTCTGGCCACGAATCGCGGCTACGCTACGCAGGATCACCTCGAAGCGCTGCGCCGCTATGGTCCCACGCCGCTTCACCGCTTTTCTTATGCGCCCGTTCGTGAATCCACCTGCTGGGCGGTGAACGCAACGCAGGAGGCCCTTCCGCTTGCTGCAGAGGAATTTTCGCCTTCGCCCTCTGCATCATTGCCACCCGCGCAGTCCTGAATTTTCTCGTTCGTTAAATGGTGCAACAGCGCCGGAATTTTCCGCGCGAACATGCTGTACTGCAATTCGCCGCAAAGAACCGCGGCCCAAATTTAACGAAACGCGCCGCCCGTGCGCACGTCTAACTCTCTGAATTACACGAGGAATCGTGGTGGGGTGCGCCACCTGGATCGCCTCAAATTCGGGAAAAGAGCAGGGGCAGCTCCATGCATTTGAAAAAACAATCCCTCGGCGCACTTGCCATTGCAATCATCGTTTCGCTGGCAATCGTCCCGTCAGGCTCGCGAGCCGCAGCCCAGCCGCTCAACCATCCTCTTCTGGAGCAAGCTTCCGGCGCCACGCGCTCCATCGGTGCAATCGAATCCATTAGCGGCAATACAATCGTGATGAAAACCGACGCGGGAGTGGAGTCCAACATCGCCGTTTCGGACTCCACAAAAATTCTACGCATTGAGCCGGGGCAAAAAACCCTCTCCAGCGCCACAGTCATTCATCTGGCCGATTTGCAAGTCGGCGACCGCGTCCTCATTACCGGACAGCCATCGAGCGACGGCAAGTCCCTTGATGCCGCGCGCATCGTGGTGATGAAAAAGACCGATCTGGAAGCCAAACAGCAGCAAGAGCGCGAAGCGTGGCAGCACGGGGTAGGCGGCTTGGTGAAAAGCACGGATGCCTCGACGGGGACGATCGTCATTGACGTCTCCTCGCTCGGCACGACAGCGCCGGTCACGATTCACACGACGAAAGATACTGCGCTCCGCCGGTATGCGCCTGATTCGGTAAAATTCGATGAGGCAAAACCGGCGCCCATTGAGCAGATTCGTCCCGGAGATCAACTGCGCGCGCGGGGCACGCGAAGTTCCGATGGAGCGCAGTTCGATGCGCAGGAAATTGTCTCTGGCTCGTTTCGAAATATTGCCGGTACAATCGCCGATATCGATCCCGCAACGAACACCATCCGCGTAAATGACCTCATTGCCAAAGAACCGGTGCTCGTGAAGCTCACCTCCGAATCGGAAGTACGCCAACTGCCGGAAATGATGGCGCGATTCATTGCCGCGCGCCTGCATGGCGGACAAGCAGCGTCCGCGGGCGGCGACCGCGGAGCAGCGCAGCAGAATAGGCCGCCGGCATCATCGCAGGGGCAGCCACAAAGATTTCAGCGCGGCGGCGGGGCGCGAGGCCTTTCTGGCGATTGGCAGCAGATGTTGAACCGCCTGCCCGCGGCGAAAATCAGCGATTTGCAGAAGGGCGAAGCGGTAATGATCGTTTCAACGGAAGGCTCCCAATCCGGAGAAGTAACCGCCATCACCATGCTGGGAGGAGTCGAGCCGATTCTCGAAGCAGCGCCCAAAGGACAGCAGGCCATGACGCTCTCTCCCTGGAGCCTGAGCGGGCCGGGCGAGGGGGACAGCAACTAACATCGAATTTCACACTCCGCGCAAGGGAATCCGGGAACTTTCTTCACCAAAATGCGGAATAGCTAGACAGGAGCCGTGTACTTAAATGAGGGTTCATCAGACCATTGTCCTATTGCTTTTCTTTTTTTCAGCGAGCATTGCGGTCGCCCAGAACAATACCGGAACTCTCCGCGGGCGAATCACCGATCCATCCGGCGCAGTTGTTGTCGGCGCTCAGGTTTACATTACGCCATCGGCAGGCCAGCCGGTCACCGCGGTCACCAATCGTGAAGGTGTCTTCGAAGTCCGCGGACTCGCTGCCGGAAAGTACAAAATTCAGGCTACGGCCAATGGTTTTGCGGTGTTCGAGAAGGACAATGTTGTAGTCAAAGCCGCCCAGATCAAAGAAGCCGACATCGAGCTGGCCATCGAAGCCAAACAGCAGATTCAGGTGAATGCCTCGGCGCCGACTCTGGATGTGAATCCCGCGAACAATGCCGGCGCGATCGACTTAAAAGGAAAAGACCTCGACGCTCTTCCCGACGATCCGGACGAACTCTCGCAGGATTTGCAAGCGCTCGCCGGTCCTGCCGCCGGTCCAAATGGCGGCCAGATGTACATTGATGGGTTTACCGCCGGACAATTGCCGCCCAAATCCTCTATTCGAGAAATTCGCATCAATTCCAATCCATTTTCCACGGAATACGACAAACTCGGATACGCGCGCATCGAAATTTTCACCAAGGCGGGAACGGACAAATTCCACGGCTCCGGCATGGTGCAGGGCAACGACTCGGCCTTCAATTCGCGAAATCCATTTGCCACCAGCGAGCCGCCATATCATTCCGTGATGTTCAATGGAACGTTGAGCGGACCTCTCAGCAAAAGGGCTTCGTTCTTCGTGAGCGGATTCCGGAGAAACATTAATAACGTCACGGTGCTGAACACTTGCGGTCTCAGCAACGATACCAATCCCCAGCTGTTTGGGGCCGGGCATCAGGGCGATATCACTCCCCGCGCGGGCAGTACCACCACAAATTTGTGCAGCAATCAAACTATCTCCGGCATCATCCCGTTCACCGCGTCAATCCCCAGCCCGCGCAACATGTATAACATTGCTCCGCGCGTGGATTATCAGCTGGCAAAGAACAACACGCTGACGGCGCGTTACCAATACTGGCGAAATGGCACGAATGATTCGTTAGGCGGCGCGCTCGATGTGCCCACGCAGGCGTTGAACACGCTGAATACTGAGCAAACCGTGCAGATTTCCGATTCGCAGATCATCGGCAATTCCATCGTGAACGATTCGCGCTTTCAGTACCTGCATGAATCGAGCAGCGAAGTTCCTTTCAGCAATCTCCCCACGGTGGACGTTCTCGGCGCCTTCAATGCGGGCGGCAACAATTCGCAAACCGTCCTCGATACCACGGAGCATTACGAGTTTCAGAACAATACCGCACTGGAGCACGGCAAGCATTCCCTGAATTTCGGCGCGCGCGTGCGCCGCGTCACGGACGATAGCAGCGCCACCTCCAATTTCGCGGGCCGCTTCAGCTTTGGTTCGCTCGCCGCCTACCAGCTTACGGAGCAAAACATCACCAATGACCAGCCGGTCACGAGTTGCGAACCTGCTCCTAACCAGAAGATCTGCGGTGGAGCAAAGCAGTTTTCCATCACCATCGGCTCGCCGTTCACTTCCGTTGCCTGGACCGATGCCGCTTTTTACATTCAGGATGAGTGGCGCATCCGACCGAACATCAGTATCAGCCCCGGAGTGCGCTTCGAGACCCAATCCGGCATCAACGATCATGCCGATTGGGCCCCGCGACTTGCGTTTGCGTGGGGCATCGGTGGTAAGTCAGGCCATCCCGGCACTGTGCTGCGCGCCGGAACGGGAATTTTTTACGATCGCTTCGAGGAAAGTGAGTTGGCGCAGGTAGCTCGTTTGAATGGAGTCACTCAGCAACAATATGTGGTTCCTTTCCCATCGTGCTTTTTCGCAAACCCTTTGCCCCAGCCCGTCACGCTAGCAACGATTCAGTCAACGTGCCCAGGCGGACAGACGCTCCTAACCCAATATCGTATTGACTCGCACATTCGCGCGCCGGGAATGCTCCAGAGCGCCGTCACTGTAGAGCGCCAGGTCACAAAGATTGCCACTGTGTCGGTCAGCTACATTAATTCACGCGGATGGGATCAGCTTCTGACGAATAACATAAACACTCCACTGCCCGGAACGTACGATCCTTCGAATCCCTCGGCGGCTGTGTATCCTTTCGGCAGTCCGGGCAACATCTACGAATTCCAATCCGAAGGTGTCTACCGCCAAAATCAGCTCTTTGCCACGTTTCGCGTGAATCCCAGCCAGAAATTTTCGATTTTTGGGTACTACGCGCTGAACTATGCGAGCGCCGATACCGACGGAGCCAACAGCTTTCCTTCGAATCCGTACAACATCTCCGAGGATTATGGCCGCGCCGGTTTTGACACGCGTCATCGCATCTCCGTCTTCGGCAGTATTGCTGCGCCCTGGGGATTGCGGTTCAGCCCCTTTGTGGTTTTCAATTCTGGCCGGCCCTTCAATCTGACGATACCGGAGGATCTGATTGGGAGTTCGCAATTTAACCAGCGGCCAGCGTTTGCGAGCCCGCTCTCCGACCCCGCGAATGTCGTTGTCACTTCTCTCGGAAGTTTCGACACCGTGCCGCAACCTGGCGAGACGCTCGTTCCGATAAACTATGGCACCGGACCCGACCAGTTCACCTTCAACTTGCGTGTAGCCAAGACCTTTACATTCGGCAGGACACGTGAAAGCGCCAATCAGCCGCGTGGGGGATTCGATGGCGGAGGCGGACGCGGTGGAAGGGGTGGAGGTGGCGGACGCGGCGCAAGGGGAATGGTATTTGGCGGAGGCGGCGGACCTTTCAGCCGCAATGCTCCGAGCGGCCGCTACAATCTGACCTTCAGCGCCGATGGACGCAATATCTTCAACAAAGTTAATCCGTCCGCGCCCACCGGCGTTCTCGGCTCGCCTCTCTTTGGCAAATCGAACAATTTGGGCGGCGGTGCATTTTCGTCCGCCTCGGCGAATCGTGTCATCAATTTGCAAGCAAATTTTACTTTCTGAGCTTGCGCTCAGGTGGCAGAAAAACGCGTAAACAATTGCCGGTGTATTGATATTGCTGAACATGCGGCTCAGAATGCCCGCACGTAGGTTCTCCCCACCGCTGACCCATGCTTCGCCTCGAAAATCTAGCGAGGAAATACGTTCCCCCGTAAACGCAAGCCCACTCAGGTAATTGCCGCCGCCCGGAGTAATTTGCAAACACGATTATGCACTTGACGATAGTAAGTGGGTTCGCTATCTTCGGTAGCGCCGTGACAGGGCTGTTGAGTGTGGAAAGCGTTCAAAAAATCAGTCAAAAAAGGACTTTCAAGAGTATGGGGACATGGGGTAAGGTTGACGAGCCTTTGAGGAGAGCGGAGTGCCGCACGCGCCAGCGCATTTCCGAACAAGCTCACGTCCGCCTGCCTCAGTCCCGAAAATCATCTAACGAGGTGAGCTATGTCCTACGAGGAAGCGGTCGAGCGGGCGTCGAGAGACGAGGCATTCAAGGCTACCGTGTATGCGATCAATACGCTGCTAATCCACAAGGGAATTTACACTCCTCAAGAGTACCGCGCTCTTTTCACCGAATGGGTGGAAAAAGAGGAGCGCAAGAAAGCGCGCGAAGAAGATTCTATTCGCGCCGTGGCTCATGCTTAGAGTATAGGTTGTCCCATTTCGTTTGTCCGCACTCTGGACTGTGGCACATCCAATGGTCTCCACGGTCGCAGTTCTTGCATTCGCAATGGCACGGCGGAGCCGGACGTTTCCTAAACGGCCAAAGCAACTTCATATTGCCCTCTCTTGCTGCGTTGAGGGAGAAGGGCTATAATTCGACTAGGTCAATAGTCTTGGCGGGGAAGGAGGGGGTTGAACCCCCGCACGCTGTGGTAGCAGCGTGGCCGCTGATTAGGAATCAGGCACCTTGCCACTCGGTCACTTCCCCGCTAGCCTTAACCCCGAAGCGCGTACATCCCGTCTGGCGTTCTCTCGAAAATCCTATCCATGTATCTATTCAGAGACCCAGCGAGAACATTCGTGCTGATTTCCTTCCCGCGCTTTCTGAGTTCCTCAGCGAGATCGGCGGCAGTTATCGGGCCTTTTTTCGCGATGAGAATTTCGTTAACGAGGTAAGGAACGCTTCCTGGTTTGAAACCAGTGCTGCGACGGCGACGAGTTATTCTTTTGTTGTCAGACTGGCTTTCGAGATTGCGAAGCGTAGATTCGAGTTCCTGAATTTCCCTGCGCTTCGCTTCGATAGCAGCCTTGATTACATCCGCTACGATGCTCATGCGGGGATTAGAGCAAAAATCCAACCGCGTGTCAAGTTTATAACGCTAACGTTGCAAGCGGATGGCGCGTATCGCTTTAGGCTGCCTAAGTACCGGAACCTGCGGAGCTTAGGCGGCTTCCTCGGTAAGCTTCTCAAGCGTGAGCGTAGGAGCGGTAATCATGTGGCGCAGCGTATCCGCGAAAAGGTTCGGATTTTTGCGCCGATTGAAGCGAAACTCCATCTCCTGCAAGTAAGCGGAGAGATGCTTCGCACTCAGTCTGTGCCACGTTCCCATCAAGCCGCGCTGCAAGAGACTGAAAGCCGATTCGACGCTGTTCGTGTGAACGTCTCCTTGCACATAGATTCCAGACCTGTGCCGAATCGTCTTATGCTTTCCTTGCCTGCGAAGATGACGGGCAGCGCCACGATACAACCAGAAATCATCAGTCATCAGGCAATCCACATCTTCCCTAATGTTTTCACGGATATACTTTTGGAGAGTCCCAGATCGCACGTCCTCAGCATGGAAAAATCTGAGTTCGCCTTGCCGCTGCCGAAATCCTATTACTACTTCCTTGTGCGCCGCTCCTCGTCCGCGCTTACCATGAGCGCGACCGCCCAAGTAGAGTTCATCCATTTCAACCGTTCCAGTCAAGCGTTGACGATTTGCTTCTTTCATCGCGGAGCGGATTCTGTGACACAAGAACCACGCAGTGCGGTAACTTCCAATACCGAGAGTGCGTTGAATCTGGCAAGCGGATATTCCCTTTTTGGCTTCGCACAGCAAGAGCGTAGCCGTGAACCAAGCGAGCAGCGGCAAGTGCGAATCCTGAAACACGCTACCAACAGTCACGCTGAACTGATAATCGCACTTCCCGCACCAAAGCAAGCGTGCGCTCAACCGTGCCAACTCTTTACTCTTGCAGCGTGGACACTCAGGGCCATTGGGCCAGCGCAGCCTTTCCAGGAACTCGCGGCACCTGTCATCGCTTGGGAATTTTTTCGTGAGTTCGAGAAGGTTCATCGGAGAGTCTCCCGTGAATAAGAAGAAAAAGGCAGAGCTAGAAAAAGTTCCGACGCGCTTGCTACTGGCATCCATAAAACGCGACATTCGCAAGAAGATTCGGGCCGCGAATCGGAAGCAGAAGCGAAAGGCGAAGCGTTGATGATTGCCAGCATGAGTACAGCTTATAGTAAAGCGGGAGGTTTTGTCAAGTGCATAATCTCGTTTGCAAATCGCCGATCGCGAAGTCTATGGCTTCGTGCTCCGGACGGAACCAGCAATACCACCGCTTCAAAACAATCTGTGGCCGCTAGCACCCACATTGGGCTGCATCGAAGACAGCGGTATTGAGTCGAGCGCCAGCCCGAAGATGCGCATCACTTTGGAGGTATCTCGCCGATTTTTTCTCGTTCTGCGACAACCTCAAGACTGGGAGTATCTTGCGCGATTTCACTCGCTCATGCAAGATGCCCGGCAATAAGACTTCGGGTCAGGTCGGTTTGAATCCTTATTCTTAACGACACAATCAACCGCCCACTCGTTGAGATTGCACCATCGCAGTGCAAAAAGCTGTGGAAAACTTCGCCGGTCTGCTTGACCCGCGCCCGCGACTGATATACAAGCAATCAGCGCTATCTCAAATTGAGGTGGAGAAACCTAGATGAAAACGCTAGCCAGCCGCTTGGTTTTCGTGTGCATGTTTTTCTTCGCATTTTCGCCGGTCGCTGTCCGTGCGCAGCAAACCTTGGGAGCCATAAACGGCACGGTTACGGACACATCCAACGCCGTCGTTCCTCAAGCGCAGATACAAGCAAAAAATCTTGGCACGGGCTTGACCGTGACTGTCACCACGCAGCACGACGGCTCGTATAACATTCCTGACCTGCCTATCGGCACTTATAGCCTCACTATCTCCAAGCAGGGATTCAAGACCGAGGTCCATTCCAACATCCTCGTCCGCGGCAACCTTGCGACCACCGTGAATGCCACCCTTCAAACTGGCGAAGTCAGCACCACCGTTACCGTCAGCGGCACGCCGCTTCTCAACCAGACCGACACCACCAACGGCTACACCCTCGGCACCGAAGTCATCCAGAACACACCCCTCGGTACTGGCAGCTTCACCCAACTGGCCATTCTCGCGCCAGGGGTCAATGCGGATTTGCTAGCAGGATCCGGCACTAATGCCGGGTTGGGAAACCAGGAAATCTGGGCCAATGGCCAGCGAGATACCAGCAACAGCTTCAGCTTTAATTCGGTTAACGCCAATAATCTCTTCAATGGCAAATCGTCCAGCTCAGTCGGCGAGAACCGATTTGTGCTGAATACCAACGAGCAGTTTCTTCAAGGCGGGCAGATTCAGACGAACACGTCTGTGTATGACGCGATTGGCCAAGGCTTGCCAACTCCGCCGCCCGAAACGATTGAAGAGCTTCACGTCAATACATCGATGTACGATGCATCGCAGGGTGCCAATAGCGGCGCGCATATCGAACTCACTACAAAGTCCGGCACCAACGATTTTCACGGTCAGGTATATGAATACCACCAGACCACCGGTTGGAATGCAAATCCGTTTTTCTTTAATGCTCAAGGAATTACACGCCAGCCTCTTCACCGGAATACTTTTGGCGGAGCCTTTGGCGGCCCGATCAAGAAAGACAGGATTTTCTTCTTCGGTTCTTATCAGGGCATTCGTGTGACCGACGCCTTCAGCGGGGCAACAACCGCCGTTTCCGTGCCGTTTGGACTGAATGATACGAACCGCGATGCGGCTTCGCTTGCGGCATTGGCTAGCCTGGACGATGGCACGACAGTCTCCGCGGCGCAGGTCGATAACGTAGCTCTGGCAATTTTGCAAGCAAAGACATCAAGTGGGCAGTTTATAATCCCCTCACAGAATGTCACGGATCCGACGAAGCAGGCTCTCTGCGGCTGCGACGCAATTGTGGTTGGTCCACCCAGCACGTTCAATGCGGACATGGCCAACGCAAACATCGACTATCAGCTCAGCGCAAGGGACCGTCTCGCTGCGAAGTATTATTATCAGCGGAATCCTTCAACCAGCCCGTTTGCTGTCAGTCAAGTTCTGGGATTCCCGCAATCCTTGCAAGCGGGAAGTCAGGTCTTTTCGCTCGATAACACAACGACCGTGACGCCCAATTCCTCCTGGGAACAGAGAATTGGGTTTATCCGCGAGATTGCCGACGCCCAAACCGGGCAAATTCTCAAACCCTCCGGCATCGGACTGAATCTGCTTGGCAGCAATTTCTTCCCAGGCTTCACGATTACCAACGCAGAATCAAATTTGAAGGATTCGAACGGAGATCTCGTTCTGGGCAACGGAAATGAACTGCGGATTGGACCGGCGAATAATTTTGCAAACGCGGGCGTCTTTCAAAATCAGTTTGAGGCCTCCTCTTCTTATAACTGGATCATCGGCCGACACTCGCTTTCATTCGGCTTTGTCGCCGATTACGGACAATTGAACGTCATCAATCGCGAGAACCAAGTGGCGACATTTGGGTTGAGTGATTTCACGAATTTCCTCACCGGTAACCTGAATGGGCGCCGAAGCAGCGGCCGCATTCTGAACGGCGAGACCAACCGCTATTACCGCTCGAAGCAGGCCGGTTTCTACGCGCAAGATAATGTGAAGGTACGGTCAAATCTCACCGTGGATCTTGGTCTCCGTTGGGACTGGGATGGGCCCCTTGACGAGAAAAACGGCCTGCTCACAAATTTCTACTCGAAGGATTATAGTTACACGCTCTCGACCGACACGATCAGCAACACTGGCTTTGTTATTGCCAGCAACAACAAGCAATTTTGCGGAACCAAGCAGAGCTTCTGCGTGGGCAACTCCACGCTTACGGGTCGGCAATGGCTATTTGAACCGCGCATCGGGGTGGCGTGGTCCCCGTCGCAGTTGAAAAACGTGGTGGTAAGGGCCGGTTTCGGACTTTATGCGGATCGTGGCGAGTTCTTTACCGAATTGTCGCCGAGCGCGGGTTTGGGAATCAGCGGACCGTTTGGGGTAACTACAGAAGAGCCGTTCACGGTTCCGTTTACGACCACCTGCACAGGCGTACAGTGCTTGCAGAATAACCCTTTTGGCACGACGCCGCCTCCGGTGCCGCCGAGTAATTTTTCAGGTGTGGCCGCGTTGATCCACAACCAGTCGCAACTCAGCGGATGCGCGGAGCCGGTGACGCCCATCTGTACGCCGACCGGTTTTGCGAATTTCGACTTTCTGTTTGGCGGCTACGATCCGCGCAACACACTGCCGTACTCCGAAAACTGGAGCTTGGATTTGCAGTGGCAGCCGAAAAACGACCTCGTAGCCACCGTGGCTTACATCGGAAACCACGGGCTTCACCAGGTGCTGCCCATCCCGTTCAATCAGCCCCTTGTAGCAACGCCGGCGAATCCAGTGAACGGGCAGATCTACTCTTATGGAATGCAAGCCCAAGATACGAATACTTCCACCTGTCCGAGCGCGGGGCCTCCAGACTTTACGCCTTGCGTCCTGCAAACCGAACAGGTACAGACGACCATCGGCGAATTTGCCTTTTCTGACGGCAATACGGCGCTGCGCACGCCCTTCATAGGCTATAACCCGAATTCTGATTTCAATGAAGCCGAAGGAATCTCTCACTACAATGCCCTGCAACTCAGCATAAACAAGCGAATGGGTCACGGGCTGCAAATCAACGGGTCATATACCTGGTCCCATGCGCTGGATGAAGGCAGCGGCTTGCAACTTTTCTACAATGGTAACAACCCGCTCGACCCGAGATCCGGTTACGGAACTGCGGGATTCGATCGGACGCATGTTTTTGTAATCAGCTATCTCTATCAGATTCCCACGATGTCGCGATTCACCGGTTTCGCGAACAAGGTTATCAATGGCTGGGGAATCAGCGGTATCACCGTACTCGAGACCGGCCAACCCTTCAGCGTGACCGATTTCTCCGGTTCCGTCGGGGCGATTTTCTTTGCTGGGGACGATTTCATTACCAATCCGATTCTTCCCATCGCCCCGGGAAAAACCGTCAAGCAGGTTCAGCTCCAGAGCACTACGGGCGTAAATCCGGCGAAGCCATATTTCGATGCTACTGCGTTCACTATTCCTCTGTTGCCGCCAGGAGCCACAAATAACGATCCAGTGCCCCCGTGCGGGCCCGAAGTTGATCCAACAGGAGCAGCCAACGGGCAGACTATTTGTGACGCTGTGGAAAATGGGTTCGGGAATACTGGCCGAAATATTTTTCGCGGCCCTTTCCAGTCGCGGTTTGATTTTGGCGTTTTCAAGAATTTCAAAATCAACGAGCGTTTCTCGCTGCGGTATGATGCTCAATTTTTCAATCTCTTCAACCATCCGAGCTTCGATGCTCCAAGTAACAACGTGACACTCGACCCGTGCTTTAGCCCAGCGCCCTGCTATGTGAATCCTCCTCCGGCAGCACAAGGCATCGGATTGATTCAAGGTACGCTCGGCAGCCCGCGATTTATTCAGATGGCCCTGCATCTGATGTTCTAACGCGCAGCACAAAGCAAGGCTCTCCCGTCAGAAGCGCGAGAGCCTTTCGTTTGTCCCCTAAACCTGATGACTTCAGCTGTGTTGGTTAGGTCCGCCGGAGATTTTCTGAAGATGACGGCGTAAGTTCACGGAGATTATGTGGCGCTCAGTTGGTATTCAGCGCCGGACGCAGCAGCGCAATCGCAAAATGCGCCAAATGCGCCGCGCTTTCATCCAGTTGCAGCCAGCGCACCACGCAGTGCTTCTTCAAATAATCGTTCACCTGCGTGTCGCTGATTTCCAGATGCTCGGCCAGCTGATTTCGCAGCGAAGATTTGCCTTCCGCCCGCGCGCCTTTGCCCGCCCGTCCTGAACGCGCCAGTTGCCCCGTCCCAATGCGCAGCGTCCGGCACGCCTCCACGTAGTAATTCGTCATCAGGTCGGAATCCGACAGCAAAAACACGCCGGGGCCAGCGGGCGCTTCGTCGAGTTCGTCCACGCGATGCAGCGGCGCGGAAATCAGCCGCCGCAGCAGAGACTCGAGCTGCGCGAATCGCGACGCCAGCGCCGGATCCCCCGCGCGTATATACGTCACGCGCTCCGCAAACGGTCCGGACGGCTCCGGCACAAAACGCGCTGTGGGCACATCGGTAGATTCCGATTCCTGCACGGATTCGGCGCTCGCCATTTCCTCCGCTCTGGGAAGCACCGCGCCGCCCGCGTGCGCTTGCTCAGCGGGATGCGAATGCGCCGCATGACGCTCGTGCGCCGGGGCGTGTACGTGTGATTGCCCCGCTGCATTTCGCGCCCCGCCGCGCCGATGCCGCCGTCCGCCGCGCCGTCCGCGCCTGCGACCCGGCCTTTTCGCGCTTTCTCCGGCGTGAACGCTCGCATTCACCGAAGGCTGCGTTTCCGTCGCGCCCAATTCTTCTGGTTGTGCTTCGCCGCTGTCTTCCGCGGTAATCTGCGGACCCGCAGTCTCGTTCATTTCTCCGCCGCCATTTTCCGCTTCGCCATGCGGCTGCGAACTCGCTGCCGCCGGCGCTGTCATTTCAGGAATCGGTGCGCCCAATCTCGTGAGCGCCTCTGCCGCTTTCTGACGCCAGTCCGCGCGCCGGAAACGCTGCGCTGCAATTGTGTACCAGCGCACCGCCTCTTCGCCGCGCCCGGATTTTTCCTCGACCGCGCCCGCCTCGAACGCCACCATCGCATCCCGCGTTTTCTGAAACAATTCGTTCAGTTTCGCCGCGGGATCCGCGCTCGTGCGCGCCCGGCGTATTCTTCCTTGTATTTGCCGCCAATCTCCCATGCGCGGGATTGTATCAGTGCTAATGCAAGGAATGCCAGCGCGCGCGGCGAATTCGCGTCGGCGCCGCGAAAGAAGTAAGCTCGCCAATGCTTCGGCGCAAGAATTGTTGCATCATAGCTGTATGCTCGATTCGCAAATCACCGCGCGTCTTTGCGAACGCGCCAGCGCCATCGGATTCGATCTTTGCGGCATCGCGCCCGCTGCTGAATTCGACGAGCTGCGCCATTTTCCTGAATGGCTCGCGCGCGGCTACGCCGGCGAAATGCAATATCTTCATGATCCGCGCCGCAAAAATTTGCGCGAGAGTTTTTCCGGCATCCGCTCCGTCATCGTCTGCGCCATGAATTACAATTCTGCTCCTTCCGCAAACGGCGCGAGCGCACCTGTAAACGCAAACTCACCAGGCTCCGATGATTCTCCGCGCGCCTGGATTTCTCGCTACGCCTGGGGTAGCGATTACCATGATGTCCTCAAGCCCCGCCTCGAAGACCTCATCGCTTGGATGCGCGCCGAATTCGGCCCCGGTTTTTTCGCGCGCGCTTACGTAGACACAGGGCCAGTCCTCGAACGCGTTGCCGCAAAACACGCCGGCCTCGGCTGGCTCGCGAAAAATACTTGCCTCATCAATCAGCGAGTGGGCTCATGGCTTTTTCTCGGCGTGATTCTCACGGATCTCGAATTCGCGCCCTCGCTCGCCGACGCTGCCGCTCCGCCGCGAGGTCTTTGCGGCACTTGCACGCGCTGCATTGACGCCTGCCCCACGGACGCTTTCGCCGCTCCTTATGTTCTCGACGCGCGCCGCTGCATCGCCTATCTCACCATCGAACTTCGTGGGCCCATCCCCGAGGAATTTCGCCCCGCCATCGGCGCGCACGTCTTCGGCTGCGACATTTGCCAGGACGTTTGCCCCTGGAATCGCAAGGCTCCCGTCACCACCGTACCCGAATTTCAGCCGCGCAAAATCCCGCAGCCGTCGAACGACACGGAAGACGAAACCGGCACCGTTCAAACCATTTCTCTTTTCCATCCGCCGCTCGAATGGCTCCTGTCCCTCAGCGAAGATGAATTTCGCGCCGCTTTCCGCGGCAGCCCGGTGAAACGCACGAAATGGCGCGGGCTCTTGCGTAACGCCTGCGTCGCCGCAGGGAACTCGCGCATTACTCCCGCAAATCCCGCCTATTCGCGTATCATGCACAGGCTCGAAGAGCTGGCGCGCGGCGACGACCCGCTGCTCG
>DASUAV010000050.1:0-14209 GCA_035763605.1 Candidatus Acidiferrales bacterium
GAACTGCCGGCTGACTTTCAGCCGAGGACACCTATATACCTGGCTGTTGCCGGGAAATCAAGAACAATCGAAAGTATAGACCAGAAATTCGGCGCGCGGCGGGATGGCGGACAAGGCAGCAAGGAGGCAAAGGTGCGGGGAGGCGAGAGGGCTTCCAAAAGCGAATACTTCGCGCGCCGTATCAAGCTTTGGTCAGGCGTGCGGATGTTCGGCGGGAGCGAGAGGCGCGGGCGCGGGGCTTTTTGGCCGCGGGGAGGAGCGGGGCGGTGAGCTTTTCGTAGAGCGCGAAGAGGTGTTCTACGCGCGGCAGATGAGGCCATTTCGGTCAGAGATCGTAATTGGTCACACGTCCTCTTCCGTCACTGCGTCCTCGGTTGATATCGTTGGGACGGCTTTTCCCGCCAAAAGGTCCCCGACCATTTTTTGAAGATCTGACGGGCTCTCGTTTGGATTGGGGGGTAGCCTGGCCGCCCAGGCTCTTCCCGGGTGCAGGGTATCCCAGCGAGATCGGTACTGCCTAGCTCTTCTTTTACCCGGCGGATGATTTCCGAATCCGTCGATCAGAATGTTCCATAAGGTTTTGAACCATTCGATCGGCAGTGACTCACCCTGTGAATCCAGATAGTGCGCGAGTACGAAATCGCGCATCCGCGCTCGGAAACGATCTCTCTCTCGGCATTTAGTGTTCTAGCGGGCTCGGCTACAGCGGCAACGTGGTATCTGGAGTGACCTCTCCGGACAGCCCTGAAATATCGAGGTAGTGCATTTTGCTTGGGAGGAGTGCGTAGTCGTGTTCCTCCTCGTCCGGGTAGAGGTTCGTCCAAAGTTCACCCGAGGTTGCTGCCTCCTGGACGCGCGAGAAAGCCTTTGCGGGGTCTTTCGTCGGCACGTCAACATAAGAGAGGTTCACCCCCGTGTCGTCCAGAGGATCCTCAAAGACGAAATATACTCGGATCATGTGATTTTTCCTTTCTTAGTGAGCTTCTCGGCTCGCTCGCGCCTTTCCGTGGTCCAGTCTTTGGAGAAAGCGATGGCGCGATGGCGAATTTCGTTCCAGGAGAGAGGCATGAGAGAGGGATGTTAGCAGAGTGAATTGTGGGATGCGAATACCTTGCGCGGATTTGTTATGCAAAAGAGAAGGCCGCGCAAAAGGAAGTGACGGTCACCAGGCGCAGAGATTTTCGCCATGTCTTCTATTGAAATCCTGGCTGACGTGGCGTATATAGGGGATCCGGGCTGGGATGTTCAGCCGAAGGGTTTCTGGTCAAGCGAAGCGCATAGCCGCCTTTGGGCGGCTTTCGTGTTTTATGGGCTGGTTCAGACTTCTAATCGAGTTTCTATGGGAAATTAGAAGTTGAGCTATGTGACTGAAAACAAAGGAAAGGAGGCGAGTCTAATCGAGTTTTTTCGCCAAAAATTTCGGCAAATGTCCATTTTCGGACACCGCTGATCCTGAGCGCATTGCGAAGGGCGAACGGAGACCCTGACGGAGGAAACCAGCAGATTCCTCGCCCCATCCGCGGAGCGCGCGGCTGGCCTCGGAATGACAGTTCTCAGTATGGGAGCGTCAGCGGGGCTTGGCGACGCCGATGGAAAACGTCATGAGGGATTTGGCGACCAGGCGGCTGCGGTCGTCGCGCATGTCGCATTCGACGACGGCGAGATATTTGCCACGGCGCAGGATGCGCGCTTCGGCGAAAACAGTGCCGCGTTCCACGGGCTCGAGGAAATTCATTTTCATCTCGACGGTGGCGGCGCGCGAGCCTTGCGGCAGCGCGAGATAAACGGCGAGTCCTCCGGCGGTGTCGGCCAGCGACGCGAGAACGCCGCCGTGAACCACTCCGTGAATTTGCATGTGTCGCGGAAGGACTTTCATTCGCAAAATGGCGCGGCCCGGTTCGGCGGATTCAAGCTTGAATCCGAACTGGCGCGCGGTGTTGCTGAAGCGGAAAGTGCGTCCGAGAGCGTGGAGCGTGAGCGGATTGCCGATTTTGCGCGCGCGAGGCATTCAGGAATTCCCCAAGGCAAGTAAGCGTACAGGATTCGGAGGCAAAAGACACTGTGCGCGAAGATTTCTGTGGCCATGGAAAAGTTTCGTACGGCCATGAGAGAGTTTCGTAAGGGCACGGTTTCAACCGTGCCGTAAGCGTACGGAATCTAGACCGGCTTTAGCCGCTGAGGTCATTTTTCAAGTTCTCATGCGGCTCACAAGGGAGGAGGCGGAAAGTCGCTGCATCGCGGAGCCGCTCTCGCACGTCCAATAGCAAGACGAATTTGCAATAGGACGAATTGCGGTTCCAGCATCCGGCGCATAGCGGGCGCAAGCGCGCGGCGGAGACACAGTGAAAATCGGGATTACGTGCTATCCGACATACGGCGGCTCGGGAGTGGTGGCGACGGAGCTGGGCATGGAACTGGCCGCACGCGGGCACGAAATTCATTTCATCAGCTACGGCGTGCCGATGCGGCTGAACTCAGCGCACGAGCGAATTTGTTTTCACGAAGTGGAAGTCACCAGCTATCCGCTGTTCGATCATCCGCCGTACACGCTGACGCTGGCGGTGAAAATGTTGGAAGTGGCGGAAGCGGCTTCGCTCGATTTGATGCATGTGCATTACGCGATTCCGCATTCGGTGAGCGCGCTGCTGGCGCGTTCGATGGTCGCGCCGAGGCGATTGCCGTTCATCACCACGCTGCACGGGACGGATATTACGCTCGTGGGAAGTGACCGCAGCTATTTGCCGATTACGCGATTTTCCATCGAGCAGAGCGACGGCGTGACGGCGATTTCGAATTATTTGCGCGAGCAGACCATCCGCGAATTCGACATTAAACGGCCCATCGAAGTGATTCGTAATTTTGTGAATTGCGATTTGTACTGCCGTCCCGCGGATCGGCGGCGGCGCGGCGAGTGGGCGCCGAATGGCGAAGTGATTTTGATGCACCTGTCGAATTTCCGTCCGGTGAAGCGGGTGACGGATGCGGTGGAGATTTTCGCGCTGGTGCGGGAGAAAATGCCGGCGAAACTGCTGCTCATCGGCGACGGACCGGATCGCGGCGCGGCGGAGTTTTTAGTGCGCAAGAAAAAATTGGCGAAAGACGTTTTCTTTTTGGGGAAGCAGGATCGCGTGCATGAAATTCTCGGGCTCGGCGATTTGTTTTTGCTTCCGTCGCAGCTCGAATCGTTCGGCCTCGCGGCGCTCGAAGCGATGGCCTGCGAAGTGCCGGTGATTGCGACGAACGTGGGCGGCGTCCCGGAAGTGATCAAGGATGGAGTGGACGGATATTTGGTGGCGCCGGGAGATGTAGCCGCCGCGGCGAAGTATGCGCTACAAATTTTGCAACGAGCGGATCGCGGCAGGGAAATGGGCCAGCAGGCGCGCATTGATGCGAAGAAGAAATTCTGCTCGAACGATGTGATTCCACTGTACGAAGCGTATTACGAAAAAATCCTCGGATCGTCTTCAGCGGCGGCAGCGGGCGCGCCGGCCAACGCATAATTCGCGTATCGCAATTTGATTCGCGAATCGCAATTGTGATTCGCGCGTCGCAGTTGGTTCGCGCAACAACCCACATTTTGTCGAAGTGAATTATTCGCGCCGCTGTTCGGGAGTAATCGAATCGAGGACGCAGTTGATGTCGGCCTGGGGAAAGGTGCCCGGGCCTTTCGTCGAAGTGAAAAGCAGGCGGTATTGATGATTGCGCGAATCGAAAAGCCTTACGTTGACCATGTGGTCGCGCGAAGGATCGCCAAGCTGAATGCCCCGCATTCCTGCCGCGCTTACTGAATAAATCGCGCTCGCGCCGTCGGATCCGAAATTTAATTTCCACTCCAAAAGAGCGGCGATGCGATCCATTTTTCCGCGCGGCATGACGGGAGAAAGAAGTGAGGGCGACGCACCGTAGACCGCCTCGTACAGGTCATACGTCGAGGGAAAAAGATCGTGGCCGAAGACTTGCTGGTAACGGCTGTAAAGATTCGGGTCGCCGTCGCGAATGGTTTCGAGCGGGTCTGCTTCAATCTGCGGGTCAAAAAATATGATGATCGGGCCAGAGCTGAAACTCACTATGGATTGCGCGCCCCCGTTTTTTTGAGAGGCTATGCCTTTCCACGGCGCGGCAAAGTTGAGATTGTAAAACGAAAGATTTTTGGTCTGTACGGGTGAAGCCGCCGTCGAAGGCAACTGCTGAAGCGTTTCGCGGAGAAATGGATTTCGACTGGCCCAGGAATGCGCTTGGAAATAAAACGTAGTTTGCAGGCCATACACCATAGAGTAGATGCCGATGGCCAGCGTAACGAGAGCCAGGACTATCGTGATGCGCGGCGAATCTTCTTTGTGAGCCACCGCCATTGGCTGCCGGGCCTCCGCGCAGTCTGCTATCGGCGCGACCATGAAAGTGAGAAATACAATCGAGCAGCGGCGCGGTTACGCGAGGTGATTGCCGTTGCCGTTTCCACCCTGAGCCGCGTCGTCGCCATCCTTGTAGAGATACTTTATCGAGTGCTTATAAACGAGCAGATTGGGACTGCCGAAACGGGTCAGTTTGATGCAGTCGCGGTCATACCATTCGACGATGCCGTGCAGCACTTCGCCATCGGTGAGCACCACGGCGACCGGTGTATGCGCCTGCATTTGTTTGACGTAATAGAAACTTTCCGCGAAGGTTTGTTCCGGCGGAGCAGGCTTCTTCCTTTGGCCGGGGTCATGCGAACCTCGAGGTGGAAATTGCTGCTCCTTTACTTCGGTCAGCGTGGGGCGGAATAATTTGCGGTTCACAGTTCATGCTCCTTAGGAGTTCGAGGACTTCCTTGTATATATGACTGAAAATTGGGCCAATGGGTTTCCAACTATTTGCGCTCGGCAAAAAAGAATCTGCGTAAAAGTTTGCGCGCGAATCCCCCAAAAACTCAATCAATTGATGCGCAGTCCCTCGGCCACCGCGTCGAGGCCTAATTGCCGTCCAACATTTCGCCGAAGCCGCTGTTCCAGGCGGTCGAGACTTTCGGCGGCCTGAGCAACCCACGCGTCGCTGATTTTTTTCGCCAAATTCTCAAGTTCACGGCGCAAATCCGGGTTGCGCGGCACGAAATCCGGGACTTTATGGGACAGCTCCAGCAGGTCTGCCAACAGACTATAGAACACGCCAAGAATATTTTCAAACGTTTCCGTTTCTTCTTTCGCGAGGCGATTCGTGGCGGCGAAGATGGAGCGGTAGGATTTTCCGTCCGCGGCGGCGGCAAGCAACTGCAAAATTTCGCGGCGAAGACGGAGCGATTCCGCGAGATCGAGGCTGAGGGCCACGCCAGGATTGCCATCGGCGAGTTGCGCGGCGAGTTTGCGCTCGGCGGGTTTCCAATCACTGCGATTTTTGAGTAGGCCCTCGATTTCCGCGGGCGGAATGGGCGCGAACCAAAAAGTAAGGCAGCGGGAGCGAATGGTCGGCAGCAGGGAATCGGCGCGCGGAGCGAGCAGAATCAGAGTAGCGGATTCGGGCGGCTCTTCGAGAATTTTCAGGAAGACGTCGGCGTCTATCCAGCGCATAGTTTCCGCGCCATCGAGAATGAAAATCCTGCGGCGAGCCGCGGGCTTGAAATAGGCGGCACGCTGGACCGCGCGCAACTGGCCCATGCGAATCATGGGACGCGCGACGGGATTCTTGCGGCGCACAGGATCGGGGACGATGGCCCAGACGTCAGGATGAGTTTCGAGAATCAGGGGCATGCGCTCGACGAGGGCCGCATCTGGGCTTTCGCCGCGCTCGGCGAGGCCCTGTTGGATGAGCGGCGCAGGATCGGCAAGGCGAGCAATGTTTTTGCAGGTGTCGCATTCGCCGCAAAAATCATCGCGCAGGCGCTCGCAATTCGCGGCCTGAGCGAACATTCGGGCGAGCGTGAATTTGCCGATGCCGCGCGGGCCGGCGAAAAGCATGGCATTGGGAACGCGTTCGCGACGAAGCATGGCGCGAAGGGCTTGCACGATGCGTTCGTTGCCGATAAATGCGTCGAAGCCCATTACCATTCCTCGGATTCGGCGAAAATCCGGCGGTTCATTATGGCCATGATTTCGCTGTGAATTTCTTCCGGCGGCCGCAGCACGGAATTTCGCGCGGACATGCATTCGACGGTGGCCCAGTTGCGGCGGCGAGCGAGGCGCTCGAAAATTCGCGCGGCGGATTGCAGGTGCGCGAGGCTGGCCTCCTGGAGATCGCGGCGGCGGCGGGTGTAGGTTCGCGCGCGTTTTTTGCCGACGAGACGTTGCGCACGGGCGGCGGGCAAGCGCAAATGGATCACCAAATCTTCCTGGGGCAGCGCATAAAGGCCATATTCAAGTGTCTCGAGCCAGCGCAGGAATTCAGAAAAACGCTTTGGCGCGACACGAGCTCCTTGGTGGGCGAGATTTGAAGCAATGTAACGGTCGGCGAGAACGAGTTTTCCATCCTCCAGATAATTTTCGAGAAGTTTTTTATTTTCGAAGCGATCGCCGGCGTAGAGCAACGCGGAAAAATGCGGGTTCACGTCCGACAGTTTGCCGAATTCGCCGTTAAGGTACTGTGCGACCATGCTGCCGAAGAAGCCTTCATAGCGCGGAAAGCTGATTGTGGCGTGGGCGATGCCGCGCGTTTGCACCGCGCGGGCGAGCATTTCGAGCTGTGTGCGTTTGCCGGAGCCGTCAATTCCTTCGAGCACAACCAATTTGCCGCGAGCAGACATGGAGCGCCAGTCTAGCATATCGAGTTACGAGTTTGGCCCGCTGCGCGCCGGTCCGGGCGAATCACGGAAATTTGTCCGTGCTAAAATGCGGCGCATGGCGCGAGCGGCTGCGGGAATTGCGGAGAATATTGAGCAGGTGCGAGAGCGAATTGCGCGCGCGGCGGAACGCTCGGGGCGGAACGCGGGTGAAATCGTGCTGGTGGCCGCGACCAAAACTTTTTCTGCGGCGGCGATTCGCGCGGCGTACGATGCGGGCATTCGCGCGTTCGGCGAAAATCGCGTCCAGGAATGGGAAGGCAAGCGAGGGGAGTTAACGGATTTGAAAGCGAGCTGGCATTTGATTGGGCATTTGCAGTCGAACAAGGCGCGGCGCGCGGCAAGGCTTTTTGATTGGATTGACTCTGTAGACGACGTGCCTTTGGCGATGAAGCTCGACGAGGCTGCCGCCGAGACGAATGAGTGGCTGGCGGTGCTGATCGAAGTGCAACTGGACCCGCGGGAAACGAAATCCGGAGTGGCCCAGGTTGACTTGCCCGTTGTCGCGGACGCGATTTTGCAGATGCCGCACCTGCAGCTTCGCGGCCTGATGGCTGTGCCGCCGCAAAGTGATGATCCGCGCGATGCGCGTCCTTATTTCCGGCGGCTTCGCAGGTTGCGAGATGATCTGGAGCAGCAATTCGGCCGGTCGTTTCCGGAGCTTTCGATAGGCATGAGCCATGATTTCGAAGTGGCGATCGAGGAGGGCGCGACGCAAGTACGCGTGGGTTCGGCGATTTTTGGCGAACGCGCGCGAAAATGATTGCAGTGACGGTGCGCGCGGGCGGGGTGACGTTCGAAGTGCGCGTGCAGCCGCGTGCGAGCCGCGAAGAAATTGCCGGTGAGTATCAAGGAGCGCTTAAGGTGCGGCTCACGGCGCCGCCTGTTGATGATCGCGCGAACAAGGCGCTGTGCCGTTTTCTCGCGGCGCGTTTGAACGTGCCGCTTTCGGCTGTTAGAATTCTCGCCGGCGAAAAGAGCCGAACCAAGCGCGTTCAAGTGCAGGGAATCGCGGCGGCGCAAATCAACGCGCTTGCCTGAGGAAATTCCTTCGTTCGCCGACTTTGCTTGCGGAAAAGAGCGAAATCATGCCCGATATAAAAGCAATTCAATCAGAACTGCGCGCGCAAAAACTTGGTGGATGGCTTTTTTACGATCACCATCATCGCGATGCGATTGCCGCGCATATTCTCGGGCTCAATTCGCACGCGAAGGTCACGCGACGCTGGTTTTATTTTATTCCGGCAAAGGGAATGCCTTCGAAATTGGTGCACCGCATCGAGGCAGGCGGGTTGGATGCGTTGCCCGGACGCAAGATCGAATACTCCGGGTGGGAGGAGTTGCACAAGGGCCTCGGCAAAGTGCTGCGCGGCGCAAAAACGATCGCCATGCAGTATTCGCCGCAAAACGATATTCCCTACATTGGATTGGTGGACGCGGGAACGATTGAGATGGTGCGCAAACTGGGCGTGAGGGTGGTCAGTTCGGCGGATCTCGTGCAGAAATTCGAAGCGGCGTGGACGCCTGAGCAATTCGAATCGCACTGGCAGGCCGGGCAGATCATTCATCGCGTGACACAGGAGGCGTTTGCACGAGCGGGGGCGTTTGCGCGCGAGAAAAAATCGCTTACAGAATATGAATTGCAACAATGGATGGCGGCGCAATTCCGACTGCACTCGGTTGTGGCCGACGGGCCGCCGATTGTTGGCGTGAATCGCAATGCGGGGAATCCACATTACGAGCCGGCGGAAAATGGCAGCGCGCCGATTCGCGAGGGCGATTTGCTGCTGCTTGATGTGTGGGGCAAGGTGGACCGTCCGAATGCGGTGTATTACGACATTACGTGGATGGGCTATCTGGGCGCGACGGTGCCGGCGAAGTTCACGAAGATTTTCGAGATTGTGCGCGACGCGCGTGATGCGGCGATCAATTTCGTGAAAGATTCGATTGCCGCGGGACGGGAAATTCACGGATGGCAGGTGGATGGCGCTACACGGGAAGTGATTCGCAAAGCGGGGTACGCAAAGTATTTTACGCATCGCACGGGACACAGCATCGGGCAGGAAGTTCACGGAAACGGCGCGAACATGGACGGGATCGAGACGCGCGACAATCGCCGCATCGTGCCGCATACCTGTTTTTCGATTGAGCCGGGAATTTATCTGCCGGAGTTCGGCGTGCGCACTGAAGTGGATATGTACATTGACGATGATGAAGCGCGCGTGACGGGGCCCATTCAGCAGGAAATCATTCCGATTTTGGCGTAGCGCGACTTGGACGATTTGCCAGCGACGACGGAAACGCCCTCTCTTTCGCAACGGAATCCTGCAATTTCCGCGCTAATCACCTGGATCGCCACAGTGGGCGGATGGTTCATTCCCGGATTAGGCCATTTGCTGCTGCGGAAATGGGTGCGCGCGGGGATTATTTTTGTTTGCGTCAGCGCGATGGCGCTCGCCGGATACAAAATGCGCGGGCAGGTTTACCGGCTGCGAAGCGGCGATATTTTTGCGATTCTGAACCATCTGGCGGAAATCGGCTCCGGCGCGTTTTATTTTTTGGCGTCGGTGTTTGAGCCGGCTGGTGCGGATACGGCGCGCGCGATGGGCGATTTGGGAACGCGCTTCCTCGATATTGCCGGGCTGCTGAATTTTCTGTGCGTCGCGGATGTTTATCTGATCGCGCGGAAGTTGAAGTCGTAAGCTCAGCTTCAAAAGCCAGTTTCGAAATTAAGCTGAGAAAAAAGGCAACTGCAGATTCCTCGGCACCATTCCCGCGAAAAGGCGCCGGACTGGCCTCGGAATGACAGTGTGTGCGCGTTTGGGGAGGAGCGTCTGCATCGCTCGTTAGACGCTCACTTGAACGTTGGCGCGTTCGGTCTCTTGTGCGGCGAACATTGTCGCTGGCGAAAATCCGAACCTCCCGGCGAAGAGATTGCGCGGAAAAGTGGCCTGCGCGGTGTTGAATTTCATCACTTCGTCATTGTAGAACTGGCGCGCGTAGGCGATGCGATTTTCGGTGGAGGTGAGCTGCTCTTGCAGGAGTTGCACGCTTTCGACGGCGCGAAGCTGGGGGTATTGCTCGGCAACAGCGAATAGATTCGAAAGCGCGCCGGTGAGCGCGGATTCGGCCTGGGCGCGATCGGCGACGCTTCCGCTGGCCGAAGCGACGGCGTGACTGCGCGCCTGCGTCACGGCTTCGAGCGTTGAACGTTCGTGCGTCATGTAGCCTTGCACCGCAGAGACGAGATTCGGAATCAGGTCGTGGCGGCGCTTGAGTTGCACGTCAATTTCGGACCACGCGTTCTGCACGCGAACGCGCAGCGCGACGAGGGAATTGAGTACGGCGACGAACCAGAGGAGCAGCGCGGCGGCGACCGCGAGGATTACGATTGTCGAGAGACTGGGCATGTGCGGCACCTCCTTTCTCAAAAAACAAATGTGGGGATCTAATGATGCAAAAGCGCCACGAAAATTTGGTGAATGACAGCCATCCAGATGGCCATGAACGCCAGACTCGACATCATCATGATGGCGATGAGCAGCAGCAAAAGCGCGACGGCCGCCAGCGCGAACGGACCGAGGAGAAGCGCGAGCACGGCGATGAAGAGCAACGGTTTGCGATCGTCCGCTTCGAGTTCGACGTGCGCGCCCATGCGGTCGAGGCGCTTGAGCCGGCGCTTCAGCGAAGGATGGAATCCCGCGAATCCGCTGCCTTCGTTTTCTGGCGCAGATTGTGAATCGCGAGTCGTTTCTTGATTTGCGTTCATCACGCGGCTGAACTGCGCGAGACGTGCAATCGCCGCTTTGTCGCCGTGCTGTGCCGCGGCGATGTCTTCGAAGTTGGGCAATTCGTCGGGATTTTTCCCGAGGGCGGTTGCCGCTGCTTGGCGGAATGCCATCATGCGCGCGCGGGCCTGCTGATCTCCGGCCATGGCCGCTCTGTTGGCGAGAAAAATCTCCTGAATGCTGAACGGAATAGCTGCTTGCCCACCCGCAGACGCATTAGCTTGGATGGGACTGGATTCCACCCAGATTTTTGCGAGTGTCTGCTGTCGCGCGGCATCTTCTGTGGGATCGTTCATGCGGTCGCTGCCGGAAGGATTCACCAGAAAAAGATGCGACGCCCAGGCAGCGCCGGGGACGGGAGCGCGGTCGGCGTTCAGTTTGCGCAGGGCTTCGGCGAGCCCATCGGGATTGCGCGTCAGTTGCACGGCGGCAGCGTCGGCCAGGTAAATTCTCTTTCGCCACAAAAGGGCTACGCTTGGTTGCAACATGCTGAAGGAAAAGAACCAGAGCGAAAGCTTGATGGCGGCGTTGGTGAAGAAAATAGGAAAGAGCAGGAAATTGCGAATGGAGCGGAAGATGGATTTCTTTTTAGCAGTCGGATTGAAGAGATCGTCAATGTCGTTCGTGGTGAGATCAGTGCCGCGCGAGAGCAAATCCGCGACAGCAGCCGCTTCGGCGGCATCGCCCTCAGCGTTCTTTTTTACGCGTAGGCCGTAGCGAATGATTCGCCACAGCGTGCGGCGGGAGCGCGGCCCGAACGGGGAATTAATCAGCGCAACGAGCAGGCCGCACGTTTCGAACACGCTGGTAACGCGAAACGCGATTTTTAGATCGCCATTGCCGATGGACGCGATGAGATGAGCTAAGGCGCCCTCGAGTTCGTCGCGGGTGAGGCGCTCGAGCATCCCGCGCGTGATGACGATACGCGCATTGGCTAGGGAAGTGCCAATGGCCCCAGCGTTCGCTGCCACAGAATCAATCAGCATAATTTTTGGAGCGGCAAGGCCGGCGGCGATGGCCATTTCCTGCACCACGTCGGCGAGTTGCAATTCTTTCAGCTCGGAGGGATTCGGCTCGCGCGCTTTCAGGGCCAGCAGCGCGCCGCCAACTCCTGCGCGGCGAAACAGCGAGTTGATGCCGAGCCAGAGTGCAACGGAGAGAATCGCGCCGGGGAGAAGCAAGACGGCGATGCCAATCGCCAGCACGTTTGGATTGGGCATTGCGCCGCCGGTCATCCAGTGGAAAGCCGTGAGGCCATAGCGTGCGAGTTCATTGGACTGCTTCCAGAAACTCTGCGGCAGCGGCATCCAGATGTTTACAAGGTCAGCGATGAGGAGTCCGGCAGCGTAGAGGAGTGGAGTGACGCTCAGCGCCAGCGGGATGCCCATGACCACCGTTGCGAATGCCGACACGGCAGAGAGACGCCACGTGGCGCGGCGGTTGCGCTTCTGCGCGTCAAAAAAACTTTCACGGTCGCGCGGTCCGGCGAAAACGGCGCTGGAAGTCTGTGTGGCCATGTTCATTTTGGGAGCGCTCGGGCGCCGGCCGTTGCACACAGCTCTTTGAACTGCGAGTAAGTGCCCCAGTTGAAATTGACAGAAGCATGCTCGATGCGCAGGCCGGAGCGGAATGCTTCGGCCATATCGGTTCTCTCGGCCATAACCAGCCTGGCGCCCTGCCATTTGCCGGCAAGATCAAAGAATCCGCGTCTGTGTCCGACATCAATGATTCTTGGTTCGAGGAGGCGTATGGCCATGAGGCTGCCGTCCGTGCTCCGCCAGCCGCCGTAAATTGTGCCGTTGAAATTGAGCCGCTGAACGACGCCGGGGGAAGTGCAGAGCCAGCCCGAACCTTGCACGCCGCCGGTGGGGCGCATTCCATCGCGATGAAGCTGGGAAAAATGAGAAGACGGGTACAAGGAAATATAGAGCGGATATTGAACTCCGCTTTTTGTGACGAGCCGGCCATATCCTTGCCAGGTCAAGAAAGGCGTCCAGCGCTGGCCGATGTGGAGAGACCACGGAGCGATTAACACGATGACGGCATACAAAACAGCGCCGCCGAAGAGAAGCCCGAGCATCGCTCGAAAAAGATTGCCGAGGCAGCCGCGCCGGTTTCGCTGGCTGACGTTCGGGAGTTGGCCATCCATATAATTTTCAATTACCTGCGCTTCCTGCTCCGGCAGCATGGCGCTCGCGTCTCCTTGGCCGCAACTGCGAATCGCTAATGCTGCGTAACGTTTAATTCATAATGCTCTTTGTCCACCGAGCCGTCTTTGTTGTGCTGCTCGACGTCCATTGCGAATTTCACAGGGCATCCGTCGCGCGTAACCCAAGCCGCGCCTTTGACAAAACCGCCCGGGCCGAGGACGGTGCGAATGAGCGAAGCGTCGGCGGCTGTGTCTTGCGAAGTATCCATCGTGTACTTAATCGCATTGACCGCGTTTACTTTTTCCGCGCCGGCGCGTACGGTGGCCGAAGAATTGTTTACCAGCGCAAACGTGCTTGCGGGCAGCGGAGCGGTCAGAATCATGACGGCGGTGTTCCAGCTTGTTTGGTCGGAGTGCGATCCGTGAATGGGACGCGTGCCCGAGCCGTCTACCAGGGTTCCGGCAATTGCGTCCGTCGTCACATCGGCCTCCCAATCCGCGTTTGTATCGGGCGTGACAACTTTCTTGAATGACCAGTGGAATGGCGCGGGAGCTTTTTGGATGCGTTCCGCCGCGCATTGCAGATTGATCCCCGGATTGTCGCTTTCGGCTGGTGCGACAGCGGCGGTCTTCGCCGTAAGGTCAGCGGAGTTCTTTGCAGGCGAATCGAAGTTGCATCCGACTGCGGTGCCGAGCAGCAGAATGAGAGCGCCGAAAGCAAGTAGCGAGCGAATGTTGTTAGCGTTCATGTGGACTCCTTTTCGCATCCGGCGGCGCGCTGCGACAATTTGTCGCGAAACGCGCCTGAGTGCATCCATGCCGCTCTCAAAATACAGGCGCGCCTCACGTGCCCTTGCAAGCAGGCGTGGCCGCGTCGAAGTTACTTTGGAGACCGGCCTTTTAGTCGTGGTTTGTTCCTGCGGGGCAGGTCGCACCGAGCCACTTGGTTTCGAACTTGACGCTCGAATTCATTGTGCGCCCGCCCATCGTGGCCGTGCCCTTTCCTGTCCCGACCGCGTGTTCCTGATCCACGGCGTGAATTTTCATGGTGTAGTTCATGCTGGCCTCGCCCGAGCAGGTTTCTTGCAGCACGATGTCAGTGCTCGTTGAACTGAGCAGCTTTCCTCGGCAATGAATATTTTCGTCATCGGAATTCGCCTTCGAGAATGGATCCGTGGTCAGATCTTTCTGAGTTAAGCAGCCCTTGTCCGTGTGCGTTGAAGTGTGTCCGCCGGCGTTGGCGTGCATAGCCGCTTCGTATTTGGCCTTTTGCTCCGGCGTCATTTTGGCGAGCAATTCCGGAGGCAAGCCCAGACTGCCCACAATCGTAACGGTGGAGGTGTTTTGCCATAGACCGGTCTTAACGTTTAGAGGCGTGATCTTCATGGCCGGCATTTTTTCGGGTGGCGAGGCTTGACCGGGATTTTTCTGCTGGCTCTGCGCCAGCACCATCGTGGCGGAGAAGCAAACGGCGGCAACAATAATTAATTTTCGCATTTCATCCTCCTTGGTGGATTTAATTTC
>DASUAV010000051.1:0-15445 GCA_035763605.1 Candidatus Acidiferrales bacterium
GCGCGCAGCAGATCGAATGACAGGATGTAGCGCACGTGCAGCATGCGCGGAATCAGCCCGTGCCGGCGATTGTAAACAGCCACTTTGCCGGCCACCGCGCCAATCGAAGGATCACGAAATGGCCCGGCAAGGGCCAGCAGCGCGCGCGGTTCGACCACGCTATCGGAATCAATGGTCACGACGATTTCTCCGCGCGCTCTGGTGAAGCCTTCAGCTAGCGCTTCGCGCTTGCCGCGGTTTTTTTTGAAACGAATCGGCGTGACGCGTCCGGGAAATCGTTCCGCGGCGCGAAGGATGTATTCCCACGTGTCATCTTTGCTGCCGTCGTCAATCACCAGGATTTCCAGCCGGTCTTTGGGATAAATCGCCATCGCGGCAGACTCGATGGATTTCAAGACCATAGCGCCTTCGTTATAGGCGGGAATGATTATCGTGAGCGGCGGCGCATCCTCGTATGCGGATGACGCAAACGGGCGGTAGCGGAACCATAGAATTGTGCGGAAACCGAGCAGGAGAGTTCCCATGATGGCCCAGAGCATCGTCGGCCGCACGATAAAACGCATCCAATGATGCTCATCGGCTGCCTGAATCAGCGGGCTGAATGCGGCATCGCGGTACACCGCGTAGGCGAGGATTGCAAATCCGGCTACGATGAATGCGCTGAGCGCCAAGTCCCACCGGTCGCGCGCCTCTTCGCGCACAATTTCGCGGGAAAGAGCCTCAGGCTCCCGCAGCGCTGAACCCAGAATTGGATTGGTCTCGACTCCCGCTTCGAGCGCGAGTTTAGGAGGCTGGCTTTCGATCATTGTTCAGGAGCTCGCTGGAAGGCTCGTGAGCGACAAGCATCTTAGGGCATCCCTAATGCCATCGCAAGAGAACGGCTACCGTGAGACCCTCCGCCTTAATGCGTACAAGTGTTCCAATTCGATTCGGCTCCTAAAAGACAGGTTGCTCCGCTGCGGCGCGCGACAACCATGATTCCCTGTTGATTGGAAGCCTGCTTCCCTCCGATATGCTAGGCTCAAAAGGCAATTATGGAACACCTTAGCGGGAACTCGCTCCTCGACCGCACCTTTCAATTAAGCATTACATTGAAAGGACTAGATGGGCTGCTGGAGATCGCCGGAGCGTTTTTCTTCCTGAGTCACGATCCATCTCGGGTGAACGCGCTGCTTAATGCGGTGACGTTCCATCTTCTTTCGGCGAGCCGCATTTCGTTCCTCGCTTATCATCTTTTGCATGCTTCGCAGGCAATTGCCGGCCATGCGCCCTATTTTCTTTTCCTGTTTCTGATGTCCCATGGCGTTGCGAAAGTTACGCTCGTGACGGCTTTGTGGTTCAACCGCATGTGGGCGTACCCGATGATGATCGTCATGCTTGTGCTTTTCATCGCGTATCAGCTTTACGTCATGGCG
Organism: Candidatus Acidiferrales bacterium; assembly: GCA_035763605.1. GTDB lineage: Bacteria > Acidobacteriota > Terriglobia > Acidiferrales > UBA7541 > DAHUXN01. The sequence continues at coordinate 1,416 of DASUAV010000051.1, forward strand.
TCCAATCCGAATCTGTTTCTTATGCTGCTGACGCTCTTCGACGTGCTTGTGATTTGGCTGACCAAAGAAGAATACGCGAAACAACGAAACTTGAAGGGACGCGGGGAAGCGGTTCGCGTTTAACCCACTCGCGTCCGCTTCGTCCAGAAACATTTCGTTAACACCCATTTTTCAAAAAACAATCTATTCGCTCGCTGGATGCATCCCCTGTTTCGAGGGCAATTCGCTGACGAGCTTTCCCGAAGCGTCGAAAAACTGAATCACCGGCGAGCCGTTCGGATTCACCGCAATAACGATTCGCTTGTGTCCTTCTTTGTCTTTGAGAGTCAGCGAAGCGGATTCGTCGGGATTTCGTCCGAGATAAATCCGCTGGTGCGGCGGCGCATGCGTTTTGAAAAAGTTCTGCCAGTCACTCCGCGGAGTGGCGAGCAAATCGGTAATCGGCCAGTCCGGATCGTCCACCACACTCAACCCGGTACGGCTCTTCCCTCCCTCTTCCGTGGCGTCAATCGTGAACACCTGATCCTGCAGGTATTGGTCGAAGCTAAGATGTCCGTAGCTCGAAACTTTTCCGCTCTTATCTTTCATACCGCCGAAGATCAGCCCGCCGTTTTCCGTTCCTTCGTCGTTGAAGAAAAGCATACCCGCGGTGCTGCGGTCTGGATGCGGATACTCTTTGCCTTGAACAACAATGCCGGGAAACTTCGACTTATCGGAAATAACCATTCTCAGCGTGCCATCGGGCTCGACGATGTTGATGCGCTGGACGTCAATCTCGCCAAATTTTGTTCTTTGCTCTTCGAGTGCAAACGCGGAGCCAACAAGAACAACGATCAGCAAGGTCGCGACGGCCGCGTAAGTTTTCCAAATGCGCAGCTCTTTCTCAGCACGCTCCATGGCAGTTTCCTCCATGATGAAAATGCAATTGAATGCTCAACCGCTCTTGCTCAGTAGTTCCATTGTGCAGCATCGCTTCCGGCTGGCGCATCCTTCTTGACCTGCGCGGCCATATCGCGCAGCAAATCCGCCCAGGTCATCGGATGCCATCCATGTCCTTTCATTGGCCGTCCATATTCAAACGTGCCACCGTAATACGGATCTTTGGTCGTCTTGAGAAAATCCTCCATGCGGTAGACAGCGAGATTCAAGTAATAGCTGTCCATGTCGCCGACAAAAAAATGCAGCTTGCCGACGAGGTCTGGGCCAATTTCTTTCCAGTGCATTTGCGTGTAGTAGGTCAGATCGAACCCATGATCGCGCGCGTAGTTCACAGCATCGTGATTGATCTCGCCGGTTTGCATATTCCAGAAGGGAACGGGATATCCATCGTTGCCGACTGGAGAAAAAATTCCCCACCAGCCATCGAGTTGGTAATCGGAACGGCCGTTTGGGCCGAGAGCATCTTCATAATGGCTAAGTTCTTCCACAGTTGAACGCGGCAATCCGCGCGTCGTGCGGCTCCACGGCTTTTTCATCGTGAAATATTCGCTGGGCGACTGGTAATTGAACGCGTTGTCTTCCTTGTAAAGGTCCGTCTGCTGAAAGCTGCGAAAGTCAATTGGGTCGGGATCAAAGACCCATGCCTGTCCGAAGAATTTCGGATGAAAAAGTTGCAGCGCCAGCGATTCCCATCCTCCGGTTGAGCCGCCTTCCACAATCCGCGCGTACGGCTGACGCAAAATCCGGAAATGGTTTTCAACGTACGGAATCAGCTCGTTCATGATGGCATCACCGAAAGGGCCGCAGGTCGCTGAATTCACCGCGTAAGAATCATCGAAATACGGGCACGGATGCTGCCACGTCACCATGATGAATCGCGGGAAATTCTCCGAATTCCAGGCCTGATAGAATTCATATCCGGTACCAAGTCCCGAAGCTTTTCCCTCGGCGGCTGCCTCGGGAGTTTCATGCGATGCGTCCGTATCGAAATCCCACGGAATCGGCTGATAAAAATGTCCCTGATTGTAAACAACCGGGTAATGCGCTTGCGGATGCGAATCGTAACCCTTGGGCAGCAGAATCGTCGCGCCGAGATACATTGGATGGCCCCAGAATTTCGTCAGCGTGGGACTCTGGAACTTCACCACCTTAATCCATTCGGTTTCTTTCGGCGGCGCGAGCTGCGCGAGGATCGGGCTCTTGCCGAACTCATCCGTTGAAATAATTTTGTCCATGCTGAGGTGAATGTCGAATCCCTTAGCGGGATCCAGATGGATTTTCTGCACATCGCTGTGCGGATTTCCCGGCGCGAGGCTGGGCAGTTCTCCGACCCAATCGAGATGAGCCCAAATCGTATGGCCATCGGCGCGATGCATCTCGGTGTAAATATTCAGAAACGCCTCGACGAAATAATCGCCAGCCGGTAAATTCTTGAGACTTTCAAGCGGATAGCCCGGCGTGCTCGCGTCAATGGTAACGTCTTGGCGGGGCGCAAGCGCGCTTACGTCTTTTCCGAAGAAAGGCGGCGCCCCCTCGGAGAGCAGCTGAATGCGCGGTTCGAGCCGGTCCGTCTTCGTCACAATTACAAATACTCGTCCGGTGATCGGTTTCGAGCTCACCGAAGCCGGAAATGAAATGGTGAACTGAGTGTTCTGGGCATGCGCCGGCAAAGCCAATAACATTCCGAGCGCAAATGCGACGAGCGTGCCACAGAGCCGCGCAGTTCGACCGATATCTTGTCCGCGGAGACAGTCATATCGTCCACGATTAACACCACTCCGCTCGCCGTCCTGCCGCTTATCTCCGAAAAGACTTTGTTCCGTTCTCGCAGTCATACCTCATCCTTATCGCTTGGGTTCATGATTCATTTGTTTCATTTTGTAATTTTAAATCGGTCGATGGCACGTTTTACGCTGCGCCTGTCGCGGCACACTTATAACACACAGCATCGCGAAAGAGGCACGGAAGCGCGCGCCGCTGCCTTCCAGGCGATTCGCGCGCTAAAATGCCGCGCCGAAGAGGGCTCGCGCATCTTACATAGGTGCGCACCGGAGTATCCGGAGAGACAATTTGAAACATTGCACGCGGCGCATCCTTCTGGTGTCCGTGCTGATGGCCGGGCTGGTGATTCCCCAGAGAACCAGCGCATACTCCGTCTTCACACACGAAGAGTTGATAGACCTCACCTGGACGACCTCGATTCGCCCGCTGCTTCTGAAGCGTTTTCCCAACACCACGCCCGCGCAGTTGCGCATCGCTCACGCTTACGCTTACGGCGGTTGTGCGGCGCAGGACATGGGCTACTATCCGTTCGGCAACAAATTCTTCAGCAACCTGGCGCATTATGTTCGCACCGCGGATTTCATCAACAACCTGATTTTGCAATCGCATAACGTCTACGAATACGCTTACGCCATTGGCGCGCTCTCGCATTTCGTTGGAGATACCATCGGCCACTCTGAAGCCGTCAACCCCTCCGTAGCACTCGACTTTCCGAAGCTCGCCAAAAAATACGGTCCGATTGTCGTTTATGAAGAAAATCCGCATGCGCACGTTCGCACGGAATTCGGTTTCGATGTCGGACAGCTTTATAAGCGTACCTTTGCGCCGACGGCGTACCTGCATTACATCGGCTTTCGCACGCCGCGCCAGTTGCTCGAGCGCGCCTTCGTCGCCACCTATGGCATTCGCCTCCATGATTTGCTAGGCAAGATTTTGCCGGCCACGAATATCTATCGCTGGTCCGTGCGCAGCATGATTCCAGCGTTCGCGGGAGCTGAGGAAATTCTTCACGGGAAACAATTCAAGCCCGACACACCGGGCCCCGCTTACGACGAATTCGTCAATCAACTCAAGACCGCGGGATTCGAACGCCACTGGGCGTACACCTACAAGAAGCCGGGCATCGGTCCCCATCTGCTGGCATTCTTCGTCTTCATTATTCCCAAAATCGGACCGGCTTCCTTCCTGGCCATCAAAATTCCGGACCAAAAAACCGAACAGTTCTACATCGAAAGCGTGGACCACTCTGCTGCGCTGTACGGCCAGTTGCTCGCTGAGCTATCCAAGAATCCCAAAGGCCCGATTCCTCTTCCGGATCGCGACCTGGACACGGGCGCTAAGGCACGTCCTGGCGGCTATGCTCTTGCCGACAACACTTACGCGGAATTGGTTCACCGGCTCACTCGCCATCCCGACGAAACGATTCCTGTGAATCTGCAATCGGATATTCTCGATTTCTATTCCGACCCAAACGCTCCCATCCACACAAAAAAGAATCGCAAAAAATGGAAGCGATTGCAGGGGGAACTCGAAACACTAAAGAAAATGAAGGTCGCCAGCGCGGCCGCTGTGGCCAGTGGAGATTAGGCGCGAGTTTCAGGCGATTCTGTACTTTTCTCTTTCCCTGCGTGTAGAATCGCGCCTCATGCGCGCCGAGATTGTGCGGTTCAATCGTTTTCTCATGTGTCCAATCCAACTCCGATGAACACGCCTCGCCTTCGTTCAGCAATCCGATGAATTGGCTCCAGCGCCTCGGCCGCTACTTTTTTGCTTCTTCCATGGGCGCATTTTCTGTGCAGTACTTCCTGTTTCTTCATCATCCGAAAAGCCTCGTCAATATTCCGCCGTATACCATTGGCCGACCGCTCTCAGGATTTCTAGTTGGATTAGGATTGCTGATGGCGGCCGTTTGCATGGCCAGTGGAATTCGCGGGGCGCTCGCCTCAAAGCTGCTCGGAGCGGCCTTCCTTCTCGATTTTTTGATTTTTCACGTCGCGCGGCTGTATTCCAATCTGGCCAGCGGCAATCTTCGCACCCGCGCGTTTGAAACTCTTACGATTGCCGGCGCTGCGTTCGTGCTCGGCGCGATATTTTCAAGGGAATCTTCAGCACCCGCCGGGCCGGTGGACGCAACCGCGAATTTCGGGCGCCTGCTCGTCACTGTTTCTCTGGTCATTTTCGGCATTCAACGTTTCATATATCACGCGTCCATCGCATCGCTGATTCCGGCCTGGATTCCTGCGCATTTGTTCCTTGCCTATTTCACTGGCGCTGCATTTTTCGCTGCCGCGCTCAGCTTTGCTACGGGACAACTCGCGCGCCTTGCTGGATTGTTGCTCGCGCTCATGTTTTTCATTTGGGTGGTTACTCTGCATGCTCCGTTGGTGGTGCACTCGCCTCACAGCGGGAATCTGTGGTCGAGCATGTTTGTGGGTCTCATGATGTGCGCAGTCGGGCTCATCCTCGCCGAATCTTTTTCAAAGCAACGGGAATCGCTTCCGCAATCGGGGCGTGACTAGCATTTGGTGAGCAATGCTTCCCGTTGAAGAAGTTTCAGCTTCGCTTGACGCGCGGTGCAAGCGGTTCGGGCATGAAGTAACCGGCTTCGGAAGGCAAACCCGCGCGCTCGAACTGGATGGTCACATGCGTGATGTGAAATTTCTGTGTTAACTGCTGCCGGATCGCCTCCAGCAGCTTTTCGCTCTGCTCCATGTGCATGTCCGGAATCCGGGCGTGGCACGAAAGCGCCTGCAATTCCGAGCCAATCGTCCAGACATGAATGTCGTGCACTTCCTGAACGCCTTCTATTTCCAGCATCGTTCGCGCCACATCGGCGAGCTTCAAATTTCTCGGCAAACCTTCCAGCAAAATGTGCGTGCTTTCCTGCAAAATTCCCACGGCGCTCCACAGTACCATCAAGCCGATACCGATGCCGATGATCGGATCCGCCCATGTCACGCCGGCCCAGCGAATCGCCAGCGCGCCCGCGATGATCGCCACGTTCGAGAGCGCGTCGCCAAAATTGTGAATCAGAATGCTGCGCAGATTCAGGTCTCTTCGTTTGCGGACCAGCGAGAGCGTGATGCCGCCGTTCACGACCAGAGCGAACACGGCGACAGCAATCATCAGCGTCGTGCGCACGCCCACGGGATTCCGCAGCCGTTCGTATGATTCGAAAATGATGTAGAGCGCCACCAATACCAGCAGAATCGCGTTCACGAATGCGGCCAGCACGCCGGAGCGCTGATAGCCGTAAGTTTTCTCGGGCGTTGGCGGCCGTACTGACCATCGCGCCGCAACCCACGAAATCAGAATTGTCGGGAGATCTGTTAAATTGTGCACGCCATCGCTGACCAGCGCGATCGAGCGCCCGATGGTTCCAGCAGCGAACTCGACAATCACAAGTGCGAGCGTTGCGGCCATCGCGCCGCCGAGCGCGCCGGCAGAACTCATCCCATGCTCATGCGCATGACTTTCGCCTCCGCTGTGCGGATGGAAGTGCATACTCAAATTCTACCGAATCCTTATTCTCGCCGCGCCGCATTTTCCAGAACTGCTCCGCCGTCTCGAATTTATGCTCACCAAAACGACACGCGCCCGCGCATCCTGTTTGACTTGCTCATTCTGCAAATTTACGATTGAAATGATTCGACTCCGCCGATTGGGGAAATCCGCGGAGTCTCCAGCGAAATTTGCCACCAATGCATCCGAACTGCGCAAAATTATCTTTTTGGGGGGTTCGCGGCTCCACTCCTACGCTCGACCGCGGAATGTGGCGCTATGGCGGCAACACGCCAAGCCTCGATTTCGTTGCGCCCAGCGGCACGCGCTTCGTTCTCGATTGTGGCACGGGCTTGCGCACGCTCGGGAACATCTGGGCCGCGGCGGACGGCGACCGTCCCATTCAGGCGCATATTTTTGTGACGCATTATCACTGGGACCACATTCAGGGCATCCCGTTTTTTCGTCCATTTTATTTGCCGCAAAACGATTTCCATTTTTACAGTTTTCAATCGAAGTATCTCGGTCGTGAAAGTTTGCGGCAAGTGCTGGAAGCGCAATTGGCTCGCCCCTATTTCCCAGTGGACTTGACGCTGATGCCTTCGGGCCGGCAGTTCTCGGAAATTTCCGGCGGTGACAAATTCGAAATTGATGGCGTGAAAATCACGGCGCGCTGGCTGCATCATCCGCAGGGCTGCCTCGGCTATCGTTTTGAAACTTCCGCGGGCACGATTGTTTATGCCACCGACAACGAGCCTGGCCTTCCTGAGATGGACAAAAATGTTCGCGAGCTTGCCGCCGGAGCGGACATCCTGATTAACGATGCGCAGCTCTCTCCGGAGCAGCTCGCCTCTTCGCGGAAAGGCTGGGGCCATTCCAGCTGGCTCGAAAGCGTGAAGCTCGCGCGAGAGTGCGGCGTGAAAAATCTCTTTCTATTCCATCACGATCCTGATTCAAACGATCGCGTCGTGGATGGGTATCTGTATGCCGCGCGACAAGAGTTTCCCAACACCTGGGCTGCTTCCGACGGGATGACCGTCCAACTGCGTGACCGCTGCACCGAAGTTCGCCTGCGGCCTTCGCGCATGGGTCAGCGGCGGCCCGTTCATTTTTCCGCAACAGTCAGCGGACAGGCCAAAGACGGCGGCCGTTTTCAAGAATATGCCGTGCTGAAGGAAATGAATCTGCGCGGCGGCTATCTGTGGCTTTCGCATTTGCCGCAACTGCAATCGCAAATGGATATTCGCGTGGACTGCGGCACGCCCGATCGTCCGAATTTCATGGTGCTGCGCGGCTCAGTAGTTCACTGCGATCCGGGGCACGATAAGGACCGCTGCGGCGTCGGAGTGGTTTTCATCGATGAGACGGATACGGCCCTTCCTCTCGACTGAATCTAGCCAGGTTTTCCGAACCGCCACAGAAGCTGATTAATCTTTCAGCGCGGGGATCTCGCGCATTCTGGCGAACGCGCGGCGCACGTGCGGAATTAAAATCGAGCCGCCGACAACCAGCGCCACATTCAGAGCGTCAATGACCTCGTCGCGCTTCCAGCCTTCTTCTCCGCAGCGGAGTAAATGGTAAGTGATGCAATCGTCGCAGCGCAGCACGGCGGAAGCGACCAATCCGAGCAACTCTTTCGTTTTCGTCGGCAGCGCGCCCGGTTCATAGGCCTGATGGTCGAGGGCGAAAAATCTTTTCATGCCCAGATGGCCGCAGCCGAGAATTTCTTCGTTCATCTCCGCGCGAAATTTTTCGAAATCCAAAAGTTTATCGGTCACGCTGCCTCCTCGCCGCGAATGGAATCCTCATTGTACCTTTGGCGGCGCTGCTGTTCGATAAAGAGCATTCTAGCGGGGGGAATAGCAAATTGCTCGATAGACTTGGCATCACGACTTTGTTCTCAAAGACTTGGCTCAAATTTTAATTTCCCGGGGTAATCTGCACGGATTGGCAGGTTGGGGCGCAGACTCCTGACCGCCTGCGGACACAGAGTGCGATTACTTGGGATGTGCAATCCTCCACAGTCTTCAAAACTCTACGATTCGCCCGACATTGCGCACAAACGGGGTTGGAGGCCGCGACGAAATCGGCAGCAAGCTGATATGACGCCACCGTAGGTCGCTATTTCCGCCGTTCAGCCTGCTCGCGCTGCCTGCAAATCAAAAACACGATTTAGATTTAGCGGTCAGCATCTTCCTTTGAGCCAAGCAAGCGTAGGTGTTTTTCCTACGGGGCAATACGCCAAGACGCAGGTATTTCACCGATGGTCGGCTCGCGTCATTGGCCGTAGAGTCCGAACTTAAGCTGTAGATTCCGACCTTTAGAAGGGGGAACCCATGAACGACGATCCGATGAAACGTCAAGGCGGTCAGGAAGATGACGAGCAGCGCAGGGAGCGCGAGAAGAAAGAACGCGAACAGCGTGAGCAGCGGGAACGTCAAGGTGGCGGAGGCGGACAGCACGGGAATCGCTAAGCTGTCCTGTGCGCTGAAACACTAACAGGAGGGAGCCGGCGAACTGGCTCCCTCCGTTTCATTCAGTCGCAGGTTCATCGAGTTTATTCGGGAAGTTTATTCGGGCAGCGCCCGGAGCAATCACGGTTCAAATCGCCCAAAAGGATGGAGCAACTCTCATGGCGGATACAGACGCGAAGCAGAAAAACCCTGAAAAGCTGACGGATGAAAAAATCACAGTGAATAAGCTGGCGCGGCGTTCGTTCTTGGCGGCGACTGGCGCGTTGCTGGCCGGCGCGGTTGCCGTGGCGTCAGGCGCACGCGCTTTCGCCCAACAGCAAGATCCGGACAAGCAAAAGGATCCCGACAAGACGGATTCAGACAAGAAAAGCAAAGACCTGGAAAGGAAAGAGCACCACGCAAAGAAGAAGGTCGAGAAGAAACTGAAGGGCGATCCGAAAAAATATTCCGATAACGACAAGACGGACAAGAAGAAGGATCCTGACAAACCGAAAATCCCGGATGTAAAAAGGACGCGCTACTGATGCAACCGAAAGAGCGAAGTGCAACTCCAGTGAAGACTTTTGAGTCCGTGAACCTCCCTGACGGAAACGAGATTGTCACGCTTCGCCAGCGAAACGACGGCACGATACTCGCGAGCGTCAGCAGCAAGCTCGACCCGAATACGTTGTCCATGAATGCGATTGACGAGCTCTGCGATATGGTGCGATGCGTACTCGAAGCCTATTCGAAGCGGGCCGTTCGTTTGCAGTAAGACGCGGGGTGAATACAAAAGTCCCAGAGTTCACCGAAACGCTCTCTCAAGCGTATCGGGACAGGGCGAACGCCTGCGCTACAAATCGTGACGGCGTAAACTTCAGGACGCGACGGATTCGATTTCGCGTGCGATGGAGTCGAACGCGGCGACCGGATCGGGCGTCGCTGTGATGGGACGTCCTACGACAAGGTAGTCAGCACCCCAGCGCACGGCATTGGCTGGCGTGGCAATCTGTGCCTGGTCCTCGCGACGCACCTCAGGGGTTGAAACCCCTGATTCTCCGGATGTTTTCGGCACGGCTGAAGCCGTCCCCTTACGAAGATGAGATCGCGCGGCGGCGAGTCGCGATGCTCGTTCCTCAGGGTGTGCGGGCGGGGTGAACCCCGCCCCTACGAGTGGCGCAGGACGAATTCCGGGCACGACAATTTTCAAGTCACTGGCGATGCATGCGCGCAGGGATTGCAATTCCGTAGCGGGTGCGACGATGCCATCCATGCCGGCGGTGCGCGCGATTTCCGCGAGCGCAGCAACGCGTTCGCGGAATGGGCCGCGCAAGCCGATGCGATCGAGCTCCGCGGCATCAAGGCTTGTAAGCACAGTCACAGCGAGGAGCATCGGCGGACGCTTCATTCCTTTCAGCGCGGCGCGCGCCGCTTGCAGCATCGGCAAGCCGCCGGTGGCATGAAGCGTCATCATGCGCACGCCTGGTAGCGCCGCAGCGGACTTGACCGCGCCAGAGACGGTGTTAGGAATGTCGCAGAACTTCAGGTCAAGGAAAATGCCTTCGACGAGCTTCGCGATGCGCTTGACAGCGTTTGGCCCCTCGGCGGTGAACAACTGGCTGCCGATTTTGACCAAACGCGCGCGTCCGCGAAGCTGGCGAAGGAATTTGAGCGTCTGAGATAGGTCAGGATAATCGAGGGCGACGATCAGTTGCCGGGATGCGCGCTGGCGGATTCGGGCACCTTGAGCAGGTCCACCCTGACTCGGGCGAGACCTCGCTTATCGAAGCCCAATTCTCTAGCAACCTGGTAGGAAACGTCAAGCTGCCGTCCCGGAACATACGGACCGCGGTCGTTGATGCGGACCACCGCGCTGCGGTGAGTCTTCAGATTGACGATGCGAACCACTGACCCTAAGGGCAAGGTCTTGTGGGCGGCTGTCTGTCCGTACATGTCATAGATTTCGCCATTGGCGGTCAGCTGTCCATCAAACTGGTCTCCGTACCAGCTGGACAGGCAGACGAAGCTCTTCAGGGGTGCCGGATGGCGAGTTGGGTGAACAGATGGGTTAGGCGTTGCCAGCTTCAAAGCCGGCAGCGCATGGCCCGCTGGATTGACCGGTCCGCTGCCTTCAAGGCTCGGACTGGCAGGCCCAGCGGCGAACAAAACCAAGGCTATGACTACAGCTAGAACGACTTGCTTCGTTTGGAGCGCTTTCCGCAAGAACTGGAGTAAGTCATTCATAATGAGAGAAATTCTACCGTACAGCGTACCCCTGAACAATAGGGCGTCCGCTCTAGGACTGTGTAAATTTTCCCGTATTATGAGCTGCTAAGTAGCTGATTCCATGGAGCTTATTTTCGTCAACGAAGTGCATGATTCCACTTAGAACCGCGATACTAGCCCGCGGATCGGCAAAATGGGCGGTTCCCACCTGAATAGCGGTTGCTCCAGCAGCGAAGTACTCCAAGGCGTCGGTAGAGGTCTGGATCCCGCCGAGGCCTATGATAGGAAGGCGGACGGCGCGGACCAGGTCATAAACCAGCTTAAGAGTGAGGGGCTTTATGGCCGGGCCGGAGAGGCCTCCGGAGACCCTGCCCAAACGAGAAGCCCCTGTACGGGGATCCAGGCTCATGGCGGGGTAGGTGTTCGCGGCGGTGAGGGCGTCGGCGCCAGATTGCTCGGCGGCTTTGGCGACCGGAGAGGCTTGGGGCCCCGGGCTCAGTTTCACCCAAAGCGGCCGTTTGGAGGCTTTCCGGGCGGCAGAGATCACTTCCGAGGCAAGTTGCGGGTCGCTCCCGAATTCGGAACCGCCGTGGTCAACATTGGGGCAAGAAATGTTCAGTTCGTACGCGGCGATACCCTCGGCATCTTCAAGGGTGCGGATGACTTCGCTGTATTCAGCGACGGTGCGGCCAAAAACGTTGGCGATGATGGCGGTTTGGTAGGCGCGGAGCTTGGGGAGCTTTTCGGCGACGAAAGCACGCACCCCGACGTTTTGCAGGCCAATGGCATTGAGCAGGCCGCCGGAAGTTTCGCAGAGGCGCGGAGCAGGAGCGCCTTCCATAGGTTCGAGCGAGAGGCCCTTGACGACGATGCCGCCGAGAGCGTTCAGATCAACGAGGTGCGCGAATTCGAGGCCGTAGCCGAACGTGCCGCTGGCGGCAATCACAGGGTTGGAAAGTAGGAGGGTACCGACGCGGACGCTGAGGTCAGCGTGCATGGGCCGCCGGACGCTAGCGGGCGAGCTCACGGCGAAAATTCTATCACGCGTGGTGCTGAGCGCCAAATTCAACGGCTCACCAGGAGTGATGCGCGCGCTGGCAGTTCGGCGAAGCCAACCCGGCAAATACTCGCGGCCTGTTTATCCCGCTGTTTTTGCGTACAATAATAAAATTGACGTAAGTTGCACTGAAAGCTATGCTAGGAAGGTTTCGGACGAAACGTACGGCGTGCTTACCGCATCCTATAGTGTGAATGCCGGTTGCGTGGGTGCTGGTTTGGGCAATTGGGGCGCGGCAGCGGAAATTTTTGCTTGTCTCCGCGGTGCGGAGCCATCGGTCTTATCCGTCATAATCGCTAGAGAATGCCTGGGCCGGAGTGTTGTCTCTGTCCGGCCATATTGATTTGAATTGCGCTTTTCTGCGGCCGCACGGCGCCCCAGGAGGGGAATAAGGTGACGTTGGCGATCGAAGAAAAATACGATCAGGTACGTCAGCTCATCGCCATGGGCAAGGAACGCGGGTACCTGCTCTACGATGAAGTGAACGATATCCTGCCGGCCGAAGTGCATTCGTCCGAGGAAATTGACGATCTTCTTTCGACGTTCGAGCGGTATGGCATTGACGTCTACGAAGATCTTTCCAGCGCCAAAGCCGCGATTGCCGCCGGTGAAGCGGCGGAAGGCGCGGAGACTGCGCGCGAAGAACCCGCTGCCGCAGCTTCCGATGAAATTGACCTCGATCTGACTCCCGGCGCGCTCGAAAAGACCAATGATCCTGTGCGCATGTACCTGCGCGAAATGGGAACCGTCCCGCTGCTGACGCGCGAAGGCGAAGTGGCCATTGCCAAGCGCATCGAGCGCGGGCAGTTGCTCGTTCTCAAGACCATCACGCGCTCGCCGATTGTGCTCAAGGAAATTCTGCAAATCGGCGATGACCTGCGCACCGGCGGACGCTCGATCAAGGAAATTGTCCAGTTCGACGACGAAGAACTGACCGAAGAAAAAATCGCCAACAAGACGAAGCAGACGCTCAAACAAATTGATCGCGTCGCAAAACTCTACCTCGCTGCGCTGAAACAGGCGCAAAAACTCGAACGCACGCCAAAAGCCAAGAAGCGCTCTTATTTACGCGCTCGCTACACCCTCTCGCGCACGCGCGTGGAAATGTCGCAGATGGTGCGCGATATCGAATTCAATCCATTCGAGCGCAAGCGGCTGATTGACAAGATTCGCCAGACGGTCGAGCGCGTCCATGCTCTGGAACGCGAAATTGTCAAGCTCGAGCGCCGCGTGGACGCTTCGAAAGGCGACGTTCTCGCGGAAGCGCGGCGTGAACTGAAGGACCGTCGCACGGAATTGCGCGAGATCGAAATCTCCAGCGAAGTGAGCCCGCAGGAGCTGAAGCGTACGCTGACCATCATCGTACGCGGCGAAATCGAAGCGGAGCAGGCCAAGAAGGAACTGATCGAAGCGAACCTCCGCCTGGTGGTTTCCATCGCCAAGAAGTACACCAATCGCGGCCTGCAGTTCCTCGATTTGATTCAAGAGGGCAACATCGGCTTGATGAAGGCCGTGGACAAATTCGAATGGCGGCGCGGCTACAAATTTTCAACGTACGCGACGTGGTGGATTCGCCAGGCCATCACGCGCGCCATTGCCGACCAGGCGCGCACCATTCGCATTCCGGTGCACATGATCGAGACCATCAACAAACTCGTGCGCACCAGCCGGCAGCTCGTGCAGGAACTTGGCCGCGAGCCTACCTCCGAAGAAATCGCGAAGCGCATGGATATTCCTGTCTCCAAAGTGCGCAAAATCCTGAAAATCGCGCAGGAACCGATCTCACTCGAAACGCCCATCGGCGAAGAGGAAGATTCGCATCTTGGGGATTTCATCGAGGATAAGGCCGTGGTGTCGCCTTCCGACGCCGTCATCAACCTCAGCCTGAAAGAGCAGACTTCCTCCGTGCTAAAGACGCTGACGCCGCGCGAAGAAAAAGTCATCAAGATGCGTTTCGGACTCGACGACGGCAGCGAACACACGCTCGAAGAAGTCGGCCAGTCGTTCGCCGTCACGCGCGAGCGCATTCGCCAGATCGAAGCCAAGGCGCTGCGCAAGCTGCGCCATCCGTC
>DASUAV010000052.1:0-17565 GCA_035763605.1 Candidatus Acidiferrales bacterium
GTCGGGCTTGTGCACATTGCCTTAGCTGACCAGGAGCACGAGCAAGAAAAAGCTTTCCGCTTCCCCGGCGAACGCGACCGCGTCCGTCTGCACGCCACGCAAGCAGCCCTGGACATGGTCCGCCGCCATTTTCTGCGGCCAGCCGCAGCGAAACCCTAGAGCCGTCGCGATCTCCGTGTAACAACTCATTTCTGAGGTTCAGGGAATGGATTTTTTGATATTGCTGGCCTTCCTTCCTGGAGGAGTGGATTCTTTCTAAACAAGAACCAGCCAGCGAAAATCCACAGTGCCAGTTCCACCCAGTAGAATTCGGGGTGATTCAAATGAATTTCATTTCCCATGCCCGCGTGGAAAATAACGATCGTTCCGTGTGTTAGCGTGACCGCGAGAATCGATCGTGTGCGCGCGTATAACCAACCAAGGGGCACGCTGTATATGATAAACATTGCCCATTCAGCCAGCAAAGAGATGCCAGGAAATTTCTCAGCGACCGTATGAGGCAGCGAATACGTCATGCCGAATCCTAAGAGCAGCGGCCACAGAATTCCGCTCACGAAGATAGCTCGCCTCAGTGATAAACACTTTTCCAACGTACTCTGGAGGGTAGCCACGAATCGCAAACTCTTCAAGGAACGCGATAATGTAAACTACCAGGATCGTGGGCAGAGGATGCGGAATAAATAACTGAGGCCACCGCGATGGCTCTAGATAGGGTTGAAACACCACACCGAACAAAAACCTCGGCAGTAACAGGCACACAAGCGGAATCGCGAGCGCTAACAAGTAGATCCGAAACGGTTGTCTCGCAAAAAATGCATGGTGAGCAGCCGGTCTTGCAGCCCCCACAACAAAGGCGAGAGCTGCTGCTCCCGTCGCTACAAGGAGCGCGGGTATCCAGAGAAATGCAGGAAAGCTTCGAGAATCCCATACCATGTCCTTGGCGGATAGGGCCAGCACAAGAGCGCCACCCCATGAAGCCAAAACTGCATAGAAGATCGTGCCGATTACCAAAACGAATACCCCTCCGGTCTGCGAGCTCTGCGCACTGCGTTCCTGTCTCGGCCTCGCTCGTCCCTCGAAAACTCAGCGGCAGAGAAATCAATCCCTTGCGGAAAAGCTTAAGAGCTACAGCTAGAACAGCGAGACCCGCCGCAACCAAGTAAATTCCCTGTCCCAAAGGGGCGGACCAGGTGTGCTCCGTTGGGAGTGGAAGGTTGACGGCGGTGGCAAACGCATCAAGCGCAGCGTTCCTTCTTTGTGCTGTCGCTATCAGAAATGCAGGAAAACCAATCACTGCGATCCCGCCAGGAATCCAAGCCCACATAACCAATTTTCGCGCGGCATTGCGTACGGACAGGCAGCAGAGAACCAACGCGGCCAGGCCAGCGAATCGCGCAAGAGAAATCGCGACCTCTTGGGCTAGGCCTACCCAAAGATAGTAAGATTGTATTAATAGTCGGGTTGCGTTCGGATCTACGTTCTCGTTGTTCAACATCTCGGCTCCTCCCGGCAGACGAAGCACATACCAAGAACGCGAAGCGCCGACGAGGAGCAAGAAGCTCGCTAAGAGGAACAGGAATTGCAGATTCTGCGATGGCAAAAAATCCTGAATGAACAATATGAGCCGTTCGATTGCGGGCGGCCGACCAAGAGTATTCCCGGCTTCCATTTAACCTCGAGATTAGCGGATGTTCGAAGAAAAGCCAGGACAACCGGTTGTTTAGATAACCAAAAAGTTAAATAAGTATTTCACTCTGAGCCCCCCGCGCTCCAAGGCTGTACGTCATGGGCGTCCTGTCAACCGGGGCGTGTGGGCAATGGAAGCGCAGAATCGAATAGACTAGCATGTCTTATGCGGCTTTTTGTCGCGCTCGATATTCCCGAAGAAACGCGCAGCGCCATTCGCGAACTCATCTCGCGCCTGCAACCGCTCGCGCGCGGCGCAAGATGGGTGCGACCGGAAGGCATTCACATCACGCTGAAATTCATCGGTTGGGTTGACGATGAAATACTTCCCCTAATCAAAGAGCATCTATCGCTGGCGCCCCGGCGTGAGGCGATTCCCGTTGCCTTCCGCGGCTTTGGATTTTTTCCCAACGAGAAACGCCCGCGCGTTTTCTTCGTGGGAATCGCCGCCGGCACGGGGCTCGCCCGGCTCGCTGCGGACATCGAAACTCAGCTTGCGCCGCTGAAAATTCCGAAAGAAGAGCGCGCCTTCACGCCGCATTTGACGCTCGCGCGATTCAAGACAAACGACGGCGTGGCACAAATGCAGAAGATGCTGGCATCCATACCCTCGCAGGATTTTGGCGCGATGAAGGCAGCGCAATTTCATCTTTATCAGAGTGTGTTAAAGTCCAACGGAGCCATTTACACCAAGCTCGCAAGCTATCCTTTCGCTGAAGGAGAAGCTAAGTTCGCGTGAAGCCGCTCTGGTTGATTCCGCTCATCGCATATTTTCTCGGCTCGATTCCCTTCGGCTATTTGATTGTGAAGCTGGCGGGCGGCGGCGACGTGCGCCAGTCCGGCAGCGGCAACATCGGAGCGACCAACGTCACGCGCTCGGCCGGCAAAATCGCGGGTCTGCTGACTCTGGTGCTGGATGCGGGCAAGGGATACTTCGCTGTGTGGCTGGCGCTGCGCTGGTTTCATGCGAGCATTGATTGGATCATGGCCGCCGCGGTGTGCGCGGTTCTGGGCCATCTGTTTTCCTGCTGGCTCAAATTCCGCGGCGGCAAGGGCGTAGCCACGGGGCTGGGTGTCTTTTTGCCGATCTGCTGGCAGGCCATGGTCGCGGCGCTGGTTTTGTGGATTATCGTCCTGGTGTTCTGGCGCTATGTTTCGCTGGCCTCCGTCGCAGCCGCGGCGGCGCTGCCTTTTCTCGTATACGTTTATTACGCGCCGCACCATGCGCCGCCGGTTTCCGTCACGGCGGGAAGCGCGTTTATCGCCGCGCTCATTATTTTCAAGCATCGCGAAAACATCGGCCGCGTGATTGCCGGAACGGAGCATCGCGTGACGAATCGGAAGTAACGGCACTTCGGGCCGACATGCATTAAATTTGTCGCGGTACACAGCGTATTCAGCACGATAAACACGCAATTTCGCAAATGGTGAATTTCGCGTTCTTTCGATGCAAAAAATGGCCATTATCGGAGCAGGAAGCTGGGGTACCGCGCTCGCAATTGTGCTCGGCAGCGAACGCAAATCGCGCAAAATTTCTCTGTGGGTCCGCGAAAAAGATGTCTATGAACCGCTGCGCGAGAGCCGCGAAAATCCCGTTTTTCTCCCCTCATTCAAGCTTCCATTAGAAGTCGAAATCACCTGCGATTTCGGCGCCGCGCTCGACGGCGCGACTATCGTCATCGGCGCTATGCCTTCCGCCCACGCGCGCGAAATGTACTCGGCCATGCTGCCGTTTCTTCGCTCAGAAATGCGTTTCGTGAGCGCCACAAAAGGTCTTGAGCCGCAAACGTTGTTGCGTCCCAGCGGAGTCATGCAGCAAGTCCTCGCGCCGAAATTCCCGCCGCGCGCTGCGGTGATTTCAGGGCCTTCCTTCGCAAAAGAAGTGGCACGCGGCGATCCTACGGCCATCGTGATCGCCTCCGCGGACCGCAGCACAGCGAAAGAACTTCAGCAAGAATTTTCCGGCCGCACGCTGCGCTTCTACACGCATGACGATGTCATTGGCGTAGAACTTGGCGGCGCGCTCAAGAATGTGATCGCGCTCGCCGCCGGCGTCGCCGAAGGCCTCGGACTTGGCCATAACACAATCGCGGCGCTGATCACGCGCGGGCTCGTGGAAATCACTCGCCTTGGCACTGCGCTCGGCGCGCGCCGCGAAACGCTTGCTGGTCTCGCGGGATTGGGCGACCTCGTTTTGACCTGCACCGGTCAACTGAGCCGCAATCGTTTCGTCGGCTGCGAACTGGGACGCGGCAAAAAATTAAACGAAATCCTCGGCGCGATGCGCATGGTCGCCGAAGGCGTAGGCACAACCGCAGCAGCGCGCGCGCTGGCCCGCAAAACCGGCATCGAAATGCCCATCACCGAGCAAATGTTTGCGGTGCTCTACGAAAACCGTTCGCCGAAAGATGCACTTCGCGAACTCATGGAACGCCGCCTCAAGGCCGAGTCCGACAGCTCCGCCTGAAGTCACGTCGCAACCGTCCACGAAGTTGCTGCTCCGGACACATAGTACTTTCGGCCAGTTGTCCTACGGCGCAGGCCTCCCCTAGCATTCCAAGTATAGGCGAACGTACAGGCGAACGTGTGACCGAAACATCTAAAAAGCCGGTAGCGCTGCAACGCGTGCGCATTGTGTGGATTGTGCTCGCCGCGTTGTTGCTTACGAGCGCGCTGCCGCTCTGGCTCTATCACCGCGAAGTTCTCGACTTGAGCGAGCAGAAGCTCCAGGACACCGAGCGCGTGCAGCAATCGGAAATCACTCATTCGCTCGCGTCTGAAATTTTTCAGTTCGAATCGAACCTCAACGAGCAGTTGCAGAGCCAGCGCCAATTGCTCTCTTTGACCGGATGGATCCAAAACATCAGCGATCCCACGCACGCGCCGCAACTCAGCCGCATGTTGCAAAATGTCGCCGAAGCGAATCACGACATTTTGTACATCACCGCTATCGGGCAGGACGCCAAGGGCGAATCTGCCGGCAGCGTTCTCGCGGACCAGGATCCATTCGTGAATGCCGCCCTCAAGAAGGCCTTCACTGCCAGCGTGCAGGGCAGCAACTCCGTGAGCAGCGCTTTTGCGCTGGGCCGGCAAAATCGTCCCGCGATGGTCATTTCCGTTCCGCTGATGTTCGAGGGACGCTTCACCGGAATGATTGCCGCGGTGGTTTCGCTCGACCGGGTGCTCGCGCGGTTGAAGGATGCCAGCATCCGCGATCACACCGTTTTTGTCGTCGACGGCGAAGGCCGCGTCGTCGTTCATCCGGACACGATGGATATGGTCCCAGGGCGCGATCTCAGCTCCAATCCCGTCGTGGCGCAATTCAAGCAGATCCAGCAGGAACTGCGCGTCACGGAAACCACTCAGTTCACGCTGAATGAAGACAAAAAGCCCGTGAGCATGATCGGCACATATAGCACGATTCCCGAATTGCACTGGGCCGTCGTCGCACAGCGCAGCCTCGCTCAAGCGCGCGTTGACGCCGGCGTGCAGGAATTAACCACGCAGGCCATGCACTTCGTCCTCGCCGTTACGCTGATCGCTCTTCTCGTTGGATACCTTTCCGCGATTGGAATCACGCGGCCGATTCAGGGGCTCGTGCATTCCACGCGCGCCATCGCCCGCGCCGAATTTCACGAGCGCGCGGAAGTGCGCGGCGCAGCAGAAATCAGCGAGTTGGCCGAAACGTTCAATACGATGGCCGGAGACATCGAAAAATACGTTGATCGCCTGCAACTCGCCGCCACTGAAAACCGCGAGCTGTTCATGGGCTCGATTCGCATGCTCGCCGCCGCGATTGACGAAAAGGACCCCTACACGCGAGGCCATTCCGGCCGCGTCGCGAAATATTCGCTCATCATCGGGAATGAACTGGGCCTCAGCGCCGAGGAACTCGACAAGCTGCGCATTTCCGCGCTGCTGCATGACGTCGGAAAAATCGGCGTGGACGATCACGTTTTGAAAAAACCCGGCAAACTGACCGAAGAGGAATTCGCGCTGATGAAACAGCATCCCGTGAAGGGCGCGAACATCATGCGTCCCGTCGCACAGTTGCGCGAAATGCTGCCGGGAATCGAACTGCACCACGAGCGCATGGACGGCGGCGGCTATCCCTACGGTCTCGCCGGCGAACAAATTCCCATGATGGCGCGCATCATTGCCGTCGCGGACACGTTCGACGCCATCACCACCAATCGTCCGTACCAGTCAGCTATGGATCTCGAGTACGCAATGGACCGCATTCAGCAGCTCTCCGGCAACAAATTTGATGCCGACGTGGTTCGCGCCATTCAGCATGCGGTGGACATTGGCAAGCTGAAACTCAGCGCCTCTCTCGTTGAAGTCGAAGTCTAGCCATCGAGGTGCGGCCATCGAAGTGTAGCCGCGCGCCTTTCTCTTTCCGCAATTTCGTGAAATCCAGAGCTTGCCGAGCCATCGAGAATCCGATAGAAGTGGATTCGAGGGCGCTGTATGACCGGACTGCTGCAAGATTTCCGCTATAGTCTGCGCGGTTTGTGCAAGTCTCCAGGATTCGCAATCACAACGATACTCACGCTTTCGCTCGGAATCGCGGCGACCATTGCGATTTTTGGATTCGTGGATTCCGCGCTGATTCGGCCGCTGCCGTATCCGAATCCTTCGCGGCTTGTCGAAGTTGGCGAAACATCGCCGCGCATCGGCCCGGAAATGGGCCGGTATTCGTATCTCAATTACGTTGATGTCGAACGCGGCAACAGCTCTTTTGAATCGAGCGCCGCTTACCTGGGAACCGATTTTGTTATCTCTGATGCAAGCGGCGCGCATAGCGTGGAAGGCGCCGCTGTTACGTCTGATTTCTTCCGCACGCTTGGTGTCACGCCAATTCTCGGCAGGGATTTCGCCCCCAATGCTCCCAGCGAAGATTTGCTCGCGCAGCCGGCATCGCTCATTTTGAGTTACGGCGCTTGGCAGGATTTATTTGGCGGCAGGCGCGACGTGCTGGGAAAGGTAGTCAGGCTGAGCGTGCGGCAGTTGCCATACACCGTGGTTGGCGTGCTGCCGCGCGATTTTCAGTTCGCTCCCAGTGGTACGGTTGATTTCTGGACGACACTTCGGCCTTACGCCAGCGACCCCTGTTTGGCGAGCCGCGGGTGCAAGGCATTCGGCGTGGTCGCTCGGCTGAAGAATGGAATCACCGTGCAGCAGGCACGCGCGGACGTGCAGGCCATTGCCGCACGCGAATCGAAGCTCAATCCCGATCCCGACAAGTATCGCGGCGCAAACGTCGAGCCACTCAGCCGGTGGATCTTCGGCGACATCCAGCCCATCTTGCTCGCGCTGCTTGCCGGTGCGAGTCTGCTCTTGCTGATTGCCTACATCAATGTGGCCGGACTTCTATTGGTTCGCTCTGAAAATCGGCGCCACGAATTTGCTGTGCGCGGCGTGCTTGGCGCAGGTCTCGGGCGGCTTACGCAACAGTTCGTCGTCGAAGGCTTCGTTATCGTTGCCATCAGCAGCGGGCTGGGCCTTCTCGTTGCGACGTTCGCACGCGTGCTGCTGCTCAAGCTGGTTCCCGCGGACATGCTGAACGAAATGCCCTATCTCCGCGAAGCGTGGCATTGGCACGTCGCGGCATTTTCTATCGTTCTTATTTTGATTGCGCTGATTTTATTTGCGGCGACTCCCGCGCTCCGGCTGCCATTCGCGAATTTGCGCGCTGGTTTGGCAGCGGGTCGCAGCGGCAGTTCGGGAAGATTGTGGCGGCGTCTTGTCGCGAAGCTGGTTGTGCTGGAACTCGCGACCACGATGGTGCTGCTAGCCGGCGCAGGACTCCTCGGCAAGAGCCTCTACAGGCTGCTGCACGTGGACATGGGATTCGCGCCTGACCATTTGGCGACGCTCTACATGGCTGCGCGAGACATGAAGTATGCAAATCAAGACCAGGCGCTTGCCTTGCAACGCGGAGTCATTCGGCGCCTCCAAGACTTGCCGGGCGTGATTGCCGCGGGAGTTGCGAACGACCTGCCTCTTGGCGGCGACGGCGGCACGCAGATCGGATTTGTCGGCAGGCCGGCGCTGGGCATCAACAATGAAGTCGGCCATGTGCAAATTGGAACGGGATATTTATCCGCGCTGAAGGCTCACTTGCTGAAAGGCCGTTACTTCACTGAGAACGACAATGGGAACGCGCCGCTTGTCGCGATTATCAACGAGAGTTTGGCGCGCCGCTATTTTCAGGATCAAAATCCGATTGGCAAGCAAATTTTCTATCACGCGCATGATATTGGCCGCGAAGCGTCGCAGGCGCCAATCGAAATTGTCGGCCTGATTGCCGATATCAAGCAGAACTCATTGAGCAAAACGGGAAGGCCGGACGTCTACACACCCTTCGCGCAGTCGCCAGACGCCGGTTTTGCCATCGCGATTCGCACCCGGCAGCAGCCCGCGTCTGTTTTGCCTTCGGTGATCGCCGCGCTCCACGGAATCGATCCCAAAATCTTTATTGATAGTCCCGCTACTATGACGGAAATCATCCAGAGCTCGTGGGTAGCTTACATTCATCGCGTAATGGCGTGGCTGGCCGGAGGTTTTGCTGCGCTTGCGCTGCTGCTAAGCGCCATCGGGCTTTACGGAGTGATCGCTTATTCCGTGAGCCGCAGGACGCGTGAAATTGGAGTGCGCATGGCTCTGGGCGCGACACGCAGCTCGGTGTATCAGCTCATTCTGACGGAAGCCGGCTGGCTGATTCTTCTCGGGATCATCATCGGCGTTTGCGGCGCCGTCGCTGCCGGAGCGCTCATGCGCAGCTTGCTGTTTGGCGTTCGCTCATGGGATGTTTCAATTCTCAGCGCCGTAGCCGCGATCATGGCAATCTTTGCGCTTCTCGCCAGCTATGTCCCGGCTCGACGCGCTGCATCGGTTGACCCATTGACCGCGCTGCGCCACGAATAGCATTGTCGAATGTGACTGCCTGATTTCAGCCTGAATGCCAGGAGGTCTGCACAGTCACGCCATTCCCTTCCACTGCTTTGCGCCCTCGATAATCTCCTTCATCTCGTCGCGATATTTATCGAACGTATCGTCCACAACCGTAATCGTCGGAATCACAGGCTGGTTCGGCGAAATCTGCGCGCGGAAATGGCCGAATCCCGATTCGTGCACACCGGAGCTGCCGCGTCCCGGCGCGGGATGACTCAGATGCTCGAAGGAGCGCGAGTATTTTTGGAATGCCGCCGGATAGCCGCGCGACGGAAAAATCTGATAGACGGGCAAAATGGACATGAGCGCGTCATAGGAGAATTCGCCGACGGCAAGCGCGTGCGGAAACTTCTGCCGCAATTCCGCGACGAGACGGTGCGTACCCTCGTGCATGTCCGCTTTCGTGTTGTTGACCCAGCCGCCGGAAATATCGAGGAAATATCCGTCAACTCCGTATTTTTCGATCGTGTCCGAGATGCGAGCAGCAAGCCAGTTGCGCCACGAATCCACGCCGAGATTCATATACTTGCCGCCGCCTTCCATGTGACGGTCGTTGTCCCAATCCACCCAGTTCAGGTCGAACGAGTCGCCGTCAATCTGCTCGGTGGTGGCGTTGCTGAATTTCGAAAATTCCGGCAAGAAACTGTTCGCCGCATTCATTCCGAACATCGGCACAAAATGGAAGCCCATCCGACGTCCTGCTTCGATCAGCTTGCGAAAGCCTTCAGGACCACCAAGCCGCGGCTCGGCGCGATAGATCGGATATTCCCAGTAGTAGCGTCCATCCCACGCGGGAAGAAAAACCATCGCGTGTTCCGCAGGAATTTGTTCGGCGGTCCATTCGAGAATGCGCTGCGCTTTGGCGAAATCGTTGAAGATATATCCGGTCCAGTGCATGCCGTGAATCGCGAGCACCAACGAAATGTTTCGGAACCATGAGGGCACGTCACCTCGTTGTTGCCAGTCCGGTATGGCGAATGCTTGCTCGACGTGCGCGAAATGCTGTTCAAACGCGGCGTTTGCAGAGGACGCGCGACCCGCACGCCAGCGCGCGCCCTGCAGACGATTGCTCCTCTGCCATCCGGGCGCTTCGTAGACTAATTCCGCGCGATAGCCTTGCTCGCCCGGCTGTAAATAAACGCGGCAGGCGCGGACTTCGCCTGATAACAGAGTTGAAAGAAAAAAAGTTGGCTGCTCGTTCGTGGATGCTTCCGGCTGAATCACCGCGAGCGGCGACTCAATTCCGCGCGCGACGTGGTGATCGCCCGCGCCAAATGGATAGCCGAAAAGCAGTTCATTATCGTGAGGATCAAAAAAGCCGCTGCTGCCGCCCGCAACTTTGCCTCGCGGAACCCCGCGAACAATGGCAGCGATCGATTTAATCGGCTGATTCATTTGCACGTCGGCGGTCCATTCGACTTGGCCGTCATTGACGCGGAATTGCGCAACCAGCGTGCCGGGCGCTTTCTGCTGTCCTCCGGCCCAAACGAATTGCGAGCAGCGCAACTGCACGCCGTCGGCAGCGTTTTCAACACTCATGCTGGACTGGTCGAGCCCGTAGGCGTTTTCGAATGTGTAGATGCGGAAAGAGATTTGAAGCCCGCCAACGGAAATGGATGGCTCTGGAAAGTCGTAACTGAACTTGAAGAAGCTTTCACCGCGTGGCGGAATGTAAACGCCGCTCGAGGAAGTGAGAGGGATGATTTTGGATTCGACGGTGGAGGCGATGCTCGCGGGAGCTTCGTTCAAGTCCGCCTTGATGACTTGACCGCTCGCGGCAGAAGTATCTCGCGGTGCGATCGAAGAGATGCCGGCAGCCAGTCCGGTTTTGAGCAGATCTCGGCGAGTTATTCGAGTCATGATCCACCTCCCATGCGGCTCAAGAGCCACTGCATTCGATGAACGAAAAACGCAAACACGCGTGCCGCGATTTTCAGCGGCATTATTTCGCGTTTGATGGGGAAGTCAATCAGGAAAGCCAGACTGCTCGGGCAACCTCGGCCGGGAGATTGAACGCGGGTACCGGACATCGGCTTGATCAATTCAACCGGTCACTGCAAAGCGACTCGCACTCACGAATTCAACAGGCGCATCCAGAGGCACAAACGCAGGAACTCGCGATGGGCGAGGACGTTCACAACACCGTAGCATCCAGCAACCCACAGTCGAATTTCCGCAAGCCGGCTGCGATCGCTCGTGGACGAAATCTTCATCGCGACGTTCTCCGATTCGGCTAGTCGGCAATCGCCCATCACAGCGCCTCACTCGAATCCTTTAGCAGCAAAATCTCTCCTCGCGCTAATTCATCAACGCCACAGGCATGTCGTGCTCGACGGCAACAACCATCGATTTGAAAATGTCGATGTCCCAGTTGTCAGCCACGCGCAGGCGCAGCACATCGTTGGTCTCGCTCACCAAACGTCCGCGCACCGGCACGCGAATGTTCCCCGCTGCGACTCGAAGCACCACCGGCTGGCCCATCCACACGGCGTATCCGCCCTCCATAGTTCGCCTTTCGGAATCAGGATTTGCTTCTGTGGCTGTGATGGTGAGAAGTATGGGCGAGGGAGGCTCACCCCGAAATGGTACGGCGGCACGCTTTTAATGGGAGCCAAGTACTAGGCCACAAGCTGTGTAAGCTACTGAATAAGTCGCTTATTATCAATACTTAGCTCTGAGACGAGACGACACCCGACCGAATTGACTCCGCATAAGGAGAAAAACTGGTATGCTCATGCTCCGAACCAAATGGCATTCCTTCTCCACACGATCCCCTGGAGCGAGTTCTTTCATCGGCTTTATAACGTGCAGGATTTGGTGCGGTCAGGGGGCACGCTGCTGGTTTGCATCATCGTTTTCGTGGAAACAGGCCTGTTCGTGGGATTTTTCCTTCCTGGCGACTCCCTGCTCGTTACGGCAGGCGTCTTGGCAGGTGCCGGCCAGCTTACGTTGGCTTGGCTGCTCGTGCCTGTTTCACTGTGCGCCATTGCCGGGGACCAGTTGGGCTACTTCATCGGGCGAAAGGCCGGAAAGAACCTCTATCGCCGGGAGGATTCGCGTTTTTTCAAAAAGCGGCATCTCGAACGAGCGCACGAATTCTATGAGCACCGAGGCCCGGCGGCCATCATCATCGCGCGCTTTGTGCCCATCGTGCGCACCTTCTGCCCTCCCGTGGCCGGTGCGGCCCAAATGAAGTACACACGCTACCTGCTTTTCGACATCTTTGGCGGCTTTCTCTGGGTTTGTGCAATGGTCCTCGCTGGATATACATTAGGAAAGATTCCCAACGTACAGTCGAAAATCCATTGGGTAATCGCCGCAGTTGTGGTCATTTCGCTGATTCCGGCCGTTATTGAAGGCTTGCGCGCGCGTCGCAAAGGGAAAAGCACGCAGGCCGAATCCCAATAGATCCGCGCTCCAGCCGGCTGGGAAATCGCGAACCAACCATTCTCTCGATGCTAGAAACGCAAACGGGGAACCTTGCGGCTCCCCGTTTTGCTATTCCTGAAAGCCCGGTCGGCGTCTTGCGCGCTTGCGGGCTCGCACCGCAAAAGCGGTGTGGATGTCGTCAGGTCGCTTGGCCCGGTGGACTCATACTGCTTCCTCCGTTTTCCAAGTCATCACTTCCCTGATACGCTCGTGCGGGCTTTGGCGCAAGCCCGTTTTTCACCTGACAGATGAACAATTGGAACGGCTGTGGATTTTCACGCGCGAAACGCTGTTAGGGAACGACTTAGCGGATGAAAAGCCCTTCGCGGAGCTGGTCGCGCCCAACAAATGTCTTGGCGGAACGGAAGCGCTTGAACAGCTCCAGAATCTCGCTGTTCTTAAAGGCGTGATTGTGCGAAACGGTTGAGCCGATGGGAATCGTTTCGATGGTCTGATTATCCACAATGCGGTACCGATAAAAACGGTCGGGCTTGTTGTGGAAAATGGCCAGCACCGCGCCGCCTGGCCTCATGATTTCGTAAAGACGCTCGGTAATCTTCGGCAGCAACTCGGCTTCGAGATGATCGAAAATGTCCCAGAGCAGAACGGCGTTGAACGTTTCCTCGGGATATTGGAGCGAATGCTCGAGGAAGCGCGCGGCAATCTGGTCAGGAGAGAACGGTTCGTAGAAATCGCTCTGCTCTTCGATGCGCTGCTTTTCTTCTTCCGCCGTGCGAAAATCCTTCCAGGAGCGCACAAAGTCATCAGTGGTGACGCGGAAGCCGCGCTCGATGAAGAAATTCAGCGTGGCTTGCGAGACAGAACCGAGATCCAGCAGGCGCCCGTTTTCCACGTCGCTCAAAAGCCACAGGAAGTCCTTGAGACCGTTCGAGGTGCGGATGTTTTGTGAGTTATGGCTGGCCGCAGCAGCTACTGTAGGCACAATCGCCGACCTTCGTGACAGAGCCGGGGCCGTGCCGCTTCCGATTCGCGATTTCCCAATGAAGTTCATAGGAATTACGAGTTCCTGACAGGCTCCAGTGCGAGAGGCTTCGTCGCATCGGCGGTTGAGGCGCTCTTCGGCGGCGTCACCGGCGAAACTGGCGTCGGCGTGGCGACCGGATGGCTCACGCGCTTGCTTTGATGCTCCCGTGCGTCCGCGCTCGGGCCCATTTCCACGCGGCCATTGAATTTTGCGCCGTCCTCGATAGCGACGCGCGGCGCTTCCAAATCGCCAGTAACGTGACAGGAATTGCCAAGCATTACGCGCTCGCGCCCGCGCAGGTTGCCTTCGACCTGGCCCTTCACAAAAATCTCGGCAGCTTCGATGTTCGCGCGGATGTGACCGGCCTGCCCGACCGTGAGCCGCGATTCATTCAGGCGAATGCTGCCATCCACTTCGCCGTCAATCACCAAGTCAGCGCGGCCGGTCAGTTCGCCCTTAATGCGAATGCCGCGCGTGAGAACCGCGGCGTCGGAACGTGCAGGCTGCGGAGCTGGCGGTATTGATGCGGACGGAGCCGGCGACGAACTGTACGTTTGTGTTTTTTGGCTTGCATTCCCGTAAGAATCGAAACTCGAATTCGCGGGAGAAGAAGGCTTTGTTGTTTCAGGTTGTTTCCGCCACATGGGAAACCTCCAACGCGGTGAAATGGTCGCTTTTCACAGGACCAACACGCGGGTGTTTTTAGGTGCGAAAACTATAGTACAGAGCCTCCATGCTGTAAACCAAGCGGAAATGCAAGTAGTGGTGTCAAAGTACACCACAGGGGGTTATCGCGCAAAACTCAGCGCCCGACGCCAAAATCTCTGCCGTGCTCTGCGGCGCGCGCATATCCTCGTGATGCACCTCCCACATAGCCACGACCATGCCGATGAATTCATGGAAGAAAACTTTCATTCCCGCGCGCGTACGCCACCACGATTCCGGATCGTAATCATGGTCCGGCGCTGATTCGATCAGCACATGAAAACTATCCGGAAAAATATGCCGCGCCAGATAGCGCGTGCGCCGCGTGTGGTAATTCGAAGTCACGATCATCACGCGCTTCCATCCATGCTGGCCCAAGAAATCGCGAATGCCTTTCAACTCCTGGAGTGTGTCCGGCGCATCATGCGAGAATTGCACGACGGCTTTTGCCGGCACGCCGCGAATTTCCAGATCTTTCGCCTCCAGTTGCGCGATGCTCGCGTACGGTCGCAGCCTGCGCCCGCTCCCTACCACGCGCGGCGCCCAGCCAGAATGATAAAGATCTGCCGCGCGGGCGGCACGGTCCGCGGTGAAATCGTCGTCGCTCAGGATTACGATGGCATCGCAGTTCTCCGGCGGATTCGAAACAATCCAATACCCGCCTGCTACACGAAGCAATGGCGCGCGCACCAGATAAAGCAGCGCGCAGAGCACCACAATGGCGAGCAGCACAATCAGTTTGGCGATAATCCCGCCGCGCTGCCCCGACCACCTTGTTGGCGACGCCGCAGCGCCGCTCATGAGCCGGGATTTACCTGGCGGAGGCGCTCCGAAGCCTCTTCCGGCGTGAGCGCGTTGAAATACACTTCCTTGATTACGTACGATTTTTCGCTGGTGGGCACGATGGGCATGATTTCAATGTGCCAGTGGTAGTCATCCGAAATCGTTTGCCAGTAGTCCGCCAGCTCGCCTCTGGTTTGCTGAGCATTGGGCGAAGTATGCAGCACCATGTGATAACCCTGCGCAATGGCTGGTAAACGACGGAGTATTCTGCCCAGCAGAGACCCCAACGAGCGAAAATCTTCCGCGCCCGGCGTCTCGAATTCGTGATTGTGATGCCGCGGCAGAATCCACGTCTCGAACGGCACGCGGGAAGCATACGGGCAGAACGCTATATAATTCCCTTCTGTATCCACGACCCGCTTTTCCTGTTTTTCTTCCTGGCGCAGGATGTCGCAGAAAACGCAGCGGTCGCGCTCCCGGTACCAATCTCGCGCCGCGCGCAGTTCGTATAAAACGCGCCGCGGAACGAATGTGGTTGCCGTTATCTGCGAATGCGAATGCGGCCATTCCTGTCCGGAGTTTGCGCCCTCGTTCTTGAATACCGTGATGTACTTGAACCGAGGATCTCGCTTCAGGTCCGCGATTCTCCGCGCATACGCATCGAGCACTTGCGCGACGTGCTCCGGCGTCTCATTGGCCATCTTTTCTTCGTGCTTGGGCGTGTCTACAACGATTTCGTGCGCCCCCACGCCGCTCATTCGGTCGTAAATTCCCTCTGCCGAGCGCCCGGGCTCACCTTCGATCCTGTAGAGCGGCTTGAAATGCGGCAGCACCCGCACTTGCCAATTGCCCTGAGACGGAAATTGCAGAATGCTTCGCACGCCATCCTCGTGTCCGGGGCACAGAGGGCACGGCTCGCGCTGGATTTCCGCGGATTCCGAGTGGCCCACGACCACCCAGCTTCGCGTAATCGGATCTTTGCGCAGCTCCATACGTGCCATTCGCCTCGCGAACAAAATGCTCCGCGTTTATACCCCAGCGCAAATGCTGGGGCAAGCTGCTGCCAGCCATCAGTGCGGAATCATTGTGGATGGGGCAGGAAGTTTTTGCTGGCCCAAGATCAGCCGATCCGGCTTTTCATGATCGTGCAGCCGAATAATCGCAGCCGCAGCCATGAAGCGTACCGCGTCGACGGGCTTAATCACCGGCGTCCCTTTTTCGCTCAGAAGCAGCGCCAGCTCTGGAATAAGGGATTGATCGTCGAATCCGCCCAGCGCCTTCGCCACCGCCGCGCGCACTGCGATATTCTTGTCGTCCAGGGTGTCTTCCAGAATTTTTTTGGCGTCCACATTCGGATATTCACCGAGCAGCGTCGCAGAAAGAGCACGGGCCGGTGCGGAACGGTCCTTTGCTAATTCTCGTGCGATGGTGATACCTTCTGCGAACGGTCCCAGGAGCGCACCGGACGCTTCGCCAATTCCGATATTCGCCAGCGCCATGGGATCATGAAGCTCCTGCCACATTCCATTGAGATTGCTCGACACAAATCCTTTGGCTACTTGCCGGTTTCCCAACAATACGGCATAAAAAATTGTTGCGCCGTCCTGGTCGCGCATTTTCCAGAGCGCTTCGGCAGCCGCGAAGCTCACGCCCGCGTCCTTGTCGTTTGTAGCCTGCCTCAGATGCGGGATGGCTTCCCTTGCATCCATGTCGCCTAGCGAAGATGCCGCGATGCGCCGCACTTCAGAGTGCTTGTCATCGAGAGCCACCTCGAGTAAACGCACGGCATGGGCATCGCCCTGCATGCTGGCCAGCGCGGCAATCACGTCGGTGCGCTTGTGCAGATTCTCCGATTGCGAACCGGCCTCCAGCAGCTTCCATGACGCCGCGTACATCTCCTCGCTCGTCTGAGCATTTTTCGCCGATTCCACCGCGTTCTTTTCGGTAACTGCCGGCTTGCTTTGCTGCGGCGTTTTCTGCGGAGCGCTTCCCTGCTGCGCGAATGCTGTTGACGCAAACAACGCCACCGACGTCAGCGAGATCAAGCCTGCCACAAAAGTTGCCACCCGTATTCGGCATAGAATGCCGCGCCCGCGCCAAAGAAGTCGCATTGCACACCAACCCCCGTCTTTATTCTGAACTGGCTTACACGGCGCAAGGAAGGTCGAGCTGCCCTGCAGAGGCGTCATAGAATTGGGTTTCGTCCTTACGCCGCCTCGCTAATGCGCCGCACCGGTACCATGCTATTCTGATGCGCCGTGAACCATCCGTGGAACAGCACCGCGAATTCCTCCGCCGATGAAATTTGCATGCGCATGGCCCTCGAAGAGGCTGCGACCGCTGAACGTGCCGGAGAAGTTCCGGTCGGCTGCGTCATCGTCTTGAATGAGCGAGTCATCGCCCGCACAGCCAACCGCACGATTGCCGATTGCGATCCTACGGCGCACGCGGAAATGGTCGCGCTCCGCGCTGCGGCAAAAGCCGTGGGGAATTATCGTCTCACGGGCGCGACGATATACGTCACCATCGAGCCTTGCGCGATGTGCGCCGGCGCGATGGTGCAAGCTCGCGTTCAGCGCCTCGTCTATGGCGCGGACGATCCCAAAGGCGGCGCGGTCCGCTCCTGCTTCGCGGTTTTCGATCATCCGCGCGTGAATCATCGCGTCGAAATCACATCAGGCATTCTCGCCGGGGAATGTGCCGCGCTTTTGCAAAAATTCTTTTCCGCTCGCCGCTAAAAGGCCACGCGAAAAACTCAGCATTGAAGGCGCGGAACAAACGAACTATACTGCGCCGTTCGCCTCACGGAACAAACGTTTCACATTTTCCGCACTCTTGATTCGGGAGGAAATCTTCATGAATATCCGCAAAAAAGCGCAGTTCTCCTCAGCCGCTCTGTTCGTGGCGCTGGCGTTTGCCCTTTCATTTTTTTCCACTGCCGCGAGCGCGCAGGATAGCTCGTCCGCCCAGTCTGGTGCGACGCTCAGCAAAACCGGCAAGAAACTCTTTGGCACGGATGC
>DASUAV010000053.1:0-7330 GCA_035763605.1 Candidatus Acidiferrales bacterium
ATTCCGCCGTCTTCGAGAATGGGTTTTTCGGCGGGCAATTCGCCGGTTTTTTCGTATTGATCGGTCAAATTGCGCGTAGCCACTTTGCTGGCTTCGACGTCAGGCTGATTGAAGGCGTTTATTCCGATGATGGAGCCTGCCACGGCTGTGGCAATTTCCCAGCGGAAAAAGGATTGGCCGAGATCGTAGATGTCATCAATGGACATGCGGACGACGGGATGGCCGGCTTTTTCGAGGGACACCATTTTTTCGTCCTGAGCGGCGTCAGGCGCGGAGTTCAAGCGAATGTAAACGAAAACGCGGTCATGGCCGTAGAACTCGGGCGTGGTCAGTTCCTCGCGGTCCACGGGAATCAAGCCTTTACCCTGCTTGCCGGTGGATTCAGCGAGCAATTGTTCGAGCCAGGCGCCGAGATCGCGAATTCCCGGCGAAGTGACGAGCGTTACTTTGTCGCGGCCATTTCGCGCGAGCGTTCCGAGGATAATTCCCAGCACGGCGCCGGGATTTTCGTTCACGGGAACCGATGCTGCGCATGCTTCGGCCATTTCTTCCGTGCGATCGAGGAAACGGCGAACGTCAACGCCCATAATCGCAGCGGGGACCAGGCCGAAATCGGAGAGCGCGGAGTAGCGTCCGCCGATGCTCGGCACGCCGTGAAATACGTCTCTGAATTTGTCGCCAGCGGCGACTTTTTCGAGGTGGGAGCCGGGATCGGTGATGGCGATGAACTGCTTTGCGGCCTTGTCCGCGCCAACGGCTTTGCCGAGGCGGTCGAAGAAGTATTCTTTGAAAATGTTGGGTTCGAGCGTCGTGCCAGATTTGCTCGAAACAATGAAGAGAGTCTTCTTCAGATCGAGCTTCGATTCGATAGATTTGATTTGCGCGGGATCGGTGGAATCGAGAACGTGCAACTCGGGAAAGCCGTTCAATTTGCCGAAAGTTTTCGCGAAAACTTCCGGACAGAGGCTGGAGCCACCCATGCCGAGCAGCAGGGCGTAGGAGAACTTCTGCGCTTTAATGCCGGCGGCGAGAGTGTCGAGAATTTTGACCTTGCTTAGCTGATCTTCGGTGACGCCGAGCCAGCCGAGCCATTTGGCTTCGTCGGAGTTGGTCCAGAGCGACGCGTCGCGCGCCCAGAGCCTGCGCATTTTGCCGGACGCGGCCCAGTCATTGATGTTTTTTTTTACTTCGGAATCGAGGCCCTGCGGCAGCGAGTAGCTTTGCATGGATGATTTGGAAGCCGGGGGACGCTTCATCGTGCCTTCGACTGCGGCAATTAGCTTGGCGAAAGCGTCGGCGAAGAGCTTGACGCCTTCATCCACCAAATCGTCGGTGACCTGCTTCATGGAAATTCCGACGCGCGCAAGCGTTTGCATAGTGTCGCGCGCGGCGGCGACGTTTTCGGTCAAGCTGGCGCGCACGCGACCGTGCTCGCGGAAAGCGTCGAGAGTAGCGGGCGGAATGGTGTTGACAGTGTCCTGGCCAATGAGCTCCTCTACGTACATAACGTCGCGATAGTTCGGATTTTTGGTGCTGGTACTGGCCCACAGAAGGCGCTGCGTCTGCGCGCCTTTGGCGGCAAGAGCTTGCCAGCGAGAGCCGCTGAAGAGTTCCTGATATTTGGCGTAGGCCAGTTTGGCATTGGCGATAGCGACTTTGCCGAGGAGCGACTGCAACTGCGCGCGTTCGTCGGATTTGGCGGCTGTCTTCAGGCGCTCGCCGGCGAGTTTGTCAACCGAGGTGTCAATGCGGCTCACGAAGAAGCTGGCAACGCTGCCGATGCGCTTGAGGTCGCCGCCGTTCTTGGCGTAAGTTTCGAGCGCGTTCAGATAAGCCTGCGCGACTTTTTCGTAAGTCTCTTGCGCAAAGAGCAAAGTAATGTTGATGTTGATGCCTTCACTGAGCAATTGCTGAATCGCGGGAAGGCCTTCCGAGGTGCCGGGAATTTTTATCATCACGTTTTCGCGATTGACTTCTTTCCACAGGCGGCGCGCTTCGGAGATGGATCCGTTGGTGTCGCGGGCGAGGAGCGGCGAAACTTCGAGGCTGACGTAGCCATCGCGTCGTTTCGTTTTTTCATAAACGGGGCGGAGGATGTCGGCGGCATCCTGAATGTCGCGAATGGCGAGCATCTCGTAGCGCTGCGTGGCAGTGAGTTCCGGGCGAGAATAGAGCGACTTGAAAAAGTCCGCATAATCGGTGCTGCCGGTGATGGCCTTTTCGAAAATCGAAGGATTGGAGGTCATACCGCGCAATCCGTCTTCATCAATGAGGCGCTGGAGTTCGCCGCCACTGAGCAAATTGCGGCGAATGTAATCGAGCCAGACAGACTGGCCAAATTTGACGAGCTCCTTGAGAGGATTTTCTGTCTTGGCGCTCACCTGTTTTCCGATGGTTTGTGTTCCCATTTAACCCAACTCCTTCCCGGCACGCGCCGGTAAACTGTACTTTTTCTCGATCGCATCTATTTTATCAACTCTGCGCTGCAGGCGTTCCTGTCCTTTTTCGTTTCCCCAATATTTTGCGTTGAGGAAATTATTGACCAATTCCTGAGCGAGCATCGGGCCAATGACACGCGCGCCGAGCACGAGGACGTTCATGTTGTCGT
This sequence comes from Candidatus Acidiferrales bacterium, assembly GCA_035763605.1. Lineage (GTDB taxonomy): Bacteria > Acidobacteriota > Terriglobia > Acidiferrales > UBA7541 > DAHUXN01. The sequence continues at coordinate 2,609 of DASUAV010000053.1, forward strand.
GCTGCACTCCTTGATGCGCGGAATAAGAATCGTGGCACATGCAGGCGCGAATGCCGGGAATTTTGTTTGCGGCGATGCAGGCGCCGACGCCGCTGCCGCAAATGACGATGCCGCGCTCGACTCTACCGGCGATGAGCGCTTCGCCTACGGCCTGAGCGAAATCGGGATAGTCCACGGCGGCGGGGCCGTTCGTGCCGAAATCGGTAACATCGTGCTTGGCCTCGCGCAACATGGCGACAAGCTGGTCCTTGAGCAAGTAGCCCGCGTGGTCTGCGCCCATTCCGATTCGCATCGCTCGCCTCACTTTGCCAGTAGTTCTTTGGCGGTGGCTACAATTCGTTCCGGGACGAAACCGAATTTTTTCTGCAGCTCCTTGAGCGGCGCGGAAGCGCCAAACGTATGCATGCCGATCATGCGACCGCGCGGGCCAACGTAGCGTTGCCAGCCCATAGTGGAGGCTTGCTCGACGGAAATGCGGGCGGTAACGTCCGGCGGAAGGATGCTCGCGCGATAATCATCGGACTGATGATCGAAAATTTCCCAGGAGGGCATGCTCACGACGCGCGCGCGAATGCCTCCGGCTTTGAGCAATTCGTAAGCCTGAACAGCGAGAGAAACTTCACTGCCCGTAGCCAGCAGCAAAAGTTCCGGCTTGCCGCCATCGGCTTCGGCGAGAACGTAAGCGCCTTTGGCGACGCCGGCCGCCGACGCGTATTTTGTGCGATCGAGCGTGGGCAGGGCCTGGCGGCTGAGGACCAACGCGACGGGCTCGTGAGCGCGTTGTAGAATCACGCGCCAGGCTTCTGTGACTTCGTTCGCATCCGCAGGCCTTATGGTTATCAGGCCGGGAATCGCACGCAACGCGACCAGTTGCTCGATGGGCTGATGTGTAGGGCCGTCTTCGCCGACGCCGATGGAATCGTGCGTGAAGACGTAAATCACGGGAATTTCCATGACGGCGCTCAGGCGAATCGGTTCGCGCATGTAGTCGCTGAAAATCAAAAACGTGGAGCCGTAGGGACGGATTTTGCAGAGCGAAAGGCCGTTGAGCACCGCGCCCATGGCGTGTTCGCGGATGCCGAAATGGAAATTCCGCCCGCCGTAGGTTCCTGATTCAAAATCGCCGGCGCCATCGAACTTCAAAAGCGTCTTGGTAGAAGGAGCAAGATCCGCGGAACCTCCGATGAGCCAGGGAATGTTTTGAGCGACTGCGTTGAGGACTTTGGCGGAAGAGTCGCGACTGGCGATGCCCTTGGCATCCGCCGGAAATGACGGCAGGTCTTTGTCCCAGCCGGTAGGCAATTCGCGATGCTGCATCTGGAGAATTCGCGCGGCCAAGTCGGGATATTTTGCGTGGTAGGCGTCGAAGAGTTTCATCCACGCATCACGCGCTTTTTTCCCACGCGCGCCGATGCCTGCGGCAAAGCTTTCGCGCACACCGTCGGGAATGAGGAATTTTGCGTCTTCGGGCCAGCCGTAGAATGTTTTCGTGAGGCGAATTTCTTCTTCGCCGAGCGGCTCGCCGTGGGCCGCGGCGGTGTCCTGTTTGTGCGGCGCGCCGTAAGCGATGTGGCTGTCGACAATAATTAGAGTGGGTTTATCAGTCCCCTGCGCGAATTTGGCAAGCGCGGCGGCAACAGCGCCGGTGTCATTGGCATCCTTCACGTGCATCACATTCCATTTGTATCCGGCGAAGCGTGCTGCGACGTCTTCATCGAAAGCGAGACTGGTGTGGCCTTCGATGGTGATGTGATTGTTGTCGTAAAGCCAACAGAGATTCTTCAGGTTGAGGTGGCCGGCGAGAGAGGCGGCTTCGCCGGAAATGCCCTCCATCATGTCGCCGTCGCCGCAGATCGCGTAGACCTTGAAATCGAACATCGGGAAATCAGGGCGATTGAAATGCTGCGCGAGCCAATCGCTGGCAATGGCCATGCCAACGCTATTGGCGACGCCCTGACCAAGGGGGCCCGTGGTCGTTTCTACGCCGGAAGTCCAGCGGTATTCGGGATGGCCGGGACATTTGCTATCAAGCTGGCGGAAGCGTTTGATGTCTTCGAGCTTGACGGCCAGTTCGCCGAGGCGCTCGTATTTTGGATTGACGGCTTTGACTCCGGCGAGATGGAGGAGCGAATACAGCAGCATCGAAGCATGGCCGTTGGAGAGAACGAAGCGATCGCGGTTGGGCCAGATGGGATCGTCAGGATCAAAGCGCAGAAATTGCTGCCAGAGAGTGTAGGCAACGGGCGCCAGCGCCATCGGAGCGCCGGGATGGCCGGAATTCGCTTGTTGCACCGCGTCCATCGAGAGAGTGCGAATGGTGTTGATGCAGAGCTGGTCGAGGTCCTGCTGAGTTTTTGCTGTCAGAGTCACAGTTCCCATTTTCGTTCGGCTTTGCTTTTTTAAACTGAGTGATGCACGTAAGAGCGTTAAACGCGAATACTTATCTTATCGCTTTGGAGCGCTAGAGTCTGCGGAAAATGAATTGTTGATTTCGCAACGCCGCGGATGGATTACCAATCCAAATAACGTGCCGGACATTTTCAGCCGAAGCGGCTTTCCGTTGGCGTATGAAAGCATTTTACGCCTTCCTGTAATTCGTAATATCCGCGCGCAAGAGCAGCAACTCATTCGGCGCATTTTGGATGAGAACTTAAGGCCAGAAGATGAAGTTCTCGAGATCGGCGCAGGAACAGGATTTTACAGCTTCGAAATGGCGAAGCGCTGCCGGCAGCTGACGGTATTGGAACGAGCGCCGGGAATGGCTCGGATTTTGACGCGAAGGCTTGCGAATGCGAACGTCGCGAATATGCGCGCGGTGGAATGTGATTTTTTTGCGTACTGGCGAGAGAACGGCTTCGATGTTGTCGCGGCAATTGGCGTGCTTGATTGCGTCGCGGATTGGCAATCGTTTCTCAACCGCTGCATTTCACTGGCGAGAAGGCGCGTGATTATCACTGTGCCGCAGGACAGTTTTTGGGGCCGCATTTACTCGATGTTCGGACAAATGAGCAGGTCGCCGGTGCGGCTGTATCAACGTATGGAACTGACGAACTTTCTCAGCGGCTGGTCGATTGAGATTTACGAAACGGGATTGAGCACGCGATGGACGCGAGGCTTAACGCTGGTAATGGTAATTGAAACGCAAGCCGCGAATGATTCTGAATCAATCCAGTGAACCGCTGGACCATACGCTGATGGTGATCTGAAATTCGCCGCTCGGCATCCTTCTCCAGGTGGTTACAAGCCGTCCTGTTTCAATCGGCGATGCGCTTGCGGACGCCGGCGGGCTCAAAGTGTAGGCGGCGATTTCCACCGCCAGCGGGCCTGTGTACTCAACCTGCTTGCCTTGAATGCGGAGATGTCGGGTCTCTGCTGGGAGTACTTTGTTCAGCAGTTCGCGAATCGCATCGGCGCCGATGGCCGCGGGATAATCGGGAAGGAGCAGAACCGCATCCTCGGAGTAGAGTTCGACGAGAGCGTTGATGTTGCGCCTGTTGAACGCGTCTGCCCACATCTGACGCAACCGCGCGACCTGATCTCCAATCTCCGTGGCCGGAGCCGGCCGAGCCATCTCTGGCATTCGAAAGCCTCCTTGACTTGAGCAACTTCTGAGCATGTTCCGTGATGGAGAACCCTTCGAGGCGGGGACGAAGGTCAATTCCTGAAGCTTCGATCCTGGATGGGCCGAAAATGCTATTTCATTTGGTAAATTCGTGATTGCCGATTGCCTGATTTTCAATCACCGCGCTCGGCCTTGATCTCAGAAACCTCGATTGTGTTGGTGCTGGGATCAAGGGTTCCGGTGATCTTCACATCTTTTCCGACGAACTGCCTGGCGCGATCCTGTTTATCGAGTTCATATCTGGCGCCGGAAGCTTTGTCTTCGAGAATGTATTTGGTTCCGGATCTTTCAATGGTGCCCTGGAATTCCTGAACGGGCTGCTTGGTTTGCGTTTGCACTTGCGGCCGAGCGAATGATGCGCTGTGAAATGAAGCGTTCGCGTTCGAACTCACGCACGCGGCCAAAGCAATGCCTGCCAGTATGCCTAAGAGGCGAATTTTCTTACGCACGTAATCACCTCCGCCCGCAAATTCACGGACGAAAAGTACATGGCAAAAAGAATGCCAAACGTGAAAAGACGCGCATCACAAGAAAAAACAACTACTTGCATGGCGAGGGGTATGCGAAGGGCAGAGCATTTCCGGCGAGTTATAGGACATTTTACACATCCAAGCGCCGAAGGGTGTATTGCGCGTAGGTGAATCTCCGAAGAATTACTACATGATTCGGCCCGGTTGATTGCAAGCAACTGCGGGCCTGCCTTATCGTAACCACGGAGTCTGCGGCGCATCTGAATGGCATTGGAGGAAATATGCGAGCCGACCGCGTGGAGATTTCCTGGGATAACGAGAAGTCCGACTGGCTGATTCGCATCGAGGCGGGCGAGGAAGTTGTGCGGCGCCACTGCGACCTGCCGCGCAATGCGGATGAAACCATGCTGCGTACCGCGGCGCAGAAAACAGTAAAGGACGAAGGGTACGATGCCGCCCCGTCCAGCATGATTCTTCGGCTCTAGAATTGCACGGCTCAAAACGTTAATCGGTGGATTAATCGATGCCGTGGATGCGCATGCTGACCAACTGTTCGACAGAAAGATCGTGCATTCCGCGAGAGCGCAAATCGGAAATGTATTCCGGCGTGACGCCGTGAATGCGCATGGC
>DASUAV010000054.1:0-12042 GCA_035763605.1 Candidatus Acidiferrales bacterium
CCTAAATTAACCTGCCGAATTCTGCTATTCTTTAAGTCCTAGTTCCGGCCATGCCCGCATCCATCCTCATCGTTGACGACGAATCCGGCATCCGCCAGTCGCTCGCCGCTCTTCTCCGCGACGAAGGCTACGACGTCCACTCCGTATCCTCCGGCGAAGAATGCCTCAAAGCTGTCGAACAGCGCGCCTTCGATCTCATTCTCCTCGACGTCTGGCTTCCGGGCATGGACGGCCTCGTCACTCTCGAACGCCTCAACGAACGCGAATCCATTCCCATGGTCGTGATGATCTCCGGTCACGGAAAAATCGAGACCGCCGTGCGCGCCACCAAGCTCGGCGCTTTCGACTTCATCGAGAAGCCGCTCTCGCTCGAAAAAACCATCCTCGCCATCAAAAACGCGCTGCATTACCTTCGCCTCGAAAAAGAAAATCGCCGCCTGCGCGCCGAACTCGAGCAGCGCTACCAGATTCTCGGCGACAGCGTCCCCATGAAAGCCCTTCGCCAGCAAATCGCGCTCACCGCGCCCACCAGCGGTCGTGTTTTAATTTACGGTGAAAGCGGCACCGGCAAAGAACTCGTAGCCCGCGCTCTTCACGCGCAGAGCACGCGCAGCGGCGGTCCGTTTGTGGAAGTGAATTGCGCCGCCATTCCCGAAGAGCTGATCGAATCGGAACTCTTCGGCCATCGCAAAGGCAGTTTCACCGGCGCGAGCGAAGACAAAACCGGAAAGTTTCAGAAGGCCGATGGCGGCTCGCTATTTCTCGATGAAGTCGGCGACATGAGCCTCAAAACGCAGTCCAAAGTTCTGCGCGCCCTCGAAGAGCAGCGCGTCGAACCCATCGGCTCGAATCAAATGGTCTCTGTGGACGTGCGCGTCATCGCCGCCACCAACAAAAAGCTCGAAGGCGAAATCGCGCGCAACGCCTTCCGCGAAGATCTGTTCTACCGCCTGAACGTGATTCCCTTCACCGTGCCGCCGCTGCGCGACCGCATCGAAGACATTCCCGTTCTCGCGCGCCACTTCCTCGCCGAATTCAACCGCGCTTACGGGAAAAAACCCAAAGAGCTTTCCACCGCGGCCATTGACGTTCTCGCGCGCTATCCCTGGCCAGGTAATGTCCGCGAACTGAAAAACCTGATCGAACGCATGGTCATTATTTGTCCCGCGCAGCAAATCGAGCCGCAGCATCTTCCGCCGGAAGTTTTTCGCGGAGTTCCGCGCGGCTCGTCACAGCAAGCCTTTGGCACGCTCCAGGAAGCGCGCTCCGCCTACGAACGCGAATTCATTCTGCGCAAACTCGAAGAAAATCAGTGGAACATGACCCGCACCGCCACCGCCATCGGCCTCGAACGCACCCACCTCTATCGCAAAATGAAATCCCTCGGCATCGCCTCCCAAAACTGAGTCTGCTTTTGGCCCAAGGAGCCGTTTCTAATCGCGAAATTTCCGCGATTAGAAATCCCGCGTCAGTTTTCGAACGTCATTTTTCCCAGTGCCGACGAACACCCTGCCACACCAGCCACGATGCCGGAAGCGGCTTGGAAGCAGCGGCCATGGAGCTTCTCTAAACACGCTGCCAGCGAGAATGGTCTTGCGCCTGACGTAAAAGGCAGCACTCGCGGCCTACAGCCTCGCTAATGGTCGTGTTCGCACCAGAGACGATTAGGCCGTAGCCAAGCATCGCGCGTGGGCGCATTTTTGGATGGAGAAGGCGTCCGGTATAATGCACCGATATGGCAAATCGCGCATACGCGAGCATCTGGGTCGCGGACTTCAGCGAGGACACCCTTATCGAGCGCTGGCGGCAGTTCTTGGAAACAGTTCCCTTCTCAAGAGAGCGGCCCGGTTTCACGGAACTGCTGATCCGAGCGGTGGATACCACGGAAACGCCAATTGCTGAGCAGGATTTGCGTTCCGGCGAATTCGGCGCCGACGTGCTGGCGGAAATCGCGCAAGAGCACGCGCATAGCGACTGTTCGTATGAGACGCGGGCGTATTGGGATTTGTGGACGTACGATGAGGCAGGCGGGAGCTGGACGCAGAAGCCTCAGCCGCTCGGAATTATTTGCTACGGCACGGATTTTGACGATGGCGTGTGGAAGGAGCAGGGACATTTTCTCGTGGACGCGGGATTCGAGCATTTCTTCACCGGTCACGCGGGATTGCTGGGGTTTCGAAGGCGAAACGGCGAATCGCCCAAAGATCCAAATGAGGCGAATTTCGTAGCGACGATGTCGCAGCCGGAAAATTTGCAGGCGTATCAGGAAAAAACGCGCGACAACATCAAGAAATTGTACGACTGGATGAGCCGAGTCGAAGCGGCGCTGGCGGTGGAGCGTTATCAGTTCTGGTCGGAGGGCGAAGAAAATTTCGAGGCGCGCATGGAAGAAATTCTGGCGACGCGGTAGGGAGTGCAGTGGTCAGTGGTCGGTGGTCAGTGACCGGTGATCGGACCCACAAAAACACGCGATGCCAAAACTACGTGATGCAACGCGCAAAGTAAAAAAATAAGAACGGGAGATTTGATGGCTTACGGCGAGTACGCAAACAGGTATGAGGAGATAAAAGCCGCAGAGGCTTAAAAGACGCGACTCTGCGCTACAAAAGCATCGCAGCGCAACCGTGAAAAACTGAGAACAGGGCGATCCGATAGTTTACGGCGAGTGGCGCGAGCAAGGTAGAATCGCTGTCCGTTCCTAATTCATCCCGCCAGCCAGGAGACTGAAGAATGCGACGAATGTTGATCGTGGGAATCGCGAGCGTGTTGGCGCTTTTCGGCGCATCGTGTAGCGACAATGGCCCATCCAATCAGCAAGCGGAGAGCAAGCCGGCGGCGCCGAAGTATCCTCCGGAACTGGACAAAGTGGCGCAGAGAATTCTTGGAACTGAAGCGGAGGTGCTTTCGTACGGCGATCTGGCAAAGGATGGCAAGCAGCAGGCGCTGATCATCAACCGGGTAAAAATTCGCCCAGAGACGATGCAGCCGGGATTGCTGGTGACGCGAGTCGTGGTCGTCGAGAAAGATGGGGATTCATGGCAAGAAGTGTTTCTGTGCGATGAACATTTGAAGAACCCAAAGGGATTCTTGGGCGGACAGCCAACCGCGGCGGTGGGAGGATGGCGGCTGCAAATGGAGACGGATCCGAAAACTGGACTCGCGATGTACTTCACTCCGCTGCAAACGCCACGGGGCGGATATATGCAGACGTATGAGGTGAAGTGGAATCCGGAAGTGAAACGCTATGAGACGTTGGACCGAAATTTTGAGCATTTTTTGAAGGAATTGCCGACGCTGGAGCCGATACAAGGTTAATTTGGATGGGGGCAGCAGGACTCAATGTCGAGCCCCTTAGCGGCTGAAGCCGCTTGCATGGGACGCGATTTACGGTACGGCTGAAGCCGTGCCCTTACGAGAATCGGCGTTTTTTGGACGATATTCTCGAGGGCCAAGAAAGTTGAGCGAATGAGCGCAGCTGGACAAACAATTGGAGCGGTGGGCGCGGCGAAGAAGCCGAAGAAGACGCGCGCGGCGGCGGAGCTGTGGCGGCTGTTTCCGTATTTAGGGCCATATAAGGGCGCAACGGCGTTCGGGCTGCTGACGCTGCTCATCATGGGACTTGTGGGCGCATTTCCGCCGCTGCTTATCGGCGCGATCACGGATTGCCTGAAGCGCGCGCCGGAGCCGCTGCCAAATCTGACGGCTGCTCAACCGGGCGCGGGGGCGATGTGGCATGCGGTTTTGCAGCCGATTCTGAGGTTTTATCAGCCGGGGAGTGGGCACACACTCGGAATTCTTTGCCTGATGCTGGTGGCCGTAGTGATCGTGAAAGGGATTTTTTCTTTTGCTTCGCGGCAGATCCTCATCGGCATTTCGCGCGACATCGAATACGACGTCCGAAACAATTTGCTGGCGCGGCTGGTGCGCATGGATCCGGAGTTTTACGTGCGCAATCGCACGGGCGAATTGATGTCGCGTTGCACGAACGATCTGAGCGCGGTGAGGATGGTGCTGGGGCCGGGGATCATGTACAGCGCGACGACGATTGTGGGCATGGCGGTGGCGCTGGCAGTGATGTCGAAAATTTCCGGCAAGCTGACATTGGAAGTTCTGATTCCAGTGCCGTTTGTTTTTATAACGGTGCGGTACTTCGGGACTGTGATTCACGAATTGCAGGGGAAAATCCAGGCGATGCTGGCGACGCTTTCGGCGAAAGCGCAGGAAAATTTGACGGGAATTCGCGTGGTTCGGGCGTACGGACAGGAAGAGGCGGAGATCAAATCGTTCGACGAGTCGAACAAGCAGTACGTGGGGCAGAACATCCGGATGATCCGCGCATGGAGCATGTTTTTCCCGGCGCTGCAGATGATTATCGGATTCTCGATTCTGTTTGTGCTGTGGGAAGGCGGACGGATGGTGGTGACCGGACGGATTTCGCTCGGGGCGCTGATTGCGTTTTACACGTTCGTGGGGCAACTGGTGTTCCCAATGATCGCGCTGGGATTTGTGACGAACATTTTTCAGCGCGGTGCGGCTTCGATGGGGCGCCTGAATTATATTTTGGATGCGAAGCCCAAAATCAGCGATGCGGAAGCGGCGCGAGACGCGCAGGCGTCGGCGATTCGCGGAGAGATTGAATTTCGGGATTTGACGTTCACATATCCGACCACGCGCGGCGGAACGGGGCTGCCCACGGCAACGAATGGAAGCAAAAGCGAGAACGAGCCAGTGCTGCGGAATATCAATTTGCATATCGCGGCGGGCTCGACGATTGCGATTGTTGGGCCGACGGGAAGCGGAAAGACAACGCTGGCGGGATTGATTGCGCGGCTGTGGGAAGCCCCAGCGGGTGAGCTCTTCATTGATGGGAAAGCGATTCGCGAATGGCCGCTTGCAACGCTGCGGCGGGCGATTGGATTTGTGCCGCAGGACGCGTTTTTGTTCAGCGAAACGATTAAGGAGAACATTGCGTTTGGAGTGGAAGAGTCTTCGCTTGAGGCGGTAGAAGATGCCTCCCACGTCGCGAACATCGCAGGAGACATTTCGGATTTTCCCGGGCGCTACGAAACGCTCGTGGGCGAGCGCGGGATTACGCTTTCGGGCGGGCAGAAGCAGCGCACGACGTTGGCGCGAGCGGTGATTCGCAATCCTCGAATTTTGATTTTGGATGATGCGTTTTCGAGCGTGGATACGGACACGGAAGAAAAGATTCTGCAGGGGCTCGAAGATGTCTTCAAGGAACGTACGACGATCTTGATTTCGCACCGGTGCTCAACGGTGCGCGACGCGGACCAGATTGTGGTGCTGCGCGCGGGCGAAATTATCGAAAAAGGGACGCATGAAGAGCTGATTGGGCTGGGCGGCTATTACGCGGAGCTGTACCAGAAACAGTTGCTCGAGGAAGAGCTGGCGCGGGAATGAGCACGCATCACGAAGAAGAAAAACTTGGGCGCATCTACGACGCGCAACTGACGCGGCGGCTGCTGAAGTATATGAAGCCGTACAAGTGGCGTGTGTTTTTGGCCATTGCGCTGACGCTGGTGGTGACGCCGCTGCAACTGGTGGGGCCGCAGTTGTTTCAGGAGGTCATCGACCGGTATATCACACCGGCGCTCGGGCATCGCATCTCGGCGGAAGCGGCGTTTCATGGGATTTTGATTATTTCGCTGCTGTTCCTGGCCACGCTGATTTTGAGCTTCAGTTTTCAGTACGGGCAGGTGCGGATCATGCAATCCGTTGGGCAGCACACGATGTATGACCTGCGAAAGCAGATTTTTGGGCACTTGCAGCGGCTGCCGATGGGATTTTTTGACCGCACGCCCGTGGGACGGCTGGTCACGCGCGTTACGACGGATGTGGACGCGCTGAACGATCTTTTTGCCGCGGGCGTGGTGGCGATGGTGAACGACTTTTTCTTCCTGGTCGCCGCCGTGGCGTGGATGCTGAAGCTGAACTGGAAGCTGGCGTTCGCAGCGTTTGCTGTACTGCCGCTGATGTTCGGCGTGACGTGGATTTTCCGAAACAAAGTGCGCGAGGCGAACCGCCTGATACGCACGGGCGTGGCGCGAATCAACGCGTTCCTGCAGGAACATATCAGCGGGATGGCAGTGATTCAGCTTTTCAACCGAGAGCACAAAGCGCAGGAGCAGTTCAAAGGGCTGAATCACGCGTACAACCTGGCGTTCAAGAAGGCGATTCTGGCGTTTGCGCTGTTTTATCCGGCAATTGAATTATTGTCAGCATGTGCATACGCAATGATTTTTTGGTTTGGCGGGTTGAAGGTGCTCGTTGGCGCGGTGACCATCGGCGAGGTGGTGAAGTTTTACATGTACTCGCAGCGGTTCTTCATGCCGATTCAGGACTTGAGCGAGAAATTCAACATTTTGCAATCGGCGATGGCGGCGTCGGAGCGGATTTTCAAGCTGCTGGACGAACCGCTGACGGTGCAATCGGCGGAAAATGCGGTGCGCATCGAAGCGCCGCTCGGCGAAATCGAATTCAAGAATGTGTGGTTTGCGTATCGCGGCGGAGAAAATCCGAAGGAAGAGGATTGGGTGCTGCGAGATGTGTCGTTCCGCGTCGAGCCGGGGCAAAACATCGCGATTGTTGGACACACCGGTGCGGGAAAGACGACGATTATTCAACTGCTGCTGCGATTTTATGACATTCAGCGCGGAGAGATTTTGCTGGACGGCGTGAACATCAAGAATTTGCAGCTGCAGGAATTGCGGCGGTTTTTTGGAATCGTGCTGCAGGATCCGTTTCTTTTTAGCGGGACGATCGAATCGAACGTGCGGCTGGGAACAGAGACGATTACGCGCGGGGACGTGGAAAATGCGCTGCGCGAAGTGGGATTGGGCGGGTTTGTGGCCTCGCTGGCGCATGGAGTAGCGACAGAGGTGACGGAGCGCGGGTCTACTCTGTCCGTTGGGCAGCGGCAACTGATCAGTTTTGCGCGGGCGCTGGCGCACAATCCGCGATTTTTGATTTTGGATGAAGCGACGTCGAGCGTGGATACGCAAACGGAGTCGCTGATTCGCAGCGCGCTGGACCGTTTGCTGGCGGGCCGCACGGCGCTGGTGATTGCGCACCGGCTAAGCACGATTCAGCACGCGGACAGAATTTTGGTGTTTCACAAGAGCCGGCTGCGCGAAGAGGGCACGCATCAGCAATTGCTGGCGCGGCGCGGAATCTATTACCGGCTGTATCAATTACAATACAAAGATCAGGAACTGCCGGAGGCGACCCGGTTCAGCGAACCAGCCGGCAGCGCACTGCCCGCCAATGATTGAGCGAACGCGCTTTTATTTACATGCTGCGAAGCGCGCGAGTTCGCATTCCCGATAAGAAGACTGCAAAATGGCTTCGGCACATGCGCCGCAAATTCTGATTTCGGCCGGCGAGGCTTCGAGCGACATGTACGCGGCGCGGCTGGCGACGGCGCTGCGTGAGCGAACGAGCGCGCATCTGTTCGGGATGGGCGGGCCGAAGATGCGCGAAGCGGGCGTGGAGTTGGTGGCGGACGCCTCGGAAATTGCGGTGGTGGGAATCACGGAAGTGATTCAAAAACTGCCGGCGGTGTGGCGCGCGTGGAGAAAGTTGGAACGCGAAGCGGCGCGGCGTAAACCGGCGCTGGCGATTACAGTGGATTCGCCGGGATTCAATTTTGGGTTGGCGCGGCGGCTGAAAAAACAGGGCGTGCGCAACGTCTACTTCATCAGTCCGCAGATTTGGGCGTGGCGCCCGCGAAGAATGAAATGGATTCAGCGGCGATTCGAGCGCGTGCTGGTGATTTTTCCGTTCGAGGAAGAGATTTATCGCAAGGCGGGCGTGAAGGCGGATTTTGTGGGGCATCCGCTGGTGGATTCGGTGCGGGCGAAGATGACGCGCGAGGAGTTCGCGCAACGATTCGGGTTAGATGCGACGAGGCTGATTGTGGCGGTGCTGCCGGGGAGCCGTCGAAGTGAAATTCGGCGGAGCATGCCGATCATTGCAGAGGCTTGCGGAAGATTGCAGAGCAGCGGGGCACAGTTTGTGGCGGCGTTGGCGCCTGGTGTGGCGCGCGCGGAGATTGAGGTTTATCAGCGCGGAGGATTGAAACTGACTGTCGCGGAGGGCGTCACTTACGATGCGCTCGCAGTAGCGGATTGTGCGATTGTGTCCAGCGGGACGGCGACCGTGGAGGCGGCGTTTTTGGGTACGCCGATGGTGATTGTGTATCGCGTGTCGCGGATGACAGCGGCGATTGCGCGGCGGCTGGTAAAGACTCGTTTCTTCGGCATGGTGAATCTAATTTCAGGAGAGCAGGTCGCGCCGGAATTGATTCAGGATGCGTTTACGGCGGATGCGCTTGAAACAGAACTGCGGCGGCTGCTGGAATCGCGAGAGGCGCGAGAGCAGCAGAAACACAGGCTGGCGGCAGTGCGCGCGAAACTTGGGCCCGGAGGAGCAATCGAGCGCGCGGCGGGAATCATCGCGGAAATGGCGGGGTGCGCAAAGAGCCGCGAGCAACTACACAGGGCGGTTTGAGAGTCTAATGAGCGAGTATCTCATGAATGAAAGAATAAAAAGGATGCGCATGAAAACATTGCGCTTTAGCTTGATGATATTTCCCTTCGCGCTGGCAGCATTAATCGCAAGCCGCGTCAACGCGCAGCAGCAACTACCGAAGTTCGATTTTGACGCGGTGCACTATGATGTGAGCGCCACGCTGCAGCCGTCCACGCAGACCATGACAGCGGACGCGAAAATTGAGCTGGTGGCGAACGCCGCGTCACGGACGATTTTGCTGGAGCTGCATCCGGATTTGCAGGTGAAGTCGGTGACGCTTTCGAGCGACGGGAGAAAGCTGGATTATCAGAGAGATTCGTTCAATCCGCTGGATTTGCGGGTGTCGCTGCCTTCGGATGCGCAAAACGGGATGCACGTGACGATCGACGTCAACTATGCGGGCGCGTTTGCGAATGATGAGGACAGCCCGACGAAAAACGTGCGCTTCGCATGGATTGACAAGGACTCGGCGTATCTGTTGCTGCCGGCGCGATGGTTTCCGTTGACGAATTATCCTTCGAACCGCTACACGGCAACCTTCCAGATCAATGTGCCGGATAATTTCGCGGTTACCGGGACGGGAGAGGCTTCGACTCCGACGGAGCAGCCGGCGGCGAAAGAGGGCGAGAGCGGGCGCTCGGCTTATACGTTCACGTGCAAAGATGCAGCGCCGGTGGGCACTTTTGTTGCGGGAAACCTGCAACTGACGCCGGTACACGCACAGGGGTTGAACATTTCGATTTATGCGCCTCCATCGGCGACGGCAACGGCCAAGCCATATGGAGACGCCATCGCCAATGCGATGATCTATTTCTCGAACGAGTTCGGGCCGATGGCGAGTCCGAACATTACGCTGGCGCAACTGCCCGACGGAACGCTCGAAGAGTATTCCGCGCCGGGGCTGATGCTTTTGAGCGCGCGCGCATGGGGATCGGCAGCCAATGTGTCGGACATAGCGCATCTGGCCGCGCGGCAGTGGTGGGGCAATCAGGTTTTGCCGGCATCCGCGTCGGATGATTGGATAACTTCGGGGCTGGGGCAATACGTGAGCGCGATGTACATCGAAAAAACCGAGGGCGAGCCGGGGTTCCGGCGGGAGCTGACGAATTATGCGGTCGGCTCGGTGATGTTCGAAGATGCGGCGCCGATCGCGCAGGCGCAAAGTTTGCAGCCGTATTCGCGGCAGTGGGAATCTGTAGTGGTGGACAAAGGCGCGATGATTTTTCACATGCTGCGAACAGCGATGGGCGACGCGGCGTTCGATTCCCTGCTGCATGATTTTTATACGGCGCACGCGGGCAAAACGGCGACCATTGACGACTTCGAGAAATTGACGCAGAGCAAACTGCCGCCGCCGAAAGCCGGCGAGCCGAGCTTGAATACAGTGGCGTTTTTTTCGCAATGGCTCAATTCGACGGGAATCCCGGAATTCAAATTGGATTACATCGTTTACCGCACGCCGAAAGGATTCAAAGTCGTCGGAAAAGTGACGCAGCCGATTGAAACGTTCAACATGCCGGTGGAAATTCGCGTGGCGACGGAAGGAAACACGGTGACAAAGGTGGTGCCGGTGGTGGGGACGAGCAGCCCGTTTACGATTGACACGTTCGGGCAGCCGAAGCCGGACGGAATCACGATTGATCCCGACAATGATCTGCTGAAATTGAGCCCGCAGTTGCAAGTGCGGGCGTTGATTGCGTACGGAGAGAGCCTGGCGGAGCAAGGAAATTTTGCCGCAGCTATCGAGCAGTATCACAAGGCGCTGGCGACGCAATCGAACAATTCGCTGGCTGATTTCCGAATCGGCGAGGCGTTTTTCTACGAAAAGAATTACTCAGCGGCGTCCAACAGCTTTCGCGATGCGCTGGATGGAGATTTGGATCCGAGTTATCGCTGGGTGGAAGTCTGGAGCCACATTTATCTGGGCAAAATTTTCGATTTGACGGGATCGCGCGAGCGCGCCATCAATGAGTATCAGAAAGCGGAGGAGTTGAAAGACAATACCGCCGGAGCGCAGCAAGAAGCGGAGAAATACATGAAAGCTCCGTACAAATCTACCGAAACCACGCCGAGTGGACCGATCGCGGCGACTCCGACCAAGCCTGCGACGCGCTAGCGGCTACTGCAACTTCCTAAGACGCGACTCAGCGGCGAAAGCCGCGCT
Source organism: Candidatus Acidiferrales bacterium (assembly GCA_035763605.1). Lineage (GTDB taxonomy): Bacteria > Acidobacteriota > Terriglobia > Acidiferrales > UBA7541 > DAHUXN01. The sequence goes on from DASUAV010000054.1 coordinate 10,715, forward strand.
GATTCTGCGCATCTGCGGCATGGCTGAAGCCATGCCCTGACAAAGCCCCGCACACTGAGCTTGCGGCTCGTTGAAGCTACGCCCTGACGCACACAAGAACGAACAACCTCTCAGTCATCGCTGCCAGGCCGCAATTGCGCGGATACTCATTTTTTCGCTAATTGTTTCCACGTATCCTGAAAAACTTCAAGAGAAGCGGGATCGAAGAGGACAAAAAAGATTTTTCTCAGAGACGTCTCGCTTTCGAGATGCTTGATGGCTTCCGAGAGCATGATTTGCGCGCAATCGCGCATGTGAAATCGGGCGATGCCTGTGCCGACGGCGGGAAAGGCGATGGTTTCGAGATTGTGTTCCGAGGCGATGCGAAGAGAATGCGCGGTGGAGCTGCGCAGATCCGCGGCACTTGTGCGTCCCCCGAGTTCCATGCTGGCGGCGTGAATGACATGGCGAGCTTTGAGGCGTCCACCAGAGGTGATAGCCACGCCCCCGAGGGGAATCGAGCCAATGGCATCGCATTCGCGCTGAATTTCGTCGCCGCCTTTGCGGCGAATCGCGCCGGCGACTCCGCCGCCGAGCTGTAAGTCGTTGTTAGCGGCGTTGACGATGGCGTCAACGTCCATCTCGGTGAGATCACCTTGAAGGATGACTATTTCGGGGGATTTGCTCATAACGGCGACCCCATTTTCATTCTCGCCCGGATTGCCGATTCAGGATCGAGATTTGGCGGACTCTTCTTTGTAGTCGAAAACGCCGCGACCGGATTTGCGTCCGAGACGCCCAGCTTTGACATATTGTTCGAGAAGCGGGCAGGGACGGTATTTATCGCCGAGAGTGCGGTGCAGATGCTGGAGGATGCTGAGGCGCACGTCGAGTCCGACGAGATCCACGAGTTCAAACGGGCCCATAGGATGATTGAGGCCGAGCTTCAGCGCTTTGTCAATATCAGCGGCGGTGGCGACGCCTTCCTGAAGCATGTAAAACGCTTCGTTGCCAATCATCGCGTTGATGCGGCTGGTGACGAAGCCGGGAGATTCGCGCACGACAACAACTTCCTTGCCCATGCGGCGGCCGGCTTCGGCGCACGCGGCGACGCTCTGCTCGGAAGTTTCCAGGCCGCGAACGATTTCCAGCAATTTCATTTTCTGAACGGGATTGAAAAAGTGCATGCCAATGCAATTTTCGGCGCGAAAAGTGATGGCGGCCATTTCCGTAATGGAAAGCGAAGAAGTGTTGCTGGCGAGAATGGCGCCCGGTTTGGCGAATTTGTCCAGGATGGTGAAAATTTCGAGCTTGGTTTCCATTTCTTCGGGGACGGCTTCGATGATGAG
>DASUAV010000055.1:0-28935 GCA_035763605.1 Candidatus Acidiferrales bacterium
CGGCGGCAACAGCGCAGCAGGGAGCGCCGTGCCGGAGCCGTTGTACGGATACTGGCACGCAAAGACTTTTTGTCCTGCGGCAAGCGCCGCATTGATTTTTGCAATTGCCGGGACGCTCTCCCCCCAAACCTCCGGTCCCAGCGCCTTGATGTGCGAAATATGCACGGGAATGCCCGCCTCTCGCCCGATGCGCAATGTTTCATCAATCGACCCAAGCAGACCGATGGAGTAGGAATCCTCATCGCGCATGTGCGTGTCGTAAATTCCGCCGAATTGCGCCGCCACTTTGGCCAGCGCAATCACCTCGTCCGTCTTCGAAAAACTTTGCGGCGCATAGAAAAGCCCTGTCGAGAGACCGAACGCACCCTGCTGCATCGCCAAGCGTACGTCCGCGCGTTCTTGGTCGAGCTGCGCGGGAGTCGGCGCGTCGGCGACCATGCCCATCACCGCTCGGCGAATCGTGCCGAAGCCGGTGAGCTGCGCCACATTTGTTCCGATGCCGCCAGCCTGCCATTTGTCGAGAGTTGCGGCGATTTCAATTGGCCCTCCGCCATCATTCCCCGTCACGACTGTCGTGACGCCCTGCATGATGTAATTCAAGTTGCTGCGCCGCGCAGGATCGCTCAGGTACGCGTCAGCATGCGTGTGCGGGTCAATGAAGCCGGGGCAGATAATGAGACCCTTGGCCGAAATGACATGTGTCGCCGTGACGTGCGCTGCGGCAGCATCTCCGACAAAGACAACTCGGTCGCCGCGAATTCCTACATCCGCGCGACGTTCGGGCGAGCCGGTGCCGTCAACAATCTGCCCGTCTTCGAGCAGGTAATCGAGCGATCCCTGTTCGTTTGCGACGGGCTGCGAATGGAAAGCTTTCACCGTAGCCGCTGCCTTCCTCGGCTGCGCTCGCGACCCGACCAAAGCCATACCAGCCAGCGTGGCCGCGCACAAACATGCGAACTTCCACCCTTGCGTGCTTGTCACGTTCAAACTTGCGCGCCGTGTTTTCTCGTTCATTTGTTCACCGCACGCGACATCAGCGAAACGAACTCCCCGTAAAATTTCGCCTTATCCAAACTGACGTTCACGGTCACGGGCTTTCGCCGCGCCATCATTTCGGGCTCGTTCCCCAGCGCCCACGCCAGCGTGTCTCCGTATGACGCGCCTTCATCCGTGGACACATCCATATAGAGCTGCTCCGTCCGTGTAATCACGGCTGGCTCGAGCCACGAAATCGCCGCCAGCTCGTCCCACATGTATTCCGAATCGGCATACTTCGCGATGTACTGCGCCACCGGCGAATCCGACTTCCCAATCTGCGCGATTATTTCCTTCGTCAGCCGCGTCTGGATTGAAATGTCCACCGGCGTATCCGTAATTTTCGCCCAATCTGCGCTCAGCACCGCGTGCGAAGCCTCCGGGTCCATCCAAAAATTGAATTCGCGCCGAGGATTCAGTCGGAATTCCGGATCGTCTGACTGCGGATTGATGCTCGCGCCCATCACCACCAGTTCCTTCGCCAGCGACGCAAACTGCGGATCGAGCGCAATCGCCAGCGCCAAATCCGTCAGCGGGCCCGCCGCCACAATCGTCGCCTGATGCGGGTAAAGATGCACCATGCGCACAAGAAAATGTGCCGCGTCTTCATTTAATGCCTTCGTGTGCGGCTGCCCTTCGATGAGAGGCGGAATTTCGTGCGCGCCATGGACTTTTCCGTTGTGCCCGGGCCAGTTCCACGCGCCCTGATAGACCACTTTGCCGTAGAGCTTTTCCCACGCACTGATGAATTGCGGCGTGTTGTCCAGCGGAAAAACCGCTCCTGGAACCACCGGAATGTCGGTGCGTCCGATGATTTCCAGCATGCGCAGCGTGTGCGCCACTTCCTCGTCCCGCCACTCGTCTCCGGTCACAACCGTGATTCCGAGCACTTGGGTTTGCCGCGACTGAATGAGCGCGAGAATCGCTTGCTGGTCTGTGGTCGCCGGCCCCCGCGCGTCTTGGTCAATGATGACTTTGCGCAGAGTCACGCTTTGCGGAGCAACGCCGGATTTTTGTGCTCGCGACCGCGCGGAGGCAGGCACTCCACCGGAAATTACCAGAGCGGTGACAATGAGTAGAGTATTTTTCATCCGCGCCATTCTACACATATGGCGATTCGTGACAAGGAAGGGAAGCGGTTCGCCGCCACTTGAATTCGATTCGGAGAGGCGCTTAGGCTGACTCGTGGCGCGAGCGCGTCATGTAATAGTAGATCGTCGGCGTCACGAACAGCGACAGCACCATGGCGATGAGCAGTCCGCCAATCACGGCGACCGCCAGCGGCTGTAGCATCTGCGAACCCGCGCCGATGGCAAGCGCCAGGGGAAGCATGCCCACCACGGCTGCGAGCGCCGTCATCGTGATGGGCCGCAGCCGCCGCCGCCCGGCCTGGAAAATGGATTCCTCTGCCGAAAATCCGGCGGCGCGGAATTTCTGATCCGCATCGAGAAGCAGGATTCCGTTTTTCGCCACGATGCCAATCACCATGATGAGTCCCATGAAGGAAGAAAGATTGAAGGTGATTCCGGTGATCAGCAGCGCGACAAAAACTCCGGCAGTGGAGAGCACCGCGGAAACCAGAATGGAAATCGGCGCGGAGAAATTGCGGAACTCAAAAAGCAGAACCAGAAAAACAAAAACAATGGCGAGCGCCAGCACGAGTAAAAGATCGTGAAACGATTGCTGCTGCGTTCTGTAAAGGCCCGCGTATTCTATGCGAATGGAGCGCGGCAAATTCATTTTCGCGAGAGTGTCGCGCACACGCGCGATACCGTGGCCCATATCGAGTCCTTCAAGCCGCGCCGTCACCGCCACATAGCGCTGTTCGTGGTCCTGCAGTATTTCGATTTGGCCGGGCAGATCGGTCATCGTGGCGAGCGAGCCAAGATTCGCGGTTTCCCCTCCGGGACTCACAATCACCGTGTTTTCCATTGCAGACAGCGAAGAACGCACATCAGCGGGATAGCGAATGCGCAGCTTGTACGGACGGTCGTTCAAAACAACCGGAGCGGATGCCGGCACTCCGTCAAGCATCGCCTGCGCTTCGTTTGCCACGTCCTGCGGGGTGAATCCGGCGTGCGCGGCCTTCGCGGCGTTCACCTGGAAAGATACGGCCGGGCCGCTGGTGCTGTTTTCTATGCCGTCGGCAATATCGACGACCGGGTGTTCCGCATCTTTGCCGCTGCCGATAGTGATATTGCCGATGGCATCGGCAACGCGCGGCGCCCAAGTCTTGAGCAAATTCGCGTCGGGAGAAAACATCATGATGAAAATGGGCTGAGGCGCGTTGGTGAGGTCGCCAATCATATCCTGCAATTTCTGGGTGAAGTCAATGTCGACGGCTGGCTCGGCATTTTTCACGCGATCGCGAACTTCATCCATGATGGCGAAGATATCGCGGCTGCGATCGGTCTTGAGATTCACGGAAATATCGCCGGTGTTGGCTTCGGTCACCGTGGCGAGTCCGAGCTGGAGGCCGGTGCGGCGCGAGGTGCTTTCGACTTCCGGCACAGTGCGGATGATTTGCTCGATGTGCGTGATCATCCGATTTGTTTCAGAGAGCGAGCTGCCAGGAGGCGTAACGTAATCAATGATGAAGCTGCCCTCATCCATTTTGGGCAGGAGCTCGGATCCAATAGCCCGATAGCAGAAAAAAGAAGCAACCGCGAGCAGAACTATAAGAATGGGAACCCACACGGGACGAGCGAGTCCGCGGCGAAACCAGTTTTCGTAGAAACGGATAATTTTTCCGAAATGACCGCGCATGAGCTCGCGTTCTTCGGTCTCCAGCATACGCGTCATTTCGGAACCAGCAGCCTGAGGTTCGGAAACAGTCGAACCAGGATTCGAAGCCGCGGCGGATTCGGCGCTGTTATGCGATGCCGATTCAGTGGATTTCTTGCGGAGGAGATAAAGGCAAAGAGTTGGAGTCCAGGTAAGCGCGAGCGAAAGCGAAGTGAGCAGCGCCGCGCCAATCGTAAGCGCAAGGGCGCGGAAGAAAACTCCGGTCACGCCGGTGATGGCGATCAGCGGAAGAAACACAACAATCGGCGTGAGGGTGGAACCGATTAGAGGAACAGTGAGTTCCTGAAGCGTAAGCGCCACGGCTCGATAGCGAGGCTCTCCCGCCTCGCGATGTAGCACAACATTTTCGAGGACCACGATAGCATCATCAATAATCAGCCCTACGGCGGCAGCCATGCCGCCCAGCGTCATCAGATCGAAACTGGCCCCAGAGAATTTCAGCACGATAAAAGTCACCAGCAAGCTGATGGGAATAACCATTCCGGCGATGAACGAGGCTCCCCAATCACGAAGAAAAAGAACGAGCACGGCGGATGCAAGAATCAAGCCAATGATGATTGCATCGCGTACGCTTTTGATGGACTCGCGAACGGTCCGGGACTGCTCATAGAAAGTGCTGAAATGTATTCCGGGCGGAAGCGATTTTTCGATGGCGGCCATTTCCGCATTCACTTCATTGGCCACTTGTACCGTGTTGCTGTCGCGCTGCCGGTTGACATTAATGAGCACCGCCGGAGAACCGTCAGCCGTGCAGATGGTATACTGTGGTTCAACCCCAGGCTGGACCTGCCCAATGTCCCCAACGTAAACCGGCGTGCCGCTTGCAGAATTCTTGATGAAAATATGCGCGATCTCCGAGATGTCATGCGCCTGTCCGGTAACCAGACCGAGATACAACTCATGATTACGTTCGAAAAGACCGGGGGAACTGATGATATTGGAGCGTTCCACGGCCGCGAGAACATCGGAGATGCTAATGCCGACTTCGCGCAACTTAGCCGGATCGGGAATGATGTGAAATTCGGGGACCTGCCCGCCCTGAATGAGCACAGTGGAGACGCCCACCAGCCCAGAGAGCCGCGGCTTGATCTGATAGGTGGCAATCTGCCAGAGATCCGTCTGCGAGATGGTTTTCGATGTCATCCCGTAGCCGAGGATGGGGAATGTGGAAAATTCGAGCCGCTGCGAAGTGACTTGCGCGCTCGGAGGCAAAGTGGTTTCGACGCGCGCCAGAGCGGCGTTGACCAACTCCAGCGTTTGAAACATATTCACGCGCCAGTTGAAGTACAGGTCTATTTCGGCAGAGCCGCGGCTGGTGATGGATTGCACATTCTCAATCCCGCGGACTCCGGAAACAGCCTCCTCCACCGGACGCGTGATAGTGACCAGCATCTGGTCAATGGGCATCACGCCGTTATCTATGCCAATGATGATGCGAGGAAAATCCGTTGAAGGGAAAACGGAAATGGGAATGCTGAAAGCGAGATACGCCCCTACAAAGGCGAGCGTGATAATGAGAAAAATGATGGATTTGTGCTCGCGAGCGAACCAATAATCGGATGCCTCGCCATTGGATTCGGCGGCGCGCGGCTTAGGATTAGGCTGTGCGGAATGGGCCATAACAAGAGGGAAAAGCCGTTCAGTCGGACGAGCCGCCCTCCTTAGCAGGAGCTGCGACGCGAACTTCCACTCCGTCCGGCAGCCCATAGGCGCCAGTGGTCACCACTTGTTGTCCCGCCTGCAACCCGCTGAGAATCTGCACATCGTCGCCGGAGTGAATTCCGGTCTTTACGGTCGTCTGATGAGCATGATTGTCTGAGCCAATCGCCATTACTGTGGTTGCGCCATCGTCGCCGGTCAGTATGGCGGCGGAGGGAGCCACGAGCGCGTCCTTCACGGTCTGCGCGACCATGCTTAACTGAACTGTGAGTCCCGGCTTGATGCGGTCGCCCGGGTTTGGAGCTTCAACCCAAACCTGGACCGTGGTGCTGTTGGGATCGAGAGCCGGGCTGACCACGCTGACCTTTCCAGAGATCGCTTTTGCGCCGTTCCCCGGTGAAATCGTTGCGGGATCGCCGACTTTGAGCGTCGCCGCTTGCTGCGGAGGAATGTAGGCGCGCGCCACGATGGAAGAGAGATCCATAATCGTAAATAGCGGCTGCCCGGCGGCAGCCATTTGGCCCTCGTAGAGAGGCCGGTCTGTGACAACGCCGTCAATTGGACTGCGAATCTCCGAGTACTGCAAATTCGCGAGCGCCGCCTCGTATTGTCCCTTCGCAGCGGCGAGCTGGCCCTGCGCCAATTTCAGCGCCTGATCCAGCCCTCCGGACTGGAGTCCCTCGAGGTGCGCGACCGCAAGCTGATAATCGTTTTGCGCCTTCGTCGAGGCCACCTCAGCCTCATTCAACAGATTGCGAGAGATGGCGCCCTGCTGATAGAGCTTCTTGCGGCTCTCATACGTGGCGCGCTGGGCATCGGCGGCCTGCTTCGTGGCCCTCACGTCCAATTGCGCTTGCTGGAGCTGCTGCGAGACGCCCGCTGGAGTGCTGGTTGCATAGGTTGCCTGAGCCTGCTCATAAGCGCCTTTGGCCTGATCTGCGGCGGCCACCAGGTCTTTGTTTTCCAACTGAGCGAGTAACTGGCCTTTGCGCACGTGGCTCCCGCGATTCGCATAAAACTTCTCCACCGGCGCGCTGATTTTCGGAACGATAGTGGCGATGTTGCGGGCGTAGAGCTCGCCTTCCGCCGAAATAACCTGCTGAATGTTTTTTCGCGAGACGGTAGCGGCTTGAACGTCAACCACCGGCTGCTTTTCTGGCGCGCTGCTTCCGCACCCAGCTATAAGGGCGGCGACGCAGAGTGCTGCGAGAAATGGTGGAGTCAGACGGATGGATTGCGGCACGCTCAGAAACTCCCGGTAAGACTCTGAAGAGCCGCGAGAGCATCGCGGTAGCGCGCTGCGCCCGCAGCATACGCGTCGCGTGCTTGCTGCATCGAAGTCTGCGCGTCCAGCACTTGCGGCACCTGCGATTCTCCTGCCTGATATTGCAGCGTGACGAGCTGTAGATTGCGCGCCGCGAGATCGGCCGACTCACGTAAACTCGCCAGCTCATTCCACGCAACCGCAGCCTGATTATAATCCGCGTACAACGCGGCCAGTGCCTGCCGTTGCGCGAAGTCCAAGTTCACGCGAGCCAATTGCCGCTGGTCCTCGGCGGCGTGCAGCTTACTCCAATTCGCGCCCCAATCCCATACCGGCATCGTCAGCCCAGCGGTCAGGTTGTAGCCAAGGTTCGGTTCAACCTCGCACTTGCCGTTGGGAGCGGGACAGCTCGTCGTATTGACACTTTTCAGCGCGAAGTGATTGGCCTCGATACCATAGTCAAATTCCACGGAAAGCGTTGGAAAAAAAGCGGCGCGAGCGACGGAGACATTGATTCCACTTTCGTGATAGGCAGAGAGAGCCGATTGCAGAACAGGATTGCGAATCTTGGCCATGTTTGCCGCTTCCGGAAAGTTGGGAAGCGGCGGAGGCGTATCGAGGTCGTCCACCACCGTGAAATTTTCGTTGAAGTTAGCGAAAAGCAGAACGGCGAGGTTGACTTGGGCGTTCGAGAGACTAAGCTGCGACTCTTGTAAGTCGCGTTCCGCCTGGCTTTGCTGCAATTGGAAACGGATTACGTCCGTGTGAGCGACTTCGCCGCCCTGTTCAAGCGACTGGCTGATCTGCAGGAAATGCTGCGCGCTCGCAAGATTTTGCTGGGCGTTCGCGTAGACGCGCTGTGCAATCAAAAGCGCGTAGTAGTTGTGAGTCACGGTAACTCGCAGTCCGCGAAGCGCAATTTCGCGCTGGGCGGTCGCGATCGCGCTTTCATAGGCCGCGGCGCGCGGTCCTGCACGGAAAAAAAATCCGGGAGGCATGTCTTCCTTGGCCACGGCCCACGCGCGGTAAAGGTGAATGCCATCATTGCTAACGAAGCGTCCGACAGGAGAGATTCTATTGCCCTGAGTGTTCTGATAGTCCACGCGGCCGCTGATCGAGGGAAGCATGGCCGCGCGCGCCTGCACCTGGTTGTGCTGCGCGAGTTTCACTTGAGTGGCGGCGAATTGAAAATCCGGGCTGTTTTTCTCCGCGCGCGAAATCGCGTCAGCAAGCGTGAGCGTCATCGGCGGCGCTGTACTGGTTGAGGGCGGCGCGGCAAGCTGAACGGTAACGGGCGGCGCTTTGGTGCCGCTGCTTTCCGTTTGCGCGTGCGCGCCCGCAGGAACAAACAAAAAGCACATCAGCGCGGCGAAGAGATTTAGAACGAGTGCGGCGCGCGCGATGGCCGGACGCTTCTCGGGAATTTGCGTGCGGAAAAATTCCACTGCCGATGATGCTTTCATACGCTGCCTCCCAATTTGAGAGTGAGTAATAGAGATGCTACGGTCTTCACGCGAGTTCCGTGTCCATTGGACGGAGCGAGACGGAGGAGTGTTTCACCGCAAACGCCGCAAAATAGGGAATCATTTCTCGGCGAACCGGCTGGCGCGCAGCCGCGTTTGTATCACGCGCAGAATCGAGTCACGGGAAATCATGCCGATGATGTGCCCTTCCTGCAGCACAGGCATCTGGTTGACGTCTTCCGCCTGCATCTGTTCGAGAACGCCCATCGCAGGCTGACTCGGCGAAACCCAGTGGATATTGTTCAGCGGAATCATCGCCGCCTGAACGGAAGTGTTGTTCCACTCGTCCCGCGGAAAATGCTGTACGCGATGCAGAGTGACGAGCCCCACGGCCATGCCATCGCCCGTGACCACATGGCAGCGGCGTCCTGTGCGAAGGACCTCCTGCACGTAATCCTGCAGCGAAACATTCCGCGGAACAGTCGGCACGTCAGGAGACATCACATCTCCGGCGCTCAGCCCTTCGAGCGTGTGGCGGATGGCCACTTGAGCGTAAGTCTCCTGCGACGCGGAGAGCAGGAACCACCCGATGAAAGCAAGCCAGAGGCCTCCGAATTGTCCGCCGATAATGCGGGGCGCGCTGCTGGGCTGCACAATGGCCCAGATGCCCAAAATGATCATCAGATACGCGATGAGCTGCCCGCTGCGCGATGCGATGCGCGTCGCTTTGTCGTAATTCTTGGTTCCGGCCCACACGGCAGCGCGCAGAACGCGTCCGCCATCCATCGGAAATCCGGGAATCAGGTTGAACACGCCGAGAATGAAATTTATGCCCGCCATATAAAAGCAAAGCACTTGAACCATACTGTTATGCGCAGTCACTTCGGCGATGACAAGGAAAATCCCGGCTAACACAAAACTGGATAGCGGCCCGACGAAAGCGATGTTGAATTCCTGCCGCGCGTTATCGGCTTCTCGAGTGATACGCGAAATTCCGCCAAAAACAAACAGAGTAATCGAGTGAACGGGAATCTTGTAATACATGGCGACAAGGCTGTGGCTGAGTTCATGAAACACAATCGAAGCAAAGAAAAGAACGCTGATGATTGCGCCCAGAAGCCAGTATTGCGCCGGAGTCCAGGAGGGATTGGCCTGCTTGAATTGTTCGCCGAAGCTGAAAGTGATCAGCGCGAAAATGATGAACCAACTGTAGTGCAGATAGACCGGAATTTTGAAAATTCGGCCGATAAAGATTCCGGAAGCAGCCTGCTGCGGCATGAGCGTTTGGCCTCAATTCGATTATAGCGAAGAGCGCGCCGGGGAGTTTAGGTTTTCAGCGACAGAGAATCGTCAGGGAAGGGATTCTCTGCTCGCGGCAGGAATTTTGAGAGCAGCAGATGCACGGGCAGGTAGATCAAAATAATCAGTCCCAGCCAGATAATCACCAGATGGAGAGGCGCGGGGCCGAATGACCGCTGAAAGAGAGGGTCGCGGAAAGCGTAATTGATATTGTCAGATGGATTCGCGAACCGCGCGGCGAAGACCGCACCGGCTGCGATGGCCGCTTGCAGCGAAAAACCGCGCCGATCGTATCCCACCCGCACGAGCGAACAAATGAGCACAACCGGCCAGATGATGTGGAACAAAGAAAGCAATCGCGCCCACAAAGGATAATGCGCATCCCACATGTAATTTGTCCCGCCCGTCAGCGGATGTCCCGTGAAAAGCCGCCAGCCGGCATCGGCATCCCAAAGAAGGTCAGTAAGAATGGAAGAGACGGCCTGGCTCGAAAGCAACAGGGAATTGCTAAACAGCAGTCCGACGCAGGTGAGCATGACCGCAATATCGCACACGTGCAGAAAGTTCTGCGCTCCCCAAATGCGCCAGTAAACAGGCGTCCAGAATGCCAGCCAAAGGAGGCTGCAAACGCGCGCCCATACAGGAACTTTGGCTGTGGACACGGGCATTTTCAATGCGGGTATCGTAACAGAGGTGCATGGCAAAGCAGGGCACCTCGAACAATGGAAAAGTGGCTGGATAATCTGCGGCATGAGAAAATAGACCCAATGAGCGCGGCGACAATGGTCAGGGAAGTCGTCTTTGGCGGCGCAGCGGTGGCCACATGGGGAGCCGTGTATCCGGGAGCGCAGATTTTCGGGCCGAGCCTGCGGACCACTGGAGATCTGAATGCGATTGCGCTCACTTTCGACGATGGCCCAAATCCGGCCGCGACACCGGCTCTGCTTGAATTGCTCGAGCGCAACCGAGCGAAGGCGAGTTTCTTTGTAATGGGCGCGCACGTGCGCGCGTTTCCCCAAATCGCGCGGGAAATTGCTTTGCGCGGTCATACCATTGGCAATCACACGGAAACGCATCCGAACGTCACCTTCCTCTCCGCCAAAATACTGCATGACGAATTAATCCGCTGCGACGAAGCCATCCATTTGGCCACAGGCCTCCCCACGCGATGGATGCGCCCGCCCTTCGGTTTTCGCGGCCCGCAGCTCGATGGTGTCGTCCGGCGCATGGGCTACGCCGGAGTGGCCATGTGGTCGCGCTGGATGTGGGATTGGAAGCCGCAGCCCGCGCAGAATGTGATTCGCCGCTTGCGACGCGCCGGCGGCGGCGATATCGTGCTGCTGCACGACGGAGACCACCGAAATCCGCGAGGCGAGCGCCAACACACCGTAAAAGCGCTGGAATACTGGCTTCCCAGATGGAAAAATGCAGGCTTGCGATTCGTGACCGTGGATGAAGTAGAGAGCGTCCTGAATCCTCCTGATGCGGCGACCGCGATAACCGAAAAGGCAAGCTGAAAGGTGATATGGCCGACGACAGAAAACTCTACGACGAAAAGGAAGAGACCAAGCAGATTCCGCTGACCTGTCCGCACTGTCGCCAGGAGAACACCTATCCGGTGCGCTGGAAAGTTCGGACGAAAAAGAACGAACTGCCGCGCGGCTCAAACGAAGAAGACCGCGCCCATTTCGCGAAGGCCCGCTCCTACATGGTGCGTGTGGACGACATGGTCGCCTGCCGCAACATCCGCTGCCGCAAACGTTTTGACCTGACCGGTCAGACGGTGATCCTCATCTGAACATTGGCGCGAATTGCCGCGCGCATTGTCCCCGCTTCAAATCTCCGGCGCGATTCAAATCTCTGGGTATAAATCAAAAAAAGCGTCGAGCGATTGCTTCAGAGCTTGCTCGATTTGCTCCTTCGAGCCTTCAATCAAATGCAGAGTGATGCTTCCCGTGCGTCCATTCTTGAGTTTTACTGTGGCAGCGCCCACCGATTCCAGTTCATCCTCCGGGAACAAGCGCATACCGTAGACGAGAGCGAGATTGGCCATTCAGAGTCCTCCAGCGCAAGATTTTTGTGGCGGGCCGTGATAAAACCCAGAGTAAGCGGCGCGACGGTGAGAGTCAAATCAGGAGTAAGCCTCATCGCGCGCCGAAGAGCGATGCCGGCGATTGACTTCGAGGCAGTGTGCGGAGCATCCTGAGTTCAAGCGTGAAGCATCCGATTAGCGTTGCGCGAGGTTTGCCATGAGTAAGTCATATACGTTGATTATTGTGCTGCTGACGCTTGCCATGTTCGCGGTTCCAAGAGCGGGTGCGCAATCGGCGAATCCGCCGAAACAGCAATCATCCACGAGCTCGAGTGCAGCTTCCGGAGCAAACGCCGGCCCGATTACCGTGAAAACCCAGCCGCAGCAGGCCACTGCGACAAAAGCAGCAGCAGAAAGCGATAACGCGAATACAAATGCCGATAAATATCTGCAAGTTCCCACAGGAACGGTCCTGCCCCTTGTGCTGCACAACGCCATTTCGACGCGTAGCGCAAAAGCAGGAGACCCGGTATTTCTCGAAACGATCTTCCCCATCCTGATCGGCGGAAAAATTACGATTCCTGCGGGATCTTACGTCAGCGGGGAAGTCACCGAGGCGAAGCGCGCGGGCCGCGTGAAAGGCCGCGCCGAAATTCGCATCAAGCTCGACAATCTGATCCTGCCGAACGGGTATCAAGCCTCCTTCGACGCCATCCCGCGCGACGCAGGCACCGGCGGAAATGAAGCTGTGGGAAAAGAAGGCACGGTGCAAGGCGACTCGAACAAGGCAGGCGACGCCAACACGGTCGCGCAAACAACCCTGGCAGGTGCGGGAATCGGCGCAATCGCATCTCGCACCGGGAAGGGAGCGCTTATAGGTAGCGGCGCCGGCGCTGTGGCAGGCCTTGCGGCGGTGCTATTCACGCGCGGCCCCGAAGCGGAATTGCCCCGAGGAACAACGCTGGACGTTTCGCTGAACCGCCCGCTCTATCTGCTCGCTGAAAAGATTAACTTCACCAGCTCGGGGCAAGCTTCCACCCTGCCCGGTCCACCGAACCGCCAGCCGCAGCGCAACACAGGAATCATTCCCCACTGAAATCCGGTCTCGAACATTTTCTCCGGCTGAAAATCAGGATTTTCCAGCGCTTTGCGGCTTCGCGGCGAAGCGCATCGGCGTGAACAGTTCAAAAAGATCGGACGCCCGGCCATTCGCAATCCATTCCGCAAGATACTTCGCCGTCACGGGAGCGAGAAGCATCCCGTTGCGGTAATGTCCAGTCGCGATGAAAAGTCCGTCCACATCCGTAGCTCCAATGATCGGCAAATGATCGGGAGAATCTGGCCGAAGCCCCGCCCATGATTCAAGAATCGGCGCATCACCAAGCAGCGGAGCCATTTCCGTGGCCGCACCGAGGATTTTTTGAACGCCCGCGCCAGTGACATTTTTGGCGAGCATTCCGGGTTCAAGCGTACTGCCCGCCACCACGCGCCCGTCTTCACGAGGAGCGATGTAACCGTGTTCGCAGCGGAGGATAATGCGAGGAGCGCCTGCGACCGCACCGAAGCCAATCATCTGCCCGCGAACCGCCGACGTCGGCGCGTAAGCCTCAGCTCCCCCGATTTCGCTCGAGCGCCATCCGGCAGCGACAATCACGTTACGCGCTTCGATTTTCTCTCCGGTGCGCGCCCTCAAAGGTCCCGCTTGATTCTCCTCAACCGGCGACACCAGCGCGCCATTGCAACGAGCATCGCCGATGAGCAGTGAAATCGCTTCCATGCCGCCGCGAATTTCCGCGCCCGCATTTTCCGCGGCGTTCAGCGCGAGACGCGTGACCACGCGAGGATCGAGGCTGGCTTCGTCGCGAATGTGAAGCGCCGCGCGAACCGACCCGCCAATGGCCGGCTCCATGCGCGCAGCTTCGGCAAGGGAAACAGACTGTGCCGAAGTTCCTGCATCCAAAATGATTTTCAAGCGTTCGTCGCGCTCGGCTTCAGCGCGCGGACCGAAGAATAGTTCGAGTGCGCCGTCCGGATGAAAACCGGCCGATTTTCCGGTAGCGGATTCGAGTTCGCTGACGAAAGCAGGATAGAGCCGGTAGCTCTCGCGCGAAAGAGCGTTCATCGCGCCGGCAGGCGCATCCGGAGCGGGCGAAATCGTTCCCGCGGCAGCCCAGGAAGCTTCGCGCCCAGGCTCTTGCCGGTCAACGATCAGCACCGCCTGACCCTTGAGCGAAAGTTCGAATGCCAGAGAAGCGCCGATGATCCCGCCGCCAACAATCAGCGTATCGTACGTTTTCACACGCCGATTTTACAGCAAAGCAGCGCCGGACCGCCCGGCGATTACGATGCGCCGCAATGCCGCTGATAAGCATGACGGAATTCCGCCGCGAACCCTCTGAGGAAAGCAAAACTCATGCTTTCGCTGATTGGGACGTTCTCAATCGCTAAATCGAGAGCATCGGTCTCATTTTCAAAATCCCAACTGGAGCAGTGTGCGACGCGAGATGCCGCCGCGCGTCCATACTTGACGCCTCGCACAAGGTCTGCCCTGACGCTCGCGGGATTATTGAATTGAGAAAGATCCGGCAGATTCGAGAGAACCGGTGAAAGTACCGACGTCATGCTGAAATTCGAGGCCTGAGATTTTGTATCCGTGCTCATACGCCGATTGGATGAAAAGCTCGCAACGTCAGTGACGCTTCGCGGCGCGTTTTGCGGCAAAAATTCGAGAGAGGAAAGAAAACTCCTGCGGGGGTACTAAAGTGTTTTCACTAGTTCGAGAGAAAGCAGGTACGCTTTGTCGGAAAGTTTTTTCGCGCGTTCCCAATCGGCAGTCGTGATTGCGTCCTGCGCTTGCGCCAGGAACCCGCGAATCTTATCCACCATGTCTTTTTGCGTGGAATTGAGCGAATGGCCATCCGAGCGATGAAGATTCTGCTGCGCACTGGCCATGAGCTGGTTGGCCTGCTGCTGGAGCTGCGATTGGTCGGATGGCGATATCTGCGGCGAGATTTGCGGCGCCGAAGGCCGCTCCGGCTGCGTCGGCTGAGGAGAGGAAGTTTCCGGGCGTTTCGGAGTTTCCGGTTTCGGATTCAATTCCGCGGGCGGTGTCGCCGGCACCGGATTTTTTGGCCCGGGAGTCGCCGGAGCCGGAATCGAGTCCGGCGACGCTTTGCTTTTATCAGCCACGGGAACCGGTGCCGGTGGATTCGGTGGAACAGTCACCGGCGCGGATGCGTGCACGCGATTATGCGCGCAGCCGGAGCACAGAAATGCCAAGCAACCCGCAACGGCACACGTAGCGACAGCTGACGAAATCAGCTTCAGCGTTTGCCGTGAAGGCCAGATTCGAGGACGGGTTGAGTCTGGTCTCGACATACGTCGGGATATCTTCTTAAATATGGCTCTCGCTAGACCCGCCTGGCGAACGGCTGTCCATAATCCGTGTAGGATGCCGAAACAGGCGTTACGTGATGTAACGGGAGCTCGATGCGAAAAGTTGTTCCGCGTCCAACCTCCGTATCGAATTCTATCGAACCATTGTGCAACTGCACAAATCGAAATGCATTGGCCAGGCCGATGCCCGTCCCGCCTTTTCGCGTTGTGAAGAATAGTTGAAAAATCTTGCCGCGATTCTCCGGCGAAATGCCCGGCCCTGTATCCCCGATTGAAATTTCCGCCGTATCGGCCAGCCGCCGCAGGGCCACTGAAAGCTGCCCGCCCGCCGTCATGGACTGGCAGGCATTGAGCACCAGATTCAGCACCGCCTGCTCGATAAGCCGCCGATCCAATTCCATAGGAGGGAATGACGCGGGAATCTCCTTCGAAAGCTGAATGCCCGCGCGATCAATCGAGGGTCGCGCCGCCGCAAGTACGTTCTCCAGAAGCTCAGGCACATTGACTTCTTCGCGCTCGAGTTCGACCGGCCTGCTGAATTCGAGAAACGTTTTCACCACGCGATCCAGCCGGTCAATTTCCGAATCGAGCATTTTCGAGGCTTGCTGCGTTTCCGCATCCGGCGGCAGATTCGCCTTCAGCACTTCGAGCCACACGCGCATGGAATTCAGCGGATTCTTCACCTCGTGCGCCACTCCCGCGGTCACGCGTCCCAGCGCCGCGAGTCTTTCCGATACTTGCAATTGCGACCCGATTTTCTCCAGCGATTCGAGATCGCGAAGCGTCACCAGCAATCCCATGCGCGCTCCGTTTTCCTGAATCGGCTGCACGCTCGCCCCCACGCGGCGCACACCGCGCGCCCCCGGCAGTTCAACTTCCACCTGTTCCGTTTGCAAATCCGACGTCTGATCCGTGCGCCCAATTCGCAGCGCTTCAGCAAGAGGATGGCCGGAAGGGAATATCTCATCCATTTTGCGTCCCAGAAGGCTTTCCGAGCCGACATCGAGAAATTTTTCCGCTGACGGGCTGACCAGTACTGCGCGTCCTTCCACATTAAAAAGAAGCAATCCGTCTTCCAGCCCCGACATGATCTGATTCATGTTCTCACGCAAAGTGCTGAAGATCTCGCGCACATCCCGCAACTGCTGCCCAATCCTCGTGATTTTGTTGGATACCTGTCCCAGCTCTCCGGCTTTTGTAACCGGCTCCGGATCGAATTCTCCCGCCGAGATGCGATCCAGTTGCGCCGATATGCGCGACAGCGGCGCGAGAGCCACTTGGCTGACGAACGCCGTAAAAAGCGTCGAAAGTATCACCGCCGCAAGCGCCACCCACGCCGCCGAATGCAATCCCGGCCAGACTTCGTCGCGCAACAGAGCCGAAGAGATCGCCACGTGAATTTCACCGAACGGCTCCTTGCCTACATTGAACGGCAGCGAAAGTTCATAGACCCGCGGAGGCCCATCGAGAATGCGAAGCTGTTCCGCAAACGGCGCGCTCACCAGCGTGGAAAGCTTCGGCCGCAGAGCCACCGGATTTCCTGGAAGCGAAGCGTCGCTGGAAACCAGCGCGGTGCCCGAATTATCGCTGATGGTGATCTCATACACTGTTGCGGAGTAGCTCATGTCCGACTCGATCAGCGCCGACAGTCCCGCATCATCGCCCAGCGTCTTCTGCACATAAGCGCGAATATCTTCCGGCGCAGAAGTCACCGGTGCGGCGCCGCTCTCTGCCGCTTCGCGAAGAGCGTTTTGTGCGGCCACGAAAATCTGTTGCAAGACGAACTGCGAGCGATCATGCGCCTGCGCGATAACTTGCCGGGTCAGGCGGGCTACATACAGGCCGGAAATCAGGGCGACGACCACGAGGACCAGCGCAGCAGTGGCCAGCGTAAACTTATTTTTCAGACTTAACGTCATCTTTCCGTGAAGCCTCGTACTCTTTCAACTTATTGTGCAGCGTTTTCAGGCTGATGCCCAGCAACTCGGCCGCGCGCGTCTTGTTCTGATTCGTGTTTTGAAGCGTTTGCAGGATCAGTTCGCGCTCCGCCGCTTCCACGGTTGTGCCGGGAGGAAAGCGCAGCCCCGAAAGTTCCCCCGCTTGAGCCACCGGCCCGCGCGCAAAATCATCCGCCAGATGCTGCCGTCCAATCGAGCCGTGATTGCAGGCGATCGCCGCGCGCTCCAGCACGTTGCGAAGTTCGCGCACATTGCCAGGCCACGGATACGATTTGAACAGCTCCATCACGTCGGAGTTGATGCCGCTGGTCTGCAGTCCGTGCTTCTGGTTCATGTCTTTCAGCAGTTGCTCGACAAGCGAAGGCAAGTCGTCTTTGTGTTCGCGCAAAGGCGGCAGATGAATATGAAATACGTTCAAGCGAAAATATAAATCCTGCCGCAGATGCCCTTGTGCCACCGCCTGCTGCGGATCCTTATTCGTAGCAGCCAGCACCCGCACGTTCACCGGCGTCTCCACTTTGCTGCCGATTCTTCGAATCTTGTGATCTTCCAGCACACGCAGCAGCTTCGATTGCGTCGCCGCAGGCATCTCGCCGATTTCATCCAGCAGCAGAGTCCCGCCATCCGCTAATTCGAAGCAGCCGAGCCGCCGTTCTGCAGCTCCGGTGAACGCGCCGCGCTCATGCCCGAAAACTTCGCTTTCCATCAGCGATTCCGGAATGGCTGAGCAGTTGATGGCCACGAATGGCTGATGCGCGCGCGGAGAAAGTTGATGAATGGTCCGCGCGGCGATCTCTTTTCCTGTTCCTGTTTCGCCGGTGATGAGAACCGAAGCCGTCGAAGGCGCCGCAGTTTCAATCTGCCGCATAACATCCTGCATCGTTTTCGAGCCGCCCACCATCTCGCCGAGCCGACCCGCATCCCGTAACTGGCGCGTGAGCGCCGCCACTTCCTTGCGGTCGCGCACCTTGCCCATGGCGCGCTCCAGCAGCGAACGCAACACAGGCGGCTTCAGCGGCTTTTCGATGTACCAAAACGCGCCTGCCTCAATCGCTTGCACCGCGCGTTCGTCGCTCCCGCGCCCTGTGATGATGATTACGGGCGTCTCCGGCGAATTCAGATGAAGTTGGTTCAGAAGCTCCAGCCCGTTCATGCCCGGCAACTCGACATCCGCGAGAACCACGACGGGCTGAAAATCCGCGAACTTCGCCATGCCGTCCTCAGCGGTCGCCACGCCCAGAACATCGCAATCCCACTTGCGCAGAAGCGCTTCGTAGCCCTTGCGTGCGTTTTCCTCGTCCTCAACGATGAGAACGCGATGCAAGGAAGATGTCGTTTGGCTGGACATTTCATTCAATCTATCACAATTTCCGTGAACGCAGACCTTTCGCGCTCCAAGCGAATCGCAAGCATTAGCCTCAGATTTCGCGGGGTTGACTTTTCCGCGCACTCAGCGCGCACGTTTTTGCCGGATTGCCCGCTCCGTATTATTCTTGAATGCACCCCAGCAGCGAACTATCAACGATTCGGAGGTGTCCATTGAGACGCTCTTGGTACTCATCATTTGGCGCGGCAGCGGCTCTTGCCTGCGCGCTGATTTTCAGCGGATGCTCGAGCAACGGAAGCAATTCGAACAACACCAATGGAGGCGCCAATGCGTCTGCGGCGCAACCGGCATCTTCCGCCGGAGGCTCTTCGCCCGCTTCAAGCTCTGAAGCTGCCAGCGCGCCCGCGCCGCAGCCCGTCACGATTCCATCCGGCACGGAAATCCATGTGACTCTCGATACCGCTTTGTCCAGCAAAGACAGCTCCGCCGGCGACAGTTTCGAGGCTACTATCTCTCAGCCTGTAACTGTGCACGGGCGCGTCATCGTCAAGCGCGACGCGCGCGCTCGCGGCTCGGTGGTTGAAGCAAGACCCTCAGGCCGCTTGTCCAAACCCGCGTTGCTCTCTCTCGAATTAAAATCCGTTCAGGTGAACGGCGCATGGGTTCCCGTGCGTACCGAGCCTCTCACCATGGAAGGGAAGTCCCACAAGAAGCGCGACGTCGTAGCCATTGGCGGTGGTTCAGCTCTCGGTGCCATTATCGGCGGAATCGCCGGCGGGGGCAAAGGCGCGGCCATCGGCGCAGCGGCAGGCGGCGGCGCGGGAACAGCGGGCGCTGCGTTAACCGGCAAGAAGGACATTACCTTGCCTGCCGAATCGCACGCGACCTTTCGCCTGAGCCGTTCTGCCACCGTGCAGATGCCATAGCTTTATGAACGGCGACGGCCGAACAGGAATAGTTCTATTCGGCCTCTCACTTTCGTAATTGCAGAGTCCCTTGCTAATCTGCAATTGCAAGTGAGTATCAGATGCAACCCGAAGCTGGCAGAGGGTTGTGCGCCGCAGGGGCGGTATGATTGGAACGCTGCTGGCAAAGCAGTTTGCCAGTGTCAGCGCGATGACCTAAGATTTTCTCAAAGCGCTTCCAGGAGAACGCCAATGAGCGGGCCGGTGGTTTGCACGCAGTGCGACAAAGAAGAGAGGTACTGCGAGTGCGAGAAGTACTGCACCTACTGCCAGTCGCAACACGCCATTCGGCTATGCGAGGATGGGTTGTATTACTGTCCGGACTGCCGCGAAGCGTGCGACATTCATACGGTGGAGAAGAGTGGGCGTTGAAGCCATTCGCACGGAATTGAGGGTGAGCGACGATCGGCGCGTGCACGCGGGCTTGCGCGGAGCCATTGAGCATGTCGCCGGACGACATGGCCTGAGCATCGCCGAGCAGCGCGAATTCGCCAACGAGGTGGATCATCAGTGCTGCAAGGCTATTGCAGCCCGAGGCGACGATGCGGCGCTTTGCGATGTGGTAATTGAAGAGCAGGAAGATCAAATCGAGGTGAGGGTGCAGCGAGACGGCGCGGCGTGCCACGAATCGGATAACGGGCATTTTGCCGCGAGATTGGTGAGGAGTTTCCACAGAAAACCGGCACACTCTTAGAATGTGCTCGCGGGGCTGACGCGTTGCAGCGAGCTCCTGTTCTGCAATCCCCCTAAAATTCGATACGCAACCCCAACTGCAAGTACCGCGCGGAGGAATTGCGATTCGTCGGAGTGTTCGTGGACGTCGCCACTCCGAAATTCGCTGGATTGGTCAAATCCAGACTTGGATTCGAGAAATTAACATTATTAAAGAGATTAAAAGCGTCCGCCGAGAAAGCCAACTTTACGCGCTCAGTAATCGTCGTTTCCTTGCCGACTTCGATATCGAAATTCCAGAACCCAAATCCGTAAATCGGATTCCCCTCGCCAGTACGCCCATCGGCGCTGAGCAAAGGCACGCGAAAATCCGAAGCAGCCTGTGCCGGATCCCCAAACAGGTTAATCCCTGTGGTTGAGGTGCCGATACCGCCGGAACCGGCGACGCCGTGATGCACGCCAGTACTGACGGATGCTGTCGGAATGAGCGCTACTGCTCCGCTGTTTGCCGAGAAGCCGCTGCCAAAGTTTCCGCCTTGCGTCGGGTACACAGGGACGCCGCTCGATGCAGTAAAAATTCCGGCCGTGTACCAGCCGCTAACGAACTTATTGGCGAAACCATGCGCGCTGAAGCGGCCCGTTCCAAAGGGAAGCTCGTAATCGTAAGTGGCGTTAAGAACGTTGCGATGGTCGAAGATCGACGGCCCATATTGCAGCTTCTTGTTAAATGGAGTGCTGAAACGCGAAGCGTTGTTTTCGACTTGCCCCTGTTCGTCAAGAGACTTCGACAACGTGTAGTTGACCGCGAATTGCAGGCCGTTTGAGGCGCGCTTGTGCAAGCTCACGAACCAGGCGTTGTAATTCGAAGTGCCTTCGCCGGTTTCTACCAAATTTGCGCCGAAGACTTGGAGACTGTTATAGCTGGGCAGGCCGATGAGATCACGGTAGGAATCCATGATCACGAAAGCAGTAAAAGGATCACCATCAGTGAAGTTGGGGCCGGCGAGAGCTTCCATCACCTGTGTAGAGCTGTCAGTCGCGGGCAATTGCAGTGCACCACAAAGGACCGCGCACATCTGCGGGAGTTGATTCTCAAAGAAGGACTGGTCCTGCACAGTAGCCGGGCATGTGAATGACGGCGTTACCTGCTGGCCCGCGCTTCCACGTAGGACACAGCCGACGTTGTCAAAGGCCTGCGCGAAAGTCTGGCCGCTGGTCGGGTCCTTGAAGAAGTAAGGCGATGCGGAAAGATCCAGGGCGCTGGGAAGGTGACGCCCTAGACGACCGATGTAGCCGGTTTCCAGAAGCAAATTAGCCGGCAACTCGCGTTGAATGGTGAAATCGAGCGAATAGCTCCGTCCAATTTTGTAGTTGGGATCCACGCCGATGGCCAGGCTCTCTCCCCCAGCCGGGTTCGTGAACAGATTGAAGCTGGACGGCACGATCGGTGAAGTGAGGCCAGTTACGGTGGGGAGTGGAATGGTTCCGTCTTGTCCCACGCGGAAGGAATTCAGGGCGGGATTAACCCCAGCCACAGGAGCGGCAGGACAGCCACCGCCCGGAGTGCCGGAGTCATTACACAGAGGAGATGACTCGAAAACATCGCTAAAACCGACGCCAAGCAACGAAGAGAGAACGTTGCTCACTATATTCGTGCGGTCGTAAACGATGCCGAACCCGCCGCGAATGACGGTCTTGCCCCGGCCGACAATTCGGCCGAGGAAACCGCTGTCATAAGACGGATTCCAGGCGGCTGAGACACGCGGAGCCCAATCGCTCCAGTCAGTGTTGTAAAGAGAACTACGACCTGAATCGCGAATCGGAACAAAGCTTACCGTAGGATTAAATACGTTGCCTTGCTGGGCGGCGGAAGCTTTGGAGCTGATGTATTTGTCAGCGAGCACAATGCTGTCCCCATTGCTGTTGTTCGCGAGCAAGGATTGCAGGCCGTTGGCTTCGTGAGCGGGAGTTTGCCAGCCGTAACCCAAACCATAAGTAAGCGTAAGCGAAGGCTTCATGCGCCAAGTGTCTTGCGCGTAGAAGTTGTATGCGCCCTCGGTTGTATCACTATTCACATTCGTAAGTAGGGGAAGAGGCTGAAGATTCCCGCCACGTGCGCCAACGAGGTTGACGTTGTTCACGATGCCCAAGGCTCCGACATAAAGAGAATTCCAGCGCGCAACGTCGCCAGGCAGCAAACAATTCGCGGTGACAGCGGGAGCCGTAAGAGTCGCCGGTGCGCAGGTAGGAGGCCGGTCGGACGATGGAATGACGATAGTTCCCGTCTGTCCCGAGGAATCCAGCAAAGCGACCGGCGAAGTGGTGGCGATGTTGTGGTCCGTATGCGAGAGCACGAAGGGCAGCAGGTGAATATCGCCTCCAGCCGTGATGGTGTGCGTGCCTTTATTCCAAAAAATATTATCGACAATCTCCTTTGTGGCGCCATTCAGGAACTGGGTCCGGGAATTTCCTTCACTATTGTCAATGGGCACATTCAAGAATGTCGTGGAGGGTTGAAGCCCAACGTCTATTCCAGAGACTGCGCTTTGTGTGCCACTAAGAGCCAATTCGTTGGCAGAAGCCAGCGCGGACACTTGGATAACGTCGGCGCGCTCGCGGGTCCATGCGAAACGGAAGGCGTTAGTGATGTTCGAAGACACCTGGTAATCAAGCCCGCCATAGGCACCGTCCTGGCGGTTTGGGAACTGGCCGATCTGAGAGGGATTGCCATTGCGAATATCAAATTGCACCGACGGAAGCAACTCGCGGTCGTAGAAGTAGCGGCCAAAGAAATGGAGCTTGTCAGTAAAGTTGTGATCCAAGCGAAAGCTGACATCATCATCCTTAGTGGGTGAAGCCGCCTGACCCGCGAATCCGAGAGTGTTCAGTCCATCGCCTCCTGCGCTATTACCTCCGGGCATCAGAGACCAGAGAGCTTTTACCGTGGGGCTGAGACCCAAAGCACGAGGATCGCAGAGCGCGCCGCCGCCAGTCGGGTTTGCCACGGTAGCCGCGCCGCAAGCCGTGGAAGTCCCGAGGTTGTAAGCGACTGGGTTCCCACCTTGGCACGCACCCTGTGCGTTAAATCCGCCAGCGCAATCGTTAAAGGTCAGAGTGCCGGTTCCGAGCGTCTGGCTGGGAACGACGTCCACGAAATTCTGGACGTTTGGGAAGCGATGAACCTCGTAATTGCCAAAGAAGAAAGTGCGATTCTTGATGATCGGCCCGCCGATGCTGAAGCCAACGCGATTGTCCCTGAATTTGGGCTTAGGAGTGCCGACACGGTTGTTATCCCAACTGTTGGCATTGAGGGCGGAGTTTTGATGATACCAGTAAACGTCACCATGGAAGGCGTTTGAGCCGGAACGGCTGACGAGCGTTGTGTCGCCACCCGAAGAGCGGCTGAAGTCGACGTTTGCGTTAGTAACCCCCGTGCGGAATTCCTGGACGTTCTCAATGCTGGCGGGCTGACCTTCACGAACACCCTGGCCGCCGACGATACTGTCCGAGATATCGAGGCCGTCAAGGGTAATGGTGTTCTGGTCGCTTCGCGCTCCAGCGACAGTGCCACCAGAGTCAAAACCTCCCTGCGTCGTGGCCGGCTGCAAATTGCGGAGTTCTAGGGCATTGCGACCCAATGTGGGCAAATGCCGGAGCTCTTGGCCAGCGAGAACATCGCCGACCTGCGCGTCTGTCGTCTGCAATTCTGCCTGCGCTGTGGCTTGGACTTCAACTGTCTGGCTTACCTCGCCAACCTGCATCTGCATGTTGGCCGTGAAACTCTTGTTGACTTCGACCACGACGTTATCCAGCCTCGCTGTGCGGAATCGATCGTTCTTGAAAACGATGTGGTAGGTTCCCGGTGTGACTACAGGAAACACGTACTGCCCGCTGGCATTGGTGACTTGCTTCACCGTGATATTCGTGGCGGTGTTCGTCAAGTCCACTTCGATGCCCGGAATGACCGCGTGGCTCGCGTCGGTGACTGTGCCGAGCACAACGCCGGACGAGGATGTTTGAGCGTTCGCCCGCGCGCCCAACAGAAATAGCATTACGAAGACTGCACTAATGCCGGCGCCCAGAGCAATTCGGCTGCTCCTGAATTCATGATTTGTGCGAGGGGACATACTTTCCTCCTTATGCGGACGCCTCAATTTTCGGTAGTCCAGTTCGGTGAATCACCGCAAAGCGCAGGCTTGAATCCACCCCAGAGAACAAGCCGCGCGTTGTTCGAAATCGAACACCAAAAGAGCATGCCCGGTCGTAGAACCATTTGTTTCATTTGCCGAGGCAAGGCTCGCTGGCGCGCAAATTACTTGAAGGGCTTGCGTTTGTCAACGGCTTTCGTAGAGACGGCCGGAACGATAAAAGGTTAGCCGAAAGGAAAGTGCAAGCATTAATCAGAGAAGATCAGAAGATGGTGAGCCGTACCGCGGTGCCAGCCCTGTAAATGCTATTGCGGAGCGGGCATCGCGAACGCGCGTTCGCGGATCATGGCGGCGAGCTGGTCATTCGTGACGGTTACATCCACGCCCAGGCTGTTTCCCGACGCGTTCACTGTCACATTGGAGAGCGCCTGCGCCAGCGCCGGGTCCGACTGTTGCACCTGATACCGCCGCAAAACAATTCCGCCTTGCAACATCGCCGCGAGTTGATTGGCGTCCTCCGGCGAATCGCAGATGGCGTTGAATTTTGCATCCGCGCCATCTTCCGCTTCAACGTGAATTTCCATATTGCGAATGCGATTCAAAATCGTGGACGCCTGCGGGAATTGGCTGGCCTGCGGCAAAAGCTGATGCAGCGCAAGTTGCGTGTTGGCTTTGTCGAGCACCGCCCAAATCATCCCGTTGCCGTTCGCCGAATTGATGAGCGGATAAAGCTGCGTATTGCTGAGCAGGCTCTCCGCCGCGCCAAAATGCACGTTCACCAACTGTTCCAACACAGCGCGCTGTCCAAACGCCGCCGTATTGCTGTCCAAAAAGAAAAAGAAAATATCGCTCGGGCCCGCGCCGCTACCAAATGCCCAGAGATTGTAGCCGTGCAGTTCAATGTGCGGGATTTTTTGCGATGCGAAACGCGCTTCCGTTGAATTCGGCGAAAACGAGCCGAGCGCGATTCCGACAATTTCCGCGGGATGCTTCGCCGTTTGCGCCGATTGTCCCCACGCGAGTTCGTCAATTTGCGTGTCGGGGTCAACACCAGCCGACCGCAGGAACTGCTCGAATTCGCGGAAATTCGGCGGAAGCATCTGCTGCTGTAGCTGCGAGAACCACGGAAGCTGCCGCGCCTTCTTCATGTCCGCGTAGGCGAATTCGCTCATGTTCTTTGGGAACATGGCAATCACGTCGCTGCCCAGCGCATCGGCGGCAAACGAACTCGAAGCCCAGAATGCAAAGAAGAACGTAGCGGCCAAAATGCCCGTCAAAATGATTGAGGGCGAGCGCACATGCGAAACATTCATTTCATTTCACCTTTTGGTTCTGCACAGCCGCGATTCACGCGTGAGCCGACGATGCCGAGAGGCGCGCTTCGATTTCGCTCGACTGCTTGCGCATGGATGCGACAAACGATGCATCCGTGATCGAATCCAGATTGATGGCCACGTTCGCCAGCGCGCCCCGTGCTCCTGCGGCGGCCATCAAGCGTGCCACGCGGAGGTCTGAAAGCATAGAAGCGCTCGATATGGCTTCCAGTTGCCCAAGCCGTTCGTAAATCTCAACAGCTTTGCGCGCAACGGACATGGGCACCTCGGCAGCCCCGCGCGTCGCTTTCTGAATGGCCTCTTCGCGATGCCGCGCGTCTTCCGGCGTGTCCTTCGGCAATTTGAACGCGGCGAGCACGGCGTCGTAGGACGCAGCATCTTTGTCAATCGCCGCCGAAAGCTCCGCCGCTGCCGCGCGCATCTCCGCCACTGCCGCGCTGAGCTGGTCAACGTAAGCTGCCTGCGATTTTTTCTTGCGCGAAAGGCCCGCGACCATTTGCGCGAGGCTCGCAGCGAGCGCTGCCGCGAATGCGGAAACCGAGCCACCACCGGGAGTCGCCGTCGGTTCCGCAACAGCGTCCAGGAACGGCCGCGCAAGCGCCGCCAATTTCCCTGGGCCGGATTCGAGCGGAACGCCTGTAAGCGCCGCCGCGAGGCGATTTTCAAAAACCTGCGCGGGCGAGAAATTTTCGAACTTCAAATAAAAATCCGCGGTCATTTCGATGGCGCGCTTCGGAACCAGTCCGACAATCTCGCTCCCGATAATCGAAGCGCCGTAACGCGCCGCCTCGCTGCGCACCATTTCGAAAACGCGATGCAGCGGCGTCTGCTCGTAATCGGTCATGTTGATGGAAACCTGCGCGACTTTGCGCGCTTTCAGGTCCACGCCCATGGACTTCACGTAGCGTAATCCGCCGCTGGAAAAGCGAATCGCTCTGGCGATTTTGTTGGCCACGGAAACGTCGGGCGTATTCAGATTGATGTTGTACGCGATGAGAAACTTGCGCGCGCCGACAATGACTGCCCCCGCCGTCGGATGCAAACGCGCTTCGCCGATGTCCGGCGAGCGCTGAGGATTTGTGAGCACCTCTTCGCGCACGCCCTCAAACTGCCCTTTGCGAACATTTTCCAGATTGACGCGCTCCGGTCTTGCAGCCGCAGCCTCGTAAAAATAAACGGGAATTTTGTAGCGGTTCCAAATTTCCGCGCCCGTTTTTTTCGCCAGCGCCACGCAATCTTCAATGGACACTCCATCCACAGGAATGAACGGAACTACGTCCGTAGCCCCAAGCCGCGGATGCGCGCCGGAATGCTTCGTGAGGTCAATCAGTTCGAGTGCCTTGCCGACACCGCGAAGCGCCGCCTCGGCGACGGGTTCCGGTTCGCCGGCCAGCGTTATAACGCAACGGTTGTGGTCCGCGTCGCTTTCGCGATCGAGAACGTACACGCCCTCAACCGACTGCATCGCGGCCACCAGGGCGTCAATTTTCGCGGCATCGCGGCCTTCGGAAAAATTGGGTACGCATTCAATCAAACGTGGCATGGCGGAATGAATCCTTTATGGCGTCAGTTTGCAAACAAAATTCGCGGCATCATGAATGTCGCCCGTGCCCTTGTATTCCGCGACCTCCGGATAGGGGCACAAGGGACGAGTCATCTCGACGACTCGCGCAGCGCCCGGGCGTTGCGCGTACTTCGTTGCAATAATCGCATTCGGTGCGACGCCGTGCTCAACCCATCCTTCGAGCGCCGCAAAAATGCTGTGCCCCGCATCAGCATCGGATGCGGGAAGCGCGCCAAAAGAATCCGGCCCCGGCCCGCCGCCACAATGCTGCATTCCCGGAACCACATACAAGCGAACAAAATTTCCCGTCTGCTGACGGCCCATTGCGTCGAGCACACTATTGTAATAGTTGATGGTGTTAAGCGGCGAAATCGCCGGATCTGCCCAGCCGTGATAAAGGATCATCCTTCCGCCACGCGCTTTGAAGGCTGCAAGCCTCGGGTCGGTCGCATTGAGGATGCGGGCCATCTTTTTATCCGCAAGCTGAACTCCACTATCGAAATTGAACGTGCGGAAATCCCAGGCTGGATCATCAAAAATCATGTTAGAGAAAAAATAGTTACCGAAGAAGAAGCCCGCACCCTTTTTGTTGGGAGCCGGCCCAGTAATCCAGGCAGCCCAGCCGTTCGCACCGAGTTCGCTGCCCAGCATCTCACCGGAGAAAACCTGCCGGCCTTTGGAGTCACGCGGGCCGGCGTAGATTTTCTCGAGAGTCGTTATTTGAGGTGCGGTAAGACAAGCATTCGTCTCAGGCCCACTGCAAAGGAGTTTTTCAGGGCGGAAATGGCACTGCCTGGGGTCGCTGATGATTCCGTCCTTTACACCATCAGCCGCATCGCAGGCAGCGAGCACCGCAGCGTGAATGGCGGGAAGTTTGTTTGCGGATAAATAGCTTGCCGGGTTCGAATAAAGAGCTTGGGCCCCTGCAATTGCGGCGACCATCAGATGCGTCCAGTAATTTGCCGGCGCGCCCGCGATGATTCCGTCGTAGTCCTGCGGGAATCGCTGCGCCTCCATGAGTGCCTGGCGTCCGCCGTTCGAGCACGACGAAAAATAGAAGTAGTTCGCAGGCGAACCATAGAATGCCGCGACAATCGCTTTGCCTGCAACCGTAGTCAGATGGATGGCGCGGTAGCCGAAGTCAATAACCTTTTCGGGATGACCGAGCGCCCATTTTGCCTCGATGCCATTGGCTTCATGCCCGGTATCCGTCGAAGCCGCGGCAAATCTGGCGCGCACGGCAGCAGCGAGACCACCATAATTAATGGCTCCGGCGAATCCGCCATTGCCCGCGCCTTCGAATCGTCCGTTCCAGTTCGCGCTCGGCATCCACACTTCAAATCGAATATCGGAATCGGCAGTCGGCTTGATAACGCCCCGCACGCGGCAAAAAGCAGGTGTTTCGAACGTTTGCGGAGGCGCATCGGGTCCATCAGCCGGAACCGCTAGTTTTCCAGTGGGCGTAGATTTCGCGGATTGAATCGTCACATCGGCCAGCTTCAATTCCGACAAGCTCTCGCACGAGCGCCCCTGCGCGCGGGCTCTGGATGGGCAAAGTATTCCCGCGATCACGGAAACCGCTAACAAAATCACGAAGTGCCTCATGTCCATGCGAATTTCCTGCCTGGATATGACTGATTCTTGCGCGCTGACGATCGTGTTTTCAAATTCAATCCTCTGTTTATTCCAGATAGGCAGCTTTGGATTCGCGTAGGTAAATCACGCGCCCACTCTTCATCGTCATCACACAATGATTCACGCCAAAATAATAGGGAATTTCGCGATAGTCAGCCACATCGAACACCGCAAGATCAGCGAACTTGCCAACTTCGAGTGATCCGATGCGCTTGTCTCGGCCTAACGAAGACGCGGCATTGATCGTTGAGGCGGCGATCGCTTCGGCGGGAGTCATGCGCATCTGCGTGCACGCCAGCGACAAAATCATCGGCATCGAAAGCGTCGGACTCGTGCCCGGATTGAAATCCGTGGCCAGGGCAACGATTGCTCCCGCCTC
>DASUAV010000056.1:0-12612 GCA_035763605.1 Candidatus Acidiferrales bacterium
GCGCCGGTGATTCCGGCGGCGAGGGCGAAGGGGACGGTGAGTCCGTCGGACATGCCGATGACGATGTCGCGCACCGCGGCGGTGGCGGTGAAATGTTTTTCGACGTGGACGATGCTGGGCATGGCCCTCCTTGTTGGCCGCTGGCGGTTTTCGCCGAAGGAATTTATCGCAGAAACGCTTCGCGATGAAGCGGGAATTGTGGCGGCGGGCTTCAGCCCGGCGCTTTTTTCGAGCGGAGAGCAGGCGCGAGGGTAAAGTGGTCAGTGGACAGTGGACAGTGGTCAGCAGGCAAACTGCAGTGGCTCGTGAAATCAATGCTTGCTCGGCACTCGTCACTTGTCACTCGTCACTGCATCTTGGGCGGGAGTATAATTGTGGGGCACGAACGGAATTTTGAGGAGGAAAAATGACAGACGCACAAGCGGCCGCTCAAGCGGCGGGACATAAATTGCCACCGTTGCCGTATTCATTCGACGCGCTGGAACCTTATATCGACGCGAAGACGATGGAGATTCATCACGACAAACACCACGGCGGTTACGTCAACAATTTGAACAAAGCGCTGGAGGGCCACGCGGATTTGCAGAAGCTCTCAGTTTGGGAATTGCTCCACCAGATTGAAAAAGTGCCGGAGGGGATTCGCACCGCGGTGCGGAATAACGGCGGCGGACACGCAAATCACACTCTGTTTTGGCCGCTGATGAAAAAAGGCGGAGGCGGCGAGGCGCGCGGGGAAATTGCCGACGCGATCAAGTCGGCGTTCGGGAGCTTCGCGGAGTTTAAGACGAAGTTCAACGATGCGGCGGCGAAGCGGTTTGGCTCAGGATGGGCGTGGCTGCTGGTGAACAATGGGAAGCTGGCGGTGGAGTCCACGGCGAATCAGGATAGTCCGGTGATGGAAGGGAAAAAGCCGGTGCTGGGGCTGGATGTGTGGGAGCACGCCTATTATTTGAAGTATCAGAACCGGCGGCCGGAATACGTCGAGGCGTGGTGGAACCTGGTGAACTGGGACCAGGTGAATCAGAATTATTCCTACGCGAAAAAGTAAGTAGCAGGCGAACAGGCGGAGGATAGCATAAAGCAAATGCAGATTCCTCGCCGGATGCTGGTCGCATCCCTGCCTGCCGCGGGCAGGCGCTCGGAATGACAATGTGATGTGAACGAATCCGCCGCGAACAGAAATTCGCGGCGGATCTCGTTTCTGGCGCTCCGAAATTTTTATAAACCGGGGAAGAGGCGGGATTCGGCGGCGAGGACGGCGATGGCGGCTAAAGTGGTGAGGATGGTGACGGTGAGGCCAACTTTGACGAATTCGGAGAAGCGGATGCGCGTGCCCGCTGTGTTTGCGCTGGCGCCGGAGGCGGCGAGTTGCAGGACGATTAAGTTGGCGACGGAGCTGATGGGCGTGGCGTTGCCGGCGAGCGTGCTGGTGCTGGCCACGACGAGCCAGAGAAAATGCGCGTTGGGAAATTGATTGATGAGCGGACGGACGAGCAGGACTGCCGGAACGTTGCTGACGAGATTGGAAAGCACGAGCATGATTCCGCTGACGGAGAAAAGTTGCGCGTGAATGGAGCCGGTGAAGCCCGGCGTGAAGAAGTTGATGAGGTAAGCGACGGCGCCGGAATTTTCGAATCCCTGCATTACCACAAATAATCCCGCGAAAAACAGAAGCAGTTCCCAGTTAAGCCGGCGATAGATATTTTCGGATTTGACGCGGCCGATGATGAGGATCAGTGCGCCCACAGCGGCAGCGGCCAGAGGAAACGGAAAATTCAAAATCCACAACACAAGGACGAGGAGCGCGGCGATGGCGCTCTTGATGAGCAAGGAGCGGTCGAGGACGATGGGGATTGTTTCGGGCGTATGTTCGAGCGGCGGAGCGTGCCAGATTTGGCGGCGGAAAAAGAGGGTGAGCAGCGCGGCGTCGAGAACAAGTCCGATGAGCGCGATGGGCGCGAGGTGCGCGAGGAAACCGAGGAAGGTGAAGTGCGCGGTGACGCCGACGAGAGCGTTCTGCGGATTGCCGGTGACGGACATGATTGAGCCGATGTTGGCAGAAGTGGCCAGCCCGAGAAGGTAGGGGATTTTGGGGAGGCGGAGGCGCTCGGTGACGGCGAGCACGATGGGCGTGAACATGAGACAGATGGTGTCGTTGACGAAGAATGCGGCGAGGATGCCGGAGGTGAAAATCAGGAGCACGAGGAATTGGAAGGGGGTGCGAGCGACGCGCGCGACTTGGGCGGCGATCCAGTCGAAGAAGTGCGCGATCTGGAAATGCGCGACGAGGATCATGATGCCGAGGAGAAAAATGATGGTGTCCCAACTGACGGCGCGATAGGCGGCGTCGAGGGAGACGGTTCCGACGAGGACCATGGCGACGGCTCCGCAGAAGGCCGCGGCGGTGCGATCTAGACGGCTGCCGCGTCCGCTCTCGACGGCGATGAAGATGTAGGTGATGAGGAAGATGATGATGGGGAGCCAGTGGATGCGCGGGATTAGAAGGATGAGTGCGGAGGGGTGTGCCATGCGGCGGAAAGCTTAACGCGAGGCGATGGAGAGGTACAACATCGTCTGAATCAGGACGACTTTTTTAACCGGGCTGTCTTGGTTAGACGACGCTAGTCAATAAAGGCGCGACTAGCCGGCTGGATTGTCCAGCATTGTCCCGGCGATTTCCATTATAGCGAGTCCCGATGGAGCCGCAGATGCACTTGCTCCGGAGTGAGACGCGCGAGGATTGCGGGGAATCATTGTTAGAGCGACGGTAGGCGATAAGTTGAGCGAAAGTTGGGGATGAGTTTCCGGAATTTCGAAGATATAGCGCGCGTGCGTGGTGGGGCAAGCTTGGAATTGATGCGCGTTGGACACGCGAGCTTGGCACGGGTGCGGGTTGGATACGTATGCGTGGCATGCGCGGCGATTTTGTTTGTGCCGCAGGTGCGGGGTCGGCAGAAGTTTGCGCTGTCGAACGTAGCGAGGTTGCCGACGCTGCTCGCGCAGACGAATCCGCAGAGCCCTTCAAAGCCGGCAGCACAGGCGCAGCAGAAGCCAACGCTGCCGAATGCGTCGGGGTTGCCGAAGCCATTGGCGCAGGCGCCGCCGAATCCTGCGAAACCGGCGACTCAGGGGCAGACGCCGGAGGGTCAGGCGGCGCAGCCACGTCGCTCGGCGGGGAACCCGCTCGCGCAGCCGCATCCTGCACAAGCAAACAGCACTTCGGCGCATCATCCACCGATTCATTTAGCGCCGGTGCATGCTGCGACGGCGTGGAGGAGCGCGGACCGGATCGTTCAAGGCGCGGTGGGGCTGCTGCCGAAGATTGTTCTGGCGGTGGCCGTATTTATTTTGTTCGTGATTGCGGCGCGGCTGTTCCGCTGGGGGATTCGGCGGCTGGGCGAGAAGCGCGGGATTCGGCGAAACGCGGCGACGCTGCTGGCGAAGCTGGTGCAACTGGGCATTTTGATTGTGGGGCTGATGGCGGCGCTTTCGATTGTGGCACCATCGTTCACGCTGAGCGATTTGATCAAAATGCTGGGAATCGGCGGAGTGGCGATTGGATTCGCATTCAAGGACATTCTGCAGAATTTTTTGGCGGGGATTTTGCTGCTGATTAATGAGCCGTTTCAGATAGGGGACCAAATCAGCGTGGTGGGAATGGAGGGCGCGGTGGATGAGATTCAGGCGCGGGCGACATTGATTACCACGCCGGATGGAGACCGCGTAGTGATGCCGAATTCGACGATTTTTACGAATCCAGTGACGGTGAGAAAACAGAAGAGCGGGGTTCTAGCGCAGAGGGAGCAAGAGGAGAGGCAGAGGCGCGAGCAGGGCGGGAAAAAATGAGAGCGCAGGCGTTAAAAAATCCCCTGAGATGCGGGCCCGCTTTCTTCAAGCGTGTACGCCAAGAAACAACTTACCTCAGCGGCTGACGCCGCTCTCGTTGCATTGTTTGACGGCACGACTAAAGTCGTGCCCTGACGAGACCCTTGACCGGCCACGCTTCCGTAGCGCGGCCCTGGTCCAACAGCCCGATATTCTCATTATTTGATTTTCACGCAGAAGGCGTGTCCCAGCACGTTGAGCTGCGTCAGCGGAAAGACCACGACGCGAGGGGCGTCGCGAGTGATTCGCGACGCCTTCACGCGTCCTGGCCGGATATTTTTGCGGAGCGCGAAAACAAATCTGCACCGCTGCGAACGCTGAAGCGCGGGCCTTCGACTATTTTGCGCTGGATGGATTGGCCGGCGGCTGGCCCTGGGATGCGGGTGGAACGATGCCGTTCATGCGCAGGTATTCGACCATTTGGCCGTAGTGGTCGAAGGCGTGCGTGCAGCCGAAGCTGGCGAGCATGAGACGCGTCTTGAAAAATGGAATCGGCGGCTTGGGGATGATCGCGGCGGCGTTGCGGGCGTTGATGGTGGCGAAGGCTTTGTGGCCGAGGGCGAAGGAGTCCTTCAGATATTTCACGATTTGATCTTTGGACTGAATGTCGTCGGGGCCGTTCAGAGCTTCGAGAGAAACGCCGGCCGGCGGGGCCTGGCCGAGAATCGCGCTGTAGAAGGCGAAATTGGCGGTGGCGACGTGCTTCACTTCCTGGGCGAAGGTGCGCACGCCTTTGTAATTGCCCATGGAGTCGCTGGGCGCGAAATTGTATTTGTCTTCGGGCATGGCTTCGGCAGCGGAAACGAATTCGTGCTCGACGATGGAGAGTTGAGTGTTGAGTTCGGAAGAAATTGTGGGAGGCGCGGCGGGTTTGGCCGGGGTTTTGGGTTTGGATGCTTGCTGGGCCGAGGCGATGGTGCAGAATGCAAAAAGTCCCAGCGCGAGAGACAGGACGGAGGCGGTTCGTTTCATTTTGTTCGCTCCTTGAGAATTTGGTGCAGCGTGCGTGGCCCGGATTTTAATCGAGATGCAAAAGAATTCAAAACCGCAGATCTTCGCAGAAGGCGCGAAGTTCTGCGCTACAGAAACAGCGGGCCGATGGAAAAAATCGGCCCTACTGCAAAAAGAGGAAAGGCACAAGCCGCGGATTCGCGGGAGGGCGATTCCGCGGTATGCGCAATTCGACAGCGCACAGACTAAAATCTGTGCCACTCAACAGTACACGCGCTAGACGGCTTCGAATTCGGTGGTGACGGGAGTGCCGCGAATGACGGACTGCGTTACGGGCGAGCCGTCCACGGCGAGCTTCCAAATTTCGCGCAGCGTTTTTTCGTCGGCGTCGGCGCGGACAAAGGCTTTGGCCTTGATGCCGCGATAGCCGGGATTGCCGGAATCGTCGAGGCCGGCCCATTTGAGAATGTTGTCGAAATTGCCTTCGAGAGCGATTTCGAGGTCGTGGATTTTGATGCCGCGCTTGGTGGCGTTGAGCACGAAGCCGACGGTCATGCAGGCGCCGATGGCGGAGAGAAGCTGTTCATGGGCGCTGGCGGCGAGATCGGTGGCGTCGAGGCCGCCGGGCTCGTCCATTTCCGCGGCGTGGGTGCGCATGTAGGCTTTGGCGCGAAAACCGTCCTGCCAGACGACGCGGGATTTCCACGGGCCGCTGATGCCCTGAAGGACTTCGGGCTGCTTCATGGAACAGAGAATGTCATTCAGTTTCGCGGGGCGAAGGCCGTTCAATCTTTCTTCGGAAAGTTTGGGTTCGGACATTTTTTTCTCCTTCGGAAATTCTTATCGGCAGCGAGGCCGCCGGTTTGAAGCCGAGAGGTTATGAATGCAAACGGCCGTTGAAAAAACAAAAGCGAACAAATAAAGCAACGCACCTCAGCGGCTAAAGCCGCGTTCATCCTGATCTCTTACGGCACGGCTGAAGCCGTGCCCTTACAAAATCGATCGTGAGTCGCCCGTTGCGATGAAGATTCTGTGGCTTTGCAAAACGGCACAAGATGCGACTCGTAGAGTCAGCCTTTTGCGCCCCAGGATAAGCGGGCGGCGCAAGCCCGGCCCTACGAATAGCTGGCACTTCTCCTGCCGCGATCAAGAAAATTCAAACTGCCCCACTGGCAAAATGTTACTGGGCGGCGGCGCGGCCCTGGAATTCGGCGCGCAGCTGCTTCGCTGCTTCGGAAATTGCGGCCATTTTTTTGGCGGCGATTTCCGCAGTGTTGACGTTGCGCTCGGCGAACGTGCCGAAGCCGCAATCGGGATTCAGAAAAATTTTCTGCGGGTCGTAGAATTTCGCGAGTTCGCGAACGCGCGCGGCGATTTTCGCGGGCGTTTCGATTTCGTCGGTGCGCGGATTCACGACGCCGAGGCCGATTTCCTTTTCATTTTTGTATTCTTTGAACACTTCGAGTTCGCCGGCGCGCGGGGTGGCGAATTCGAGAACGAGCTGATGAATGTTCATCTGCATGAGATAGGGCAGCATGGGGCCGTAATTTCCTTTGAGCAGGACTTCTTCCTTGCGGCTCCAGTTACCGCGGCAGACGTGCACGCCGAAGCGCACGCCGTCAATTCCGGCGGTGGTTTCGTTCATCAGGCGGACGGCCAGTTCGAGTTCCTCGGTGGGATCGCGGCGATTGGGGAGCGCGGCGCACATGAAAGTTTCAGTGCTTTCGGCGCCGTAGACGATTTGGCTGAGAATGGGCTCGTCAAATTGAACGAACTGAATGCCACGGGATTTGAGCGCGAGGACTTCCTTGCGAAGAATCTGGACAACATCTTTGGCGAGCTCTTCGGGCGAGCCGTAAACTTTGTCAGAGAGACCTTCGAACCAACTAGAGCGCGTGAGCATGTAGGGGCCGGGGAGAGGCACTTTGAGCGGGCGCGAGGTGTGTTTCTTGGCGAAGTCCACTTCATCGAGTGAGAGGCCATTCTTTTCGCGGAGGCGTTCGACGACGATGGGGCTCTTGATGGCAAAGGCGGGCACGTCGAGGGCGCGCAGGACTTCCTCGTAGCGGGCGCGGTCTTTCATGTAGTTCATCAGCTCAGAGACTTTCATGAGCTTCATGCCGGCGAGTTTTTCGACGACGAAGGAATAGAAATTGTCGCGGCGCTGTTCGCCGTCGGTGGGAATGTCCACGCCGGCTTTTTCCTGAGCTTCGAGGCATTCGACGACGGCGCGGTCGGCGGCGGCCTGAAATTCCTGCTCATTTTCCTGTTTAGGGCCTTCGCCGGACTGGCGTTTGCGAAGGGCCTGAATGAGCCAGGCGGGACGCGGCCAGCTTCCGACGACGCTGACAGGGAATAATTGGGTTTCAGACATGGGCGCTTTCTCCCTTTTGATTTGTGCGTTCATTTTTCTCGAGATCGTTTTCGACAGGCAGGCCGGCGGCGCTCCATTCGGAATAGGAGCCGTCGTAGAGCGAGACAGGACGGCCAAGCTGCGTTAGTGCGAGGAAGCCGAGCGCAGCGCGAAGGCCAGTGCGGCAGTAAGCGATGGTTTGCGAATCGCGGACGATGCCGTGTGAAGCGAAAAGTTCATCGAGCTGCTCAGGCGAGCGGAGGATGTTTCCGTTTACGCCGATTTGGTCGCAGGGCAGGTTCGCGGCGCCGGGGATGCGGCCGGGGCGCGCGTCATGTTCGAAATGGCCGGAGAATTCGTCGGGGGTGCGCAGGTCGAGCAGTCTTGCGGTGCGATTTTTTTGAACGTCATCAGCGGAGGCGCGGAATTCGGAGCGCAAATGTGCGGTGAAAGCGCGCGGAGTCGGCTGCACGGGACGATAGAAAACGTCGCGCTTATCGGCTACCCATGTTTCCCAAAATGTTTCCATGATGTGGACGTCGTCACGTCCGAGATAAGCG
Organism: Candidatus Acidiferrales bacterium; assembly: GCA_035763605.1. Lineage (GTDB taxonomy): Bacteria > Acidobacteriota > Terriglobia > Acidiferrales > UBA7541 > DAHUXN01. The sequence continues at coordinate 7,750 of DASUAV010000056.1, forward strand.
AGAATCCAGGCGAGGAGGGCGGCGTTGCGGCCATCGGAATTGTCGTAGAGCACAGGAGTATGTTGCGTGTCGAGACCGACGCTGCCGAGGCGACGGGCAAGCTCATCGGACGGAAGAAGGCGGCCGTTCGCACCGCGCTGCTTGGCGACGGGAAGGTTGACGGCATTCTTGAGATGGCTGGTCATGTAGCGGATGGGCGAGCGCGGATCGAGGAAAAGAAATTCAGGAGAATCGAGCCGCTGCTCGACCCAATCCGCGGATACTAAATGGAACATGCTCATCCACCCTTCGATGTGCGAGGCGTCGCAGGGATTCAAAAAACCGAGGTTAACGCCCGCGGGGACACGCGGGGCGACCTGAATGGCCCAAACGCTGCGAGAGATTCTAATGCAATCAGGGAGCTAAGTCACTATGCGTCGTTTTGGGGACAAGCGCCGGAGAGGAGTGAGCGGCGGGGCGAGTGGCAGGCGAAGAAACGGGCATGGATTGCAAGAAAAGGAAGCGGGCCACGCGGCTTTGACGAAGCTTTGTGCCGTAGAAGGGGACGAGCGCGAGGCTGCGTCGAAAATCTTTGAGAAGCGCGCGGTGCTGGCGAAAGGCGATGAGGGCGCGCCAGCCGAGTTTTTCAAGGAGGGAGAGTCGCAAACGCGCGAGCGCGAAAAACATTTGCGAGAGCGAAGCAGGAAGGTCCTTTTCACGGTGATATTCGTAAAAGGCGGCGTTCATGGAAGCGTTGGACTGCACTTTGATGAAATTTTTGAGGGCGTGATTCTTGGGATTCGCGGCCACCGTGCTGATGAGTTCCTGAAATTCGAGGCTGTTGGATTCGAGTTCTTCGAGGCGCGAGAAACGATTGACGAGTTCGACGCCGAGCGGGTCCCAAAGGTAGCCGTTCATCAGGAACGGCAAGCCAAGGTGAAAAAGCTGAGTCACAGCGAGATGGACGCGAAAGTGGCATTGGTAGGCATCCCCCATGACCTCGTAGAGGCGAGTGGTGTCGCGTGTAACGCCGCGCTGAAAAGCGGTAATGGCGGTGTCGAGATCGGCGGTGAATTCGCGGACGTCTTCGCCGGCGAGATCGCGGGCAATGATGGCGGCGATCTGACGAATTTGCACGGAAGAAAGCGCCATGCCAACGCTGTAAAGCGGGTCCACAGTATCGCCGGCGTCTCCGATGATGTACCAGCGATCGGGCGAGTAGCGCCGGGAGCATTCCCACATATAAGAATTATAAAAATTGGCGTCAACGATGTCGCCGCTGCGGACGAGCTCGGCGATGACAGGGTGCTCGCGAGCCACGCATTCGAGAAATTGTTCGACGGTGTGCGGTTCACCGTAGGGATAAACATCTTTGCGATAAGTTATGCCGACGCTCATGAGCGGCGCGCCGTCCGGAGAGCGCATGGGGATGCACCAAATCCAGTTCCCTTTGCCGAAGAAATGATGGGTGGCGAAGTAAGGCACGAAGGCGCGATTTTCCTTTTTGACGGCGTTGATGCGAGCCAGAATTTCGGGATTGAAATTGGCAAGGCGAAACCAAAAGACGTTTTTTTGCTCGGGGATGCGCTCGTGGAGGTCGAGGTGCTTGCCGAGCAGGCGGCTGCGTCCTGTGGCATCAATGAGCCAGCGCGCGGACACATAGGATTCGCGGCCGGCGGAATCGCAAAACGTGATGGTGTGGGATTCGGCGGGACTGGCGCCGCTTGCGAGATTTATGGCCGAGACGGAGGCATCGAGCATTTGCACGCCGTTCTCAAGGTTGCGGCGGCGGACTTCGCGGTCGAAAGTGAAGCGATTGATTTGAAAGGAGAGCAACGGAGGAACAGTGGGAGCTTCGTCCACCACGTAGGTGCGGTCGGCAGGATTATCAATCTGGGGCTTGAAATAGTAGGTGAGGCCGTACTTTGGGAAATGATTTTCGATGAGATAAGAGCCGAGGCCGATTTCGAGAAGGAAGTCTATGGTGATTTCGACGAAGGATTCGCCGACAATGGGGCGGTTTTTGCGCGGGCCTTCGACCACGGCGATTTTGAGCTGGGGGAACTTCATCCGGAGATAAGCGGCTGCGAGCTGGCCGGTGGCGCCTCCGCCCATGACGAGCACATCAGTAATCAGCGAAGTTTGCGGCAGGTTCTGCATCGGATTATGGACCACTTCAAGCAAAGAAACGCCGGAATCGCGAAAATGGGAGCTTCCGGCTGAAGGCAGGATATAACGAGAGAGTTCGCCTAGCAATGTTCGAGGATGAATGCGGAACGATGACCGTGACCAGAGCATGTTCGCGCAGCCGAAACTTGTTTGCAACGCGGAAGGCGCGGGCGTATGTTTTTGGCGGAGGAACAAATGAAAGGAATTCATCTTCAGGTTCTCATAACAGTGTGCGCGGCAAGTTTTATTTTGGTGTGCGGGAGCGCGTTTGGAGCGAAGCAGCAGGAGCAGGCGGCGAAGCAGCAAAATACGCAAGCAGGTCAGACCACGACGCAAAAGGCGCAGGAAATCCCCAAAATTGATGGAGGAGTTGGGGCGTGCCGCGCGGATTTCACGGTGCGCGACGGCGAGAAGAAGCCGATTTACAACGCGCAGATCAGCGTGCAATTGCGATACGGATTCATGAACATGCGCAAGACAGATTTGCAGGTGGGGACGAACAGCGATGGGAAAGCGCGGTTCACGGGGTTGCCGAATTTTCCGAAGAAGCCGCTGGCGTTTCACATCAAGAGCGGGACAGTATCGAAAACGGTGACGGATGATCCTGAGACGAATTGCAATGCGGTGTACGACGTGGTGCTGACCGTGCACTAACTTTTTTTAAGTCGGCCTTTCTATTTTTCGAACTCTCTTCAAAACGCAAGATAATCAGTTTGTACGGATGGGCGCTTCGGGTGAGCGCACGTGCTCAGGACGGAAGCCGAGGCCGATGATGCGCGCGGGAAAGCGCCGGAGATAGGGAAAGCGTCCGAGGAGCTTGAAGGGCCAGGGAGGAGCAACGGGCTGCGAACCTGCCAAAACGCGGCGAATCACGCGATTCTGTATGAAGACTTGCAGCGCTTGCGTGGCGCGCGTGGGGAAAGTTCTGCGCTTCTGGACAGCACGCAAGTCGTCCTCTGTGACAGATCCACGCACGAGTTTTGCCGCCAAGATATTGGCTGTTGCGACGGCGTCCTGAATGGCGAGATTGATGCCGACGCCGCCGACGGGCGACATGGCATGAGCCGCGTCGCCGATGCAAAGAAGTCCCGGCAGGAACCAGCGGGAGAGGCGGTCCACGGCTACAGTGAGGAGGCTGATGCGGTTCCAATCGTTCAGTTCGCCGATGCGGTCGCGCAGATAGGGTGAGAGTTCGACGATTTGCTCGCGCAGCGCGGGAAGGCCGCGGGCGCGGATTTCGTCGAAGCTGCCTTTGGGAATGACGAAGGCGCATTGCCAGTACTCGTCACGATTGATGGCGATGAAGAACCGGCCGGAGTCCACGTGGCCGAATGTTTGAGCGGGGTCGGCGGCGTGGCGGCTGATCTCCATCCACAGAACGTCCATCGGAGCGCCGACGTTGAGAACTTCCAGACCTGCGCATTTGCGCATGGTGGAGTGCCGGCCGTCCGCGGCAATCGTGAGCGGAGCGCGAATTTCGAGCGGGCCGCCGGGCGTTTTCGCCTGCACGCCTGCAATGCGGCCATTTTCGCGGAGGAGATCGGTGACTTCGGCCTGCATCTTGAGATGAAACGCAGGATAACGGCGGCCCTGCTCGGCGAGGAAATTCAAGAAATCCCATTGCGGCATAAACACGAGGAACTTGCAGTGCGTCGGAAGATGAGTGAAGTCGCCGATGGTTACGGTCTGCTCGCGCACTTGCGCGGCAATCTCGTGCAATTCCTGGTGCGGCCTCTTTAAAAATTCCTCAAGAAGGCCCAATTCGTACATCAATTGGAGGGTAGAAGGATGAATAGTGTCGCCGCGGAAATCGCGGAGGAAATCGGCGTGTTTTTCGAGAACGCAGACGTCAACGCCGGCGCGGGCGAGCAGGAAGCCGAGCATCATGCCGGCAGGCCCGCCTCCAACAATGCAACAGCGAGTCTCGACGGTGGAAGACATGCGGACGATAGTACAGGAATGAATTCGAAAAGCAGCAGGAGTTTTGCATCAGAAGGTACGCGCTAGAAGTTCAGAAAAAGTTCGAATTACCCGGCACCCTCACTCGTGGCGCAGGGCGGCCATGGGATTGAGACGCATAGCGCGCCGCGCGGGAGCGTAGCATGCCCAGAATCCAATCGCTGAAAGCAGCAGCGTGGCGCTCGCGAAGGTCAGCGCATCGATCGGACTCACTCCGATCAGGATTGTAGCCATGGAGCGCGTCAGCATGAACGCGAGTACCAGGCCCAAACCTACGCCGGCCATCACCAAGATCAAACCTTGCCGCAGGACGAGCGCCAGAATGTTCCCGCGGCGCGCGCCAAGCGCCATGCGGATGCCGATCTCATGGGTGCGCTGGCTGGAAGCGTAGGAAACCACGCCATACACGCCGACGACCGCAAGCGTTAGTCCCAAAAGACCCAGCGCGCCGGCCAAAACTGCGCCGACGCGGAAAACGAAAAGGCCGTTGGCGCCCGAGAGAGCATCGCGCATGGTGCGAACGTCAGAAATCGGCACAGTTGGCGCGAGCGCGTGCACTTCGCTCTGCACGCGGGAACTCAAACTTTGCGGCGGGACAGAAGTGCGAAGCTGCAGAGTTCGATAGGACGTGTAGTTTTGCGCGAGTGGGACGAAAAAGTAGGGTTGATGGCTCCATCCGAGGAAGATGTACTTGCCGTCCGCTACGACGCCGACGACCTGAACGAATGGGCTGGTAGCGCCATTGAGGCGGAAACG
>DASUAV010000057.1:0-3018 GCA_035763605.1 Candidatus Acidiferrales bacterium
CCCGCGGTTGACATGGGCCATTCGCCCTTTGCGAACGGCAGCGCCTACCTTCGCGGCGTGGAGCGAACGTTGAAGAAAGTGCCGCAACAAGCCATTCCGAACGTCCATGAGACGCCGCAAGGAGTCTACGAAGTGAGCCTGGACGTCTCGAATCATTTTCGTCGGCTCTTCGACGCAACGCAGAACATGTCGGGCGCGATGGTTAACGCGACGGGAACGCGCGTGGCGTTTTGGGGCGTCGAGGACAAAGGCGGATATTTTTTGTACGTGCATGAATTGCCTTCCGGGAATCTGCTGGCGCGGGCGAACATCACGAAAATTCTTCAGGCGCACTGTGGGGGCTGCCTTCCATTAGCGGCAGGCTGGCTATCGGATGGAAAAACGCTGTACTTCACGATGGAAGAAGGCGACGAGGATGACGCCCCTGACGATGCGGCTGCGGATGTACCGGGAACCTATCTTGTTTCTGACCAGGGCGCGAGTTTGGGCGGTCTTCCGGTGCATGCGGGCGACATGAATTTGCCCGACTACACGAGGGAGATCTCGAACGCGCCGTTCCTGATTGCGCAGACGAAAGATGGCGATTTCGTTTTTCGTGACTACGGAGAGAAAAAGGGTCCGCAGCCGAAACCGCCCGTGGTGCTCGACGGAATGTTGGTGTTGGCCGGACCAGACTTCAAGATCCGCGAGCAAATCCCGCTTTCGAGGCGCGCTTCCGCCTTTGCGCTCGCGCCGGACGGAAATTTCCTGGCGTTCGTGGAGGACCGGGAGCTGCCGAATTACACAAGCGAGCGGCACATCTGGGCGCTGAATCTGCAAACGGGCGAAGAGAAGGAATTGTTCGTAGCTCCGCCACCGAATCCGCCAACTTCGTTGACGCCAAACGAGAGCGCGTTCATCCTCGGCTGGCTGCGGAAGTAGACGCGCCTCGCTGTTGGCAAAGCGAGAACACGCGTCTCACCGAATCGCCAGAGCGAAGTAAAATTAAGCCATGACCTGCCCGAAATGCGGTGCGGAAAACGCACAGGGCGTGCAATTCTGCACGACGTGCCATGCCACGCTCGTTTTCAAATGCCCGAAATGCGAGCACACCCAGAGTCATGGCGGCGTGTGCGACGCGTGCGGCTTGAATATGACCGCTTTTTGGGCGGTTTACCTGGAGACGAAAAGCGAGGAAGACCAGAAAATCGCGCACGATAAAACCATGGCCGTGATTCACAATGTGGCGGCGGTGGCGACGGCGCCGATTGGCGGCGCTCGCGGGATTTCGCAGTTTTTTCTGGCGCCGTTGCTCGAACGTCTGTTCGCGCGATTCCGATCGCGGTGAAGCGCTTTCAGCGAATGTAGCTCAGGCCCGCCCTGAACAAAGCGAATGGGTCTTCAGACCTGAGGTTCTGACTTGTACCTCTGAGCACGGAAAAAGCCGCACGGCTGCGGTTCGCGTAACTCTCAGGGGAGACGGCGTGAGCTACATGCCATGCTACGAATCGAAAAGCCGCAGATTCGCTGAGAACCGCGATTCTGCGCTACAAAGGCCACAGCGGCAAAACCAGATCCGCGCCGCCGCGATTCTGCGTGGGCAAAAGCCGCAGATTCGCTGAGAAGCGCGATTCTGCGCTACAAAGGCCGCTGCAAAACCAGATTCGCGCAACACCGTGATTCCGCACCACCACGTAGACTCCAGCGTGCGCGTTCTCACGCCCCAACATGCACGTATGCCAAATATCGCCGCGTGAAATTCTCCACGCGCAGTGTAGAATGCAGCACCAACTCTCAGGCGGATCCCCGGCGCGCAAAACGCCGGAATTTAGTTGCGTAATCTGGAGGCGAAATGAACGAGCGGTCGGAAAAGTGCGCGGCGCGGGAGCGCGAAATGCGCGCCTCGGTACCCTCGCCTATCTTGCTGGGCGTCTTGTGGCGCGACTCTTCGCGCGCCTTTTTGAGGGCTAGGCGCGGGCCGGCTGTGGCTCTCTTCGCGGCGCTGGCGGTGATGCTGACCGGCGCGCTGCCCCACGCCAGCGCGATAACGCACGCGCAAGTGCGCTCGAGCGCGAACGCAAATTCGCGCGCGGCATCCGCGATGGAAGTCCGTTCGCAAGCGCAGCAACCCTCGCCGGAGATCCGTCCCGCGCCGCAGGGCGCGACGGTGTCAAACGCTGTGGATCAATACATCGCCGAGCAGATGCACGAGCAGCGCATTCCGGGACTCTCGCTCGCCGTGGCGCTCGATGGCCGCATCGTCAAACAAAAAGGCTACGGCTTCGCCAATCTCGAAGACCGCACGCCGGTCACGCCCGACACGATTTTCGAATCCGGCTCCATCGGAAAACAGTTCACCGCGACGGCGGTGATGATGCTCGTCGAAGAAGGAAAAATCGGCCTCGAAGACAAAATCACGAAGTATTTTCCCGACGCGCCTTCCACGTGGAACGACATCACCATTCGCGAACTGCTCAGCCATCAATCGGGCATCGCGAATTACACCAACGGCACCATGGATTTTCGCAAGGATTACACCGAAGACGAATTGCTGAAGCTCGCCGAAGGCCTGCCGCTCGACTTCCCTCCCGGAACCGACTGGAACTACAGCAATACGGGCTACGTGGTGCTCGGAATTCTGATTCACAAAGTGAGCGGAGAATTTTACGGCGACTTTTTGCACGAACGCATTTTCGCGCCGCTGGGCATGAAGACGCGCATCATCAGCGAGAGCGACATCATTCCGAATCGTTCGGCGGGATACAAGCTGGTGCGCGGCCAGTGGAAAAATCAGGATTGGGTTTCGCCCTCGCTGAACACCACCGCGGATGGCAGCTTGTATTTTACCACCGGCGATTTAGCGAAATGGGACGCAGCGCTTTACACCACGAAATTGCTCAAGCAATCTTCGCTCGATGAAATGTGGACCGTTCAGAAATATCAAGCCGGGCCAAATAAGGGCAAGCCGAACAAAGGGCATTACGGATTCGGCTGGGAAATCAACGAGATGAACGGGCACAGGCTCATCGAGCACGGCGG
>DASUAV010000058.1:0-20236 GCA_035763605.1 Candidatus Acidiferrales bacterium
CGACGAGCTGAAATCGTTTTCGCCCATCCACGCCGTGGTGAACGGAACCAGCGAAAGCCAGAACAGCAGGTGGAGATTGGCCCACAGGGTCGCGCCGTTGACGCGCTGGATGGCGTGCAGCAGGTGATGATGGTTATTCCAGTAGATGGCGATCATGACGAAGCTCAGCACGTACGTCAGGAAGACAGAGAGGACGGGACGCAGCGCCGCAAGCGTCGCTCCCGCCGGCGGCTTCATCTCGAGCACCATGATGGTGATGATGACGGCCAGCACGCCGTCGCTGAACGCCTCGAGCCGGTTCTTGCTCATGAGTTGCTCTTTAGGAATGTTAAGACTAAGGTTCCGAGTCTGGTATCACTCCCTGTCAAGACCCAAGAGGTACGAAATCGCGCAGTCCCGGTTGGCAGTGCGGATCTCGCAACGAGCTCTGATAGCTGCCGTACCGATCGCTGCACCGGTGACACCGGCCAGCCGCAGAATGTTAGGCCAAGATAGGTCGCCGAATATCTGAAGGGCTGCAGGCCCAGCCCCTAAGGAGGTGATCGCTCCAATAGCCAGACTGCCAAACAACCTTTCGTACACTTCCTCAATTTTGCCTTTGAATTTGTGAGCCTCGGGGATGATGTCGGCCACAACGATATTTCTCAGAGCCCCAGTGTAATCGTCCCCTCTGGCAATGCTGCCTTGCTTGACGCGCAAGGCTGCAAGATGTTCAAGAAAATCTTCTCTTGCGGCGTCCGCCGCCTTTCGGTAGTTGATAATGTCCTTCAACGTGAGCCGAGCTAGACGTGCACCCGACAGAACTTCATCGAGGATCGCAAAGCTGAGATCCGTTAACTGAATCTTTGGCTCGCTAGCCCCGAGGGCTTTCACCGCACGGGCATACTTTGCGCCTAGGAGACTCTGATATGGTGCAGCGTCAGCCAAAGGCGTAACGTCATGCTGCTGGCTGACGTCGAGCGCCAAATTCAACATGGCGGAGCAAGTCAGAGCGTGCGTGACGAGTTCTTTTGTTCGTTCCGTGGTCGTGCCGTATCTGAACGAATCTACCTCTCGGTCTTTAAACAACTCTACGGGCGAGGCGTACTGATCGAGATCAACGGCAAGATTAACGCTGACAAGGGCTCGTGCAACATCCTCTTCGTTGCCCACCTCGCCGTAGTTTCCTGGGGGAATTTGCAGGCTCCGGAAGGCAGGCGACTCGCGCAGACCATTTTGAAAACATTTCAGAAACTCCAGGTCGTTAACATCGCTGAGAATGTGTGCCAGAAACTCGCCGCTAACTGGGCCGTCTCGAGGGCTGTGGATGTAAAGCGGCACACCTTCTTCACGAAACGACCTCTCGTACGGCCGCAAGGGAGAGGGGGTGGCTATCGTGCCAAAATGCCCAAATGTAAACGAAGGCCGATCTATGAAGTGAATTTCATCGAACAGGAGAATGCATTTCTTTAGCGTCGCCATGTCGACGAACGCGCTCGGGTAATAAAAAGCGTTTACCTTGTCCCTCAAGTCGACTCCGGTTTACCTCGCTCAGTGCTCGGATGCGCGGCGAAATGCGTTTGATCACGTAATCGCGGTTTCTTCGTAGGCGCCGAAGACGTCGCGCATGGCGTCGCAAATTTCGCCGAGGGTAGCGTAGGATTTTACGGCTTCGTAGATGAAGGGCATGAGATTTTCCGAGCCTTGCGCGGCTTTGCGGAGAGCAGCGAGGCGGCGATTGACTTCGTCGGAGGAGCGTTCGGCGCGCAATTTGGCGAGGCGCGCGGCCTGGCGATGGGCGACGGTTTCGTCAATCTGCAGAATGTCTATCGCTTTTTCTTCAGAGACGAAATCGTTGACGCCAACGATGATTTTTTCCTTGCGGTCCACTTCCACCTGATAACGATAGGCCGCTTCGGCGATTTCGCGCTGCGGATAGGAGCGTTCGATGGCGTTGACCATGCCGCCGAGCGCGTCAATTTTCTCGATGTAGTCCCACGCGCCGCGCTCCACGTCATCGGTAAGTTTTTCCACAAAATACGAGCCGCCCAGCGGATCAACGGTATTCGTCACGCCGCTTTCGTGCGCGATGATTTGCTGCGTGCGCAACGCGACGGTCGCGGCGAACTCCGTCGGCAGCGCCCACGCTTCATCCAATGAATTTGTGTGTAGCGATTGCGTGCCGCCCATCACCGCCGCGAGCGCCTGCAACGCGGTGCGCACCACGTTGTTGTAAGGCTGCTGCGCGGTCAGCGAACAGCCCGCCGTCTGCGTATGGAAGCGCAGCGCCCATGAACGCTGGCTTTTCGCGCCGAAGCGTTCGCGCATCACTTTGTACCAGATGCGCCGCGCCGCGCGATACTTGGCGATTTCTTCGAAGAAATCGCTATGCGCGTTGAAGAAAAACGAGAGCCGAGGCGCGAAATCGTCCACCGCGAGCCCGCGGCGCAGCGCCCATTCGACGTATTCGATGCCGTCGCGCAAAGTGAACGCGAGTTCCTGAACGGCGGTCGAGCCCGCTTCGCGAATGTGGTAGCCGCTGATGGAAATCACGTTAAACTTCGGCGTCTGCTTCGCGCCGAATTCGAAAGTGTCAATCACCAGCCGCATCGAGGGCGCGGGCGGATAGATGTATTCCTTTTGCGCGATGTATTCCTTGAGAATGTCATTTTGAATCGTGCCGCCGACGTTTTTCCAATCCGCGCCCTGCTTTTCCGCGACCGCGAGATACATCGCCCAGATGACCGCGGCGGGAGAATTGATGGTCATCGAAGTGGTCACGTCAGCGAGCGGAATTTTGTCGAAAAGCACTTCCATGTCGGCGAGCGAACTGATGGCCACGCCGCATTTGCCGACTTCTCCTTCGGAGAGCGCGTGATCCGCGTCGTAGCCCATCAGCGTGGGCAGGTCGAACGCGACGGAAAGTCCCGTCTGGCCTTGCGAAAGCAGATAGCGGAACCGTTGATTGGTATCTTCCGCGGTGCCGAATCCGGCGAACTGGCGCATGGTCCACAGGCGTCCGCGATACATCGTGGAATGAATTCCGCGCGTGTACGGCGGCTGGCCGGGATAGCCGAGATTTTTTTCAGGCGACCAGTCCGCGAGGTCCGCGGGAGTGTAGAGCCGCTGGATCGGGAAATCGGAAATGGTCGTGAATTTTACGTCGCGCTCAGGCGATTTTTCGAGCGTCGGTTCGAGCACTTTTTTCTGCCATTCAGTTTCAGAGGGGGATGGCCTGCGATGCGACTGCGATTCTGTTTCCGCGCTGGTGACCACGGAAGAACTTCCTGAAGAAGGCGGATTTTCCTTGCTCATGGCCGCTCCTGTCCGAATGGCGTGCGTGCGCCTGACAATTTCATTTTAGGGCAATTGGATGCTGAGGGGAAGAGCAGCGCAGGAAAACGTCGCGAACGTGTTTCTCCCGTTCCCGCGCCGCATCTTAATTTTGTTGTGAGCTCTAATTCGCGATTATGGCCGCTATTTTCAGCATGTTTGGTGGCTCTGAGTTTTGCCGGATGCAGCGCGCGCCGCAATGTTTCTCCGCACATCGCGCAAATTGCCGCTGCAGAAAGAATGTCCGTCCCCGGAATAAAAGATTTCGCCAAAGTGAACGATTATTTGTACCGCGGCGCGCAGCCAAAAGATCATAGCCTCCGCCGGCTCAAAGCTCTGGGCGTGGACACGATTGTGGATTTGCGCGGCGTGCTTCACGAGGCGGTCAACAAAGAACGAAAGCAGGCAGAGGCGCTCGGAATGCAATTCGTCAATTTGCCCGGGAACGGATGGTCGAATCCGCCGGACGATCAGATCGCAAAATTCTTTTCGTTGATTCAGGAAAGGCCCAGGCGAAAAATCTTTATTCACTGCTGGCTCGGCGGAGACCGCAGCGGCATGTTCATCGCCGCCTATCGCATTGCATACGAAGGCTGGACCGCGGAGCAGGCTGTCGAAGAGATGCGCGAATTTCATTACCTGGAATTCTGGCATCCGGGAATGAAAAAATACGTGTACAAATTTCCGGAGCGCCTCGCGCATTCGCCGCAGCTCGCTCGGTTTCGCAATCTAGCTCCGCCTCACGGGCCTGAATAATCTTCAGGAGTAAACGACAGCGCTAGAAACGAAAAGTAGATTCCTCGCTGTCCCGATGAATGCAATTGGGAGGCTCGGAATGACAATCATGTTGCGAGGTACTATTTGCCGATGCCTAAGCCGAAGACATCCACTCCCGCGAGCCGCCCGTCAATCGTGCCGGGAATCAGAGGCGCGTTACCGTTGGGATCGAGCTGGCGTCCTAGGCGGCTCGCGATGGTGATGTTGTTGTTGGTCAGCGTGCGTCCGAGCGCCTGATTGAGATTGACCAGCGCGATTTCCAAATTGGTCTTGGCGGTAAGCTCATTCAGTTTTGCCGCGTTCAAGTCGCGCGATTGCAGCACGACGTTGTACGTGGTGGAAGCGCCCAGGTCGAACTTCTTCACTTCGTCGTCGTACGTTTCTTGCGCGAGTTGCGTGGCCTGCACAGTGGCCTGCACCTGCGCCGCGTCCTGCTGGACGGCGGTGAGCGCCTGGCGCACGCCGACCACAATCGTATTCTTGTCGCGCTGTTGAATGGTCTGCTCTTCGCGCTGCGTGAGTTGCGCGACGGCATTGGCCGCCTGCGCGGAGCGATTGCGCAGAGGCAGGCTCAAGTTCAGCGACGCCGAGTACGTCGGAAAATTGTTGCGAAAAATGTCGGAGTATGTGGTGCCGATTCCGCCGGGAGTCACCACCTTGCTGAATCCGCCCAGCGGCACTCCAATAAAACCTCCAGTTGGCGTACCGGTCGAATCAACGATTGTGTTATCCACCGTGCATGCCCCCGGTGCTGTGCAGGGCTCAAACGTTCCCGCCGGTGTGAAGATCGTGCTGCTGTGCGTACCGCCCAAGCCGGCGCTGGTGTACTGGCCGGAGAGCGTGAGCGATGGCAGAAGCGAGTTACGAGTTGCGTGCACTTCGATTTGGTCGTTTTTCAGGGTAAGCGCGTCGACTTTTAGCTCAGGGCGATTGGCCCACGCTTCGGAAACGGCATCCGGAAGCTGGATGTTCGGGATTTGCGGATTTTCTTCAAGGGGAGTCGTGGGCACGACCTCGATACCCTGTAGCCGCTTTTCCATGGGATCTTTCGTAATTAAATTCAGAACGACAATTCCTTGCTGCAACGCATTCGTTTGCGCAGCAATGAGCGCTTGATTGTTGGTCGCAATCGCAGATTGCGCTGTGACCACATCAAGATGCGCCAGCGTCCCGATTTGCAGTTGCCGCTGGTCGTCCTCGTAAAGTCTCTGCGAAACAGCGAGCGTCTGTTTGGCCACGTCCACGGCCTGCTCGTCCGCCACAAGCGCCCAGTATTGATTTTCAACTTGCGTGACGGAAGCGATGACTTGCTCCTCGAATTGCAGGCGGCCCACTTGCGTATTGTTGCGTGCCTCAAGTATGAATCGCATATTCGCCAATCGGCCGAATCCATTCAGCAAAGGCTGCTGAAGGGAGACTGCCAGGTTCGATTGTACGAAGGGATTAAAGAAGTCCTGGAACAGACTCGATGAACCTCGCGTGTTGTTGAGGCTGACGGAAAACAGAGTGCCCTCATGAAATTTTTGCGAGTAGCCGACATTGAATGTTTCGGTATGGCTTTTCACTATTAAGAACGTCCCCGGTCCAGCCGTGGCGCTGCCGCCCTGAAGGGAGTTGTTTGCGGGCGTAGTCGCATCGGAAATACTGGTCGTTGCGCTGATAACGGGATCAAACGTTCCACCCGCTGTGCTCGTGGTGCCGGCGAACGGCGTTCCTCCTCCCTCCGCGCTCAGCAAATTCGCCTGATTGATCCAGGGAATGTACTCCTGTACCGCGATGTCCAGATCGTTTTGCAGCGCCAGCGCGATGGCGTCCTGCAGGCTCAGTTCCAGCTTGCCATCTTTGATAAGACTGTAAATCGAAGGCGTATTGGTCAAATCCGGCGAAGGGACCGATTGGGGCGAGTAAGCCCTAAAGAAATTCGGAAACGTCCGCTTGCCCCGGGTGTAATTTCTCTGCGACAACAGATTCACGTAGGAATTTGGCGGCAGGTTGGGGGCCGCGGCGGCCTGCGGCTGAGACTGGTTCTGCTGGGATGGGCTCTGCTGCGGAGCCGGCGCTTGCGTTTGCCCAAACGCCGGCGTCCCGACAGCCAGTACGCCGGTCAGATACAGCGCCAGTGCGATACGAATCAACCTTCCAGTCATATAGTTTCTTCCTCTCAGACTATTTGAGACTTGCCTTGGTTCTTGGTATTGATGTGTCCTAAGTGAATGAAACGTGCGAGACCGCCGATATGTTTCAAATGATTGGGCGGCCAACCACTCGATTAATCGTATTTTGCTGGAAATAAACGAGTAACGCACGAACTCGCGCCGTGCTAAGGCCCATGAATGCGTCAGGTCAATCGGCCCTATGGCTGCGCAGGAATTCTAACACACGCGGTCTTTTCAAGCGGTCCCATCAGATGGTCCCGCTCGTTGACATTCCCGCATCCCTGTCCTACCCTCAGCCCGTCAACGATTCGAGGGAGGCCGCTTCATGGAAGCCGCTGAGATGCGACGTATGTTCGAGAAGGTTGGCGCGGTTCGCGAGGGGCATTTTGAACTCTCGAGCGGCCGCCACAGCGCCGTGTACGTCCAATGCGCACTGGTGCTTCAGCATCCGGACATAGCCGAAAAGCTGGGCCGCGCCCTCGCTGAGAAATTCCGCGGCGCGGAAATTGATTGCGTGGTTTCGCCGGCGCTCGGCGGCGTTTTGGTGGGACATGAACTCGGGCGGGCACTCGGCATTCGCGCTATTTTTGTGGAACGCGATTCTTCCGGCCACATGGCCCTGCGGCGCGGCTTCAGCATTCGTCCGGGCGAAAAAGTCCTCGTCGTCGAAGACGTGTGGACCACCGGCGGCTCGACGCGCGAAACGATGAGCCTCGTCGAGCAGGCCGGCGGCAGAGTTGTGGCTGCCGCCGCATTGATTGATCGCAGCAATGGCCGTCTGGAATGGAATGTGCCCGCCAAAGCGCTGCTCGAAATCAATATCCCCAGCTACGATTCGTTCGATTGCCCGCAGTGCCGCAAAGGCGAGCCCATCACCAAGCCCGGAAGCCACTTCGTTCGCGCCGGAGCTTGACCGCGCCTTCATCGGGTAAAAAATTTCTTGCAATTCGCTTCTATTTGGCAGCACAATCTACGCCGAGATTTTCCGCGTGGCTTCTACTTAGAGGGTAGGTGCTCCGCAACAGAAGAATTCCGTCCCTGACGGGAGTGTGTCCACCTGCGTACACAGGGATCCCGCCAAAGGAACAAAAGCCGCTCGCCGGAGCGTCCGCGACTGCCTGCGGATTTGCAGTTGAAGGTCTTGGGTTCGCGAACATGGCTATCGTCAGAGCGCCGCATATCGCGCGCACGTTTATTATGCCCGCCGAAATTGAAGCATTTCTGCCGTCCATCGGCGTGGAGTATCGTCGCTGGGCCCGAATTCTTACGCTTCCGCTTGAATCATCCTCAGAAACAATTCTGAAAACCTACGCGCCGCAGCTCGATCAACACAAAGCAAAAAAAGATTTCGCCGGGTACGACATTCTGGAATTAGCGCCGCGAGCGAAAAGCTCGGAAGAACTTCGTGACGATTTCAAAAGAGAGCACTGGCACGCCGACTTCGAAAGCTATTTCATCCTGGCGGGCCAGGGCATTTGTTATATCCATCCGGCAGGACAGCCTGTAGTCTCTGTCGAGCTTGAACCCGGCGATTTGATTTCCGTGGGAAAGTACGTTCGCCACTGGTGCGATGTTTGCCCGGAAACGCGCTTTCGCGCGATTCGATTTATCTCACATCCGGAGAAGCAATCCACTGTCTACACCCGCAGCGGGATTGAAGCAGAGTACGAGTCCGTCTACATCAGCCCTGCGGCATTAGCCTTCGCGGCACGACGCTAATACCGGCGCTATCAGCGCCTCCTCGCCCGTTGCCGCAGGCGTATGCCGGAGTATCCCACATCCGCATTCATCTCATTCAAGCTCCGTTAGATCTGCGAGCACCTGTGCTCGGATTAGTGTGAAAACGGAAACATAAGCCAGCCCAGCGCCAGAGTAAAAATAATCAGCAACAAAAAATATCGTATCGTGGCGAGGCTTCGCGCCTTTGCTGTGGAATGAAAAACGCAGCCGAACACGACTGAGATTAGCAGGGCGCAAAGCAGCAGCGTCGCGAAATGGCCAAGCAGCAATGCTGGATGCTGGAGGCTAGACTCTCGAAGCTGGAAAAGCAACCCCGCTACAATCAGAGTATCCCCTGCGGCCAGAGAGATTTCGTCGGCCAAAAACTGAGTCGGCAGCATTCATGAAGATCGGGCATTCAACTACAGCACCACAACGTTTTTTATTTGAATCGGTGTGCTCTCGGATGCCTGTGCTGCCGAGAACACCCCGAATGCAGCGACTTAGTTCGACGGTCCCGGCGGATCGATCCACTTTTCCCATTTTGCCGCCACTTCGCCGCCATTGTTCTTCAGGTATTTGGCGTACCATGCGAGATAGCGTTCGTAACGGTCGCTCTGGAAGCTCGGACGCTGAATTCCGTGGAACTGGCCGGGATAAACAATCAGCTCCGTTGGCACGCCGAGGCTGCGCAGCGCCTGATACATCTGCATGTTGCCGATCATCGGCACGTTCGCGTCCTGGTCGCCGCTCAGATAGAGAGTGGGCGTTTTGATGCGGTCCGCATGCAAAAACGGATAGGAAATCTTCTGGTAGCTGGCCCATGCTTTGGCGTTCCACGGCGGGCCGATTTCGTTGTCGTACTGAATGATGTACTGGTCCACGCCGTAGAGCGCGATGGTGAATCCGGTGCCGGCGCCGCACGTGGCGGCCTTCAGGCGCGGATCGCTGGCGATCATGTAGTCGGTGAGAATGCAACCGTAGCTCCATCCGCCGACGCCGAGTCGGTTCGGATCCGCTACGCCCATCTGAATCACATGATTGATTCCCGCCTCGAGGTCAATCACTTCGTAGTGGCCCCAGTCGTCAAAAATCGCGCGCTGAAATTTCTGACCCCGCCCTGAGCTGCCGCGATAGTTCACATTGAGCACCGCGTAGCCGTTCGCCGCGAATATCTGCCGCTCGAAGCTGAATTCGTGGCCGTCCTGCCCGTCCGGCCCGCCGTGAATGCGCAGCAGCAACGGGACTTTTGTGCCTTGCGTGTAGTTCAGCGGATAAGTGAGCAGCCCGTGGACTTCGTTGTTGTCGGGCGTTTTGTAGTTTACGTCCACGGTCTTGGCGAATTCGATCTGCGAAAAGAGCGCGTCGTTCTGATGGGTGAGCTGCTTCAGCGTGCCGCCTTCCCAGGAATAAATCTCGCCTGCCTTGTCGCTGCTGCTGGTGATTCCCACCAGACAGCCGGGTGAATGCGATGCGCCGCCAATCACGATGGGAGGCTCGAGCAACTTACGGACGCTCTGATCGGCAACGTTGATGGATACGGGATACTCGTCACGGTCATCTTCTTCGAACGCCACAATGGATTTTCCATCTTCGCTGAAATACGGCGCGGAAACTGAGCGGTCGAGTTTTTCCGTTAGAATGGCTGGCTCGCCGGAACCGTCGGAAGCAACCACGGCGAGGTGCGCCATTCCGTACGCGCCCCATTTCTTTTCGTCTTCGAGCAAAAACGCGATCCATTTTCCATCCGGGCTCCAGGCGAGTTTTCCGCGCGTGGCGCGGTCGGGATAATGGGTGATCTGCTTTTCGACGGAGCCCGGCTGCGCGTCCGCCACAAACACCTGCGGAATCGGATCGCGGTCCGGCTGCGCATCATGATTGCTCGTGAACGCGATGCGCGTTCCGTCGGGCGACCACACCGGCCCAGACTCGTCGTAATCGTCTTTGGTGAGCCGCTCCATTTTTTTCGTGGCCACGTCGAAAAGATAGATATGCGTGTGCTGATTCGCGAGCAGATAACCGACCACATCCTGGCGGAAATGATAGCGATTGATAACGACCGGCTTCGGTGGCTTGGGCTTTGCTCCGGGCTCCTGTTCCTCGTCAGGCTGCTGCGGGTTCGGGTCCTCAATCATTAATGCGAGGCGCTTCGAGTCCGGCGACCATTCGTAGCCCTCCAAATGGCCCTTCTTGATCGCGGTGAGCTGCTGTGCTTCGCCGCCCTCTCGGCTCAACAGCCATACCTGGCTGCCTTTGGCCGGCCCGGGGCGCCCGGAAGTGAACGAAAGATATTTTCCGTCAGGCGACCATTCCGGCCCGCTTTCCGATTCCTGGCTTTCGGTGACCTGGATGTCCTGCGAGCCGTCCGTGCGTACCATCCAGATGTGCGAACTGTGCTTGTCGTCTTTCGCGTTGACGGTGCTCACCATGTACGCCACCCATTTGCCGTCCGGCGAGCATTGCGGGTCGCGAACGTCGCGCATCTTCGACAGATCGTCCACGCTGAGCGCGCGCTTCTGCTGGGCGAGGACCGGCGCGGAAAACGCCATCAGTCCGGCTACGACGGCCAGCACTGCAAACAAAATGACGTAGCGCGTTCGCTTGCCGCAGCGCGCAATCGCTCCGCGATAGAAATGCTTAAACGACACGATGCTCCAGCTCTTCGGATTCATGGGCCTCTCCCTGCTCCAATTCATGTAAGGACGCGCGCCACACGCTCTGACGCACAATTTCTATAATACAAATGCGTGTGCAGAGCAAAGACAAATTTCAGGGCGGCTGATGGCCGAATGAATTGATTGTGGAAATACTACTGCTGAGGATTGCGGCCGGGCTGGGATTTCTGCAGTGAGCGCAGGTAGGCGATGATGGCCATAGCGTCGGCGTGATCCATGTGATAGACGTGCATCGGCGGACGAATCGGCGCGCCATTCGGCCCGATGCCTTTCTCGAGCACCGCTTCAGCTTGCTCGTCCGTGAAGCTGGGCAGCCCCGCGAGCCTCGGCGCCCATTCCGCCCAATTATTCATGTGGTGAACGGGACGAATCCAAATGGTCGCGCCATTGAGCCAGCGCGAGGCATCCAGATTGCCTTCGGAATCTCGCGGCGTGTGGCATTCGCCGCATTTGGCCACCTGCTCGACGAGATATTTACCCCGTGCGATTGCGGACTGCTGCGGCGTGTTTTGCGTTTGCGCTGATGCTGTGGTTTTCGGCTGCACTTTTTTCGCCGGCACGCTTTGCCGCGCATATCCGAGAGCCGCGCAGAAAAATGCAGCCATCGCGCAGGTAAAAAAGATTCGTGGCGTCGCGCGCATACGGCTGCTTAGCTTCATTCGCAACTCACTTGTGACTTTGGTGCAGAGCAATATCCGGCGCCCAACTGCGCGGCACGGGCGTCCAGCTTCGCGTAAAAACATCCGTGCTCGAGAGCACAATCAGAATCGTCAGCCAGATAATGGCGACGCTGAACACCACGCGCGTCAGCCCTTTGTTGTAGTACGCGTGCATGAAAAACAGAATCACCAGCAGGGCTTTGGTCACGGCGATGACCAGCGCAATCACTGTGTTCCAAATTCCCAAATTGAGGTAAGCGATTCCTGTTGTGGCCAGCGCAAGCACAACCAGCGCCACAAACGTGCCCAGATAGATTTTTACGGGCACAATGTGAGCATCCGCTTTCATGAGCGCCCGCCAATCAGATAAAGCAACGGAAAGAGAAAAATCCAAACGATGTCCACGAAATGCCAGTAAAGTCCTGCGACTTCGAGCGGCGAATAGTATCGCGGCGAAAAACGCCCGCGCCACGTCAGATACGCCAGCGCGAACATGAGTCCCACGCCGATTATCACGTGTATCGCGTGCAGTCCGGTCATAAAATAGTAGAAGACGAAAAAGAGCTGCACATGCGCGGCAAAGGGGCCGTGATAATCCCAGTGGACGCCGGGAAAAAGCCCTTCCTTGTAATCATGGAACCACTCGAAATAGAGTTTGATGAAAAGAAACAGCACACCCAGCAGAGCGGTAGTGAGCAGAAGGGAAATGGTCACGAAGCTGCGTTTGCCCACCTGCGCGGTGCGAATGGCCACGGCCATAGTGAAGCTGCTGACGATGAGCACCAGCGTGTTTATCGCGCCCCATTTCACCTCGATTAAATGGCTGCCTTGCTCGAAGCCGTAGAAGTACAGCTCGCGATAAATTGTGTAGCCGGTGAAAAGCCCGCCGAAGAACAGCACTTCCGTAACCAGAAAAACCCACATTCCCAGCTTGCGCGCTTCTTCCTGTGCAGGCAGATCCGCGAAGTGCTCTTCGAGAATCGGACGGCCCGCTTGCTTGATCGCCGCTTCAGACACGGGCGCTCCCTCTCGGACGCGTGGGATAGGCATAGGCCTCTTCCGTCACAATCGGCGTTTCTTCGAAATTCTCGCGCGGCGGCGGCGAAGGCGTCTGCCATTCGAGGCCTTTCACGTGCCACGGATTCGGACCCGCTTCCGGCCCGTAGCGCATGGACCAAATCAAATAGACAAATGGGATGAGATAGCCGATGCCCAGAATTGTCGCGCCCGCGGACGAGGCCACATTCAGCCACTGGAATTGCGGCGGGTAAATTGGATACCGCCGAGGCATGCCCATGTAGCCGAGCACGTACTGCGGAAAGAACGTCACATTGAATCCCACAAAAATAATCAGCGCCGCCAGCCGCGCCCATTTATCCGGATACAGCCGCCCTGTGATTTTCGGCCACCAGTAGTGCAGCCCGCCCATGTAGGCTGTGACCGCGCCGCCGACCATGATGTAGTGAAAATGCGCGATGACGAAATACGTGTCGTGCACTTGCACGTCCGTTGAAAGCGAGGCGAGGAAAAGTCCCGTCAATCCACCGATGACGAACAGCCCGATGAATCCCAGCGCGTAAAGCATCGGCGCATCATACGAATTCGAGCCTTTGTAGAGCGTCGCCGTCCAATTGAACACTTTTATTCCCGACGGAATCGCCACGAGGAAGCTCAGCGCGGAGAAAATCATTCCGGCGTAGACCGACTGGCCCGAGACGAACATGTGATGTCCCCAGACCAAAAATCCGAGCAACGCGATGCCGAAGCTGGAAAACGCCACGAAGCCGTAGCCGTAAACGCGATGCCGCGAGTAGGCCGCGATCAATTCCGTCACCACGCCCATCGCCGGCAGCACCATGATGTAAACCGCCGGATGCGAGTAGAACCAGAAAAGATGCTGGAACAGCACTGGATCGCCGCCGAGAGCCGGATTGAAAATCCCGACCCCGAGGAATCTCTCCGCCGCCATCAGCCCAAGAGTCATGGCTAGGTCCGGCGTCGCCAGCACCAGGATAATGCTCGTCGCGTACATCGCCCAGATGAAGAGCGGCAGCCGAAACCAGGTCATCCCCGGCGCGCGCATTTTGTGGATGGTCACGATGAAATTCAGGCCCGTTATGATGCTGGAGAATCCGACAATAAAAATCCCCGCCGCAGCGGCGAACACGTGCCCGTTGGCGTACGTGCTGCTATACGGCGTGTAGAACGTCCAGCCCGTATCCACGCCGCCGTAAATCACCACGTACAGCTCGAAAAACGCACCGATGATGTAGATGTACCAGCTCAGTAAATTCAATTTGGGGAACGCGACGTCCCGCGCGCCAATCATCATGGGAATGAGAAAATTTCCGAGCACCGCCGGTATGGATGGAATCAGGAAGAACCAGACCATGATGATGCCGTGAATCGAAAACAGCCGGTTGTAGGTTTCCGGCTGAACGATGGCCCCGTTCGGCTCGAGCAATTGAATGCGAATCAGCAGCGCGGCAACTGCCGCGATGAAAAACATGAACGTGATGGAAACCAGATACAGAAGCCCGATGCGCTTGTGGTCCGTGGTCAGCAGCCAGGACTTTATCCCGTAGCTCTCGTTCAAATAATGAACGCGCGAGCGCGTGGCGAGTTCGGCGACGGCGACGCTCATCGGCTGGCCGTCTCCTTTTCTTCCGGCGCAAGCGTTTTGATATAGGCGATCAGGTCGAGCAATTCGGATTCGTTTATCTGGCCCTGAAAAGAGGGCATCGAAGGCGCGTAACCGGCAATCTGCATCCCGCTGGGATTGACAATTACGCTGCGCAGGAATGATTCATCGGCCGTCGCGGTGCTCCCGTTACGCAGCGAGACAGGATGTCCGTACAGCCCCGCCAGCGATGGATACTTTCCTGAAGTTTCATTCGCGTGGCACGTGCCGCAGCCAAGCTGCGAGAAAAGTTTCTGTCCGGTTGCGGACATGGATTGCGCTGGAGCGTTCGCCGAGAGCCATCGCGCATAATCGTCCGGTTTCATCACAACCACGGTGCCGACCATCATGGAATGCGCCGTCCCACAGAACTGCGCGCAGCGAAAACTGAACGTCCCCAGTTTTGTCGCTTGAAACCACAGGCTCGTGTAGCGTCCCGGCAGCACGTCTTCCTTGATGCGAAACGCGGGAATGAAAAAGTCATGAATCACGTCCTGCGAGGTCATAGTCAGCTTCACCGGCACATTCAGCGGGACGTGCAACTCGTTGATTTCGCGCGCGCCGTTTACGTGCTGCAATTGCCACATCCACTGTTTGCCGATGACGAAAATCTCCGTCGCGCGCGCGGGAGGCCGGGCCTCACGAAAGAAAATCGTTCCTGACCACAGGAAAATAATGGCGCACAGACCGAGAGGAATGACCGTCCAGGCGATCTCAAGAGGAAGCGAAACTTTCACCTCTTCGGCAAGCTCATCCTCCGAGCGGCGGCGGTACTTCACCATGAAGTACAAAATGAGCCCAAAGATCAGCACAATGAAAAAGAAACTGAACGCGAGCAGGAAGTAAAAAACATAATCCGCTTGCGGCGCGATGGTCGAAGCGCCTCCCTGAAAAATGAAAAGAGCGAGCGCGTGGTGCGAATGCATCATTTGCGAGCGGAATAGCGAATGAATCATGCGCGTTTGCCGGGAAGGGAGTAGTGTTCGCCTTTGCGAAGATAAAAAATCAGCAGCCCAAGGCCGAGCAGCGTGAGCGCCGCCGCGAATTTCAAAACCCGTGAAATCACCAGCGCATACCGCCCGGTGAGCGCGTCATAGCTGCAACAGAGCAGTAGAAGCGCGTCCACGGGATTTCCGATGCGCCCGTCCGACGCTTGCACCAGCCCAAGCCGCAAATCGCGTGACGAATAATGAATGCCGTAGAAGTATTCCGAGAGCCGCCCCTGCGGCGTCGCCACCATAATCGTGCTCGGATGCGCGTATTGTCCCGAGCGCGAATCGTAGACGTACCGGAAGCCCACGGCGTCAGCCAGCGCGTGAATCTGCGCGTCCTGGCCTACGAGAAAATGCCACCCATGAACCGCGCCGCGTGCGTATGAACGTGTGTAAAGTTCCTCGCGCGCCAGCGCATCAATGGGGCGGTCGTGCGGATCAATGCTGACCGTCACAATTTCGTAGTCTTTTCCCAATTTCAGCGACATCGCTCGCGCGCTCTCCAGCACTCCTTCCAACACTTGCGTGCAAAGCATCGGGCAGCGGTAATAAACCAGCACGAGAATCACCGGCTTATCCGTGAAGTATTCTCCGAGGCGAACTTCGCGGCCATGCGCGTCCGTGAATTCGAGGTCGAGCGGAATCTGATGATTGAGTTTTTGATCCAGGCCGACGTTTTTCAAAAGCTCTGGGCGAATGCCGATGGTTTGGAATTGCGCGAACGCGCGCGGTGCAATTAGCATCGCCGCGACAAGCGCAATGGCTGCAATTCGCGCGCAAGCGATAGCTCTTCTGGTGTTTTTGATCATCGCTTACCGCCTTTCTCAGCTAATGCCTGTTTTGCCGGCTTCTGCGATGCAATTCGCGCACGCTTTACGCGTGAAGCAGAGGGAAGCACGCTGTACCCGTCCGGCGACCCAGCCGCCTGCGAAGTTTGCGTTGCCGCACGCACCGGGAAGCCTTGCTTCAACAGCAGTTCCATCGCGCGTTCAACTGGAATGCGCACAATTCCGTTTTGCCGGTCCACCCAGCTGTAGCCGTCGATCTCGTTCCGTTGCGTGTTCAAGTAGTTTTCCAAATCCATTCGCGGCGAACTCTGCAACCGAGGCTCGGGCGGCAACTGCCGCGATGAAGCGTAAGGCGCAGCGGGCGGGCCTAGCGGTATCGTGTTCTGGTAAATCCGAAACACGACGAAACAGAAGAGCATCGTCGCCGCGATGGTCAGCACAATCGCCACGCCAAACGCCGTCAGCGCCGGAACATTGGCATCGCGAATTTCATGCCGCACTCCTTCCGTGTGAATCGCCGGCTCAGTCGGCATTTGCGAACGCCTCCGCGAAATCAGGATCGTGCGCGGGCAGCAGCGGCCGCCGCTTCAGTTCGAAGAAAAACGCCGCGAGCCAGATTCCGCCGATTGCTGTGGGCGCGGCAAAATCGAGCAAATGCAAGCTCGGCCCTTCTTTTTGGAATGCGGGCGCCACGAGCCAGTAAACGTCCACCAGCGAAACAAACATCAGCCCCATCGAGACGATCGCGATTCTTCGCACGCGGCGTTTGATAGGCCTCCAGAGCAGCAGCAAAAATGGCGCGAAGAAATGAAAAATAATCAGGAACAGCGCCAGTCCGGCCCATTCGCCGCGCGCCCGGCTCAGATACCAGGGAATTTCCGTTTTCAGATTTCCCGACCAGATAATCAGGAATTGCGAAAACGCGAGATAGGCCCACAAAATCACAAACGTCAGCAGCAAATTGCCCAAGTCCAGAAACCGCGCCGGCGTGGCGTACGGTGCGAGCGGCTCGTAATGCGCCAGCCAGCGCGCCAGATACACGCCGAAGGCCAGCGCCGCCAGTCCTTGAATAACCATGAAAAGCAATCCGTAAATCGTCGACGACCAGTGCGGCTCGAGCGACATCACCCAATCCACCGAGGCAAACGTGATGAGCAGCGAATAAATCACAATCGCCGGGCCGCTGAACGATTCCAGCCTTGTCGCAACCCGCCGGCCTCCGCCGCGATCCTGCTCCGCGGCCCAGCGGTTGAGCAGCCATTCCAGCAAAATCCAAATCGCGAAATAGAAAATCGTGCGCGCGATGAAAAACCATTCCGTCATGTAGGGCTGCTTGTATTGCAGCGCCGGATCCGCCGCCACTTTTGCAGGCTGCGCCCACGCATAGAGAAAATGCATTCCGAAAAAAATGGGAATGAATAGAATGGCCATCAACGGGAGCGTGCGCGACGCCGCTTCGAGCGTCCGCCGGATCGGCAGCCCCCAATTTCCGCCGGTAAGATGATTCATCATCACGATGACCATGCCGCCGAGAGGGAAGCCAATCCAGAAAACGAACGCGAAGAGATACGACCGGAAGAATTGCACCGGAGAAAAAAAAGCGTCCACGATGCAAACGACAGCTCCAATGATTCCCACGATAAGCGCTCGCCATTGATATGCGCCAATGGACGCGAGCAACTGCTCCTCCGTAAGTGGCCGCGCGATGGGGACGGTTTCACTCATGGCTTTTGTCCCCCGCGCTCGGCAGCGCGTTTTGCGAATTGCCTGATGGCGTGCCGTTCGCTTCGAGCTTGGTGCGTTCGGATGCCGGCACATCGTTCATGTGGGCATGCCCGCTCAATTGCAGCACGCGAATGTACGCCGCGATGCGCCAGCGGTCCGCGGGCGAGACCCGCGACGCGTAGCTGTACATATTCCCGAAGCCGTTGGTCATTACCTGAAAAAAGTGCCCGACCGGCGCGTTCAGCAAATGCGGACTGTCGTACGACGGCGGCTGCTGAAATCCGCGCAGCACAATCATCCCGTGCCCTTGCCCGTCATAGCCGTGGCACGGCGAACAATAAATGTTGAACCGTTGCTGCCCGCGCGCTAAATCAGTTTTCGTAATGGGGAAGGGAAATACGTTCGCGGGCGTTCCGTTGATTGTTCCTTGATACATCAGCTCGTCCGTGCGCAATTCGCCGCGCGCCACGGTTCCCGGAATTTGCGGGCGTTCCGAACGTCCATCGCTGAAAAACGTGGTCGGCTTATCCGGCAAGTATTTCGGCTGAATGTGCATGTCCAAGCGGCATCCGTTCGCAAACAAAGTGGCGATGCACGCCGCAAATGCGAATGCCCAGATGCGCGTTAGCTCTGCGCCTGTGCGATTGCGGCCGCCAGATGTGCCTCTATGTTTCAATTTCATACACTCCGCGCGGGCCAAGCCCTTCCAGAAACTCCCGCGTTTCCGCCAAATTGAAATGCGAATCGCGCGCCTTCACACAAAGAAAAAACTTGTTTCGTGAAGCCAGCGCGAACTCCGGCACGTTGAAAACCGGGTGATACGGCGACGGCAGCCGGCACAGCGCGAGCAGGCCCACCACGCAAAAAATCGCCGCGCCCAGCACCGTCAGTTCGAACACGATGGGAATAAATGAAGGCCAACTGTTGTACGGCCGCCCGCCGATGTTCAGCGGATAATTCATCGCGCTCGCGTAATACTGAATGCCGAATCCCGCCGCCGCCCCGAGCGCGCCGCCGATAAACGTTATCGGAGCCACTTTCGTCTGCTCGAAGCCGCATGCCTCCGAAAGTCCTTCAATCGGCATGGGGCTGAACGCATCAATCCGCTGATAGCCTGCCGCGTGGGTTCTTTTCGTCGCTTCCAGCAGCGCGTCAGGCGTTTCGAATTCCGCCAGCAGTCCGTAAACAGGTTTTCTCTTCATGCTCTTTCTTCAGCTCTGGTGAATCGTTCCCGCCGCCGGTTTTTTCAATTCACGAGCCGGCATTTCCGGGTTCGGATTTCGTATCCGCGCCAAATAACTTGTTCGCGGACGCGTGTTAAGCTCCTGCAACAGTTTGTAATCGCGGCTCTCCGCCTTCAGTCGCGACACCTCACTCGACTTGTCGTTGATGTTTCCGAAGATAATCGCGTCCGCGGGACACGCTTGCTGGCACGCGGTCTTGATTTCGCCGTCGCGCACCAACCGGTTCTCTTCTTCCGCGGTAATTTTCGCTTCGTTGATGCGCTGCACGCAGTAGGTGCATTTCTCCATCACGCCGCGGCTGCGCACAGTCACGTCCGGATTGCGCATCCCGTAGGTGCTCTGCGTCACAAAATCCGAAAACAAAAGAAAGTTGAACCGCCGCACTTTGTAGGGACAATTATTCGAGCAGTAGCGCGTGCCCACGCAGCGGTTGTAAATCATGTTGTTCAATCCTTCCGGACTGTGATTCGTTGCGCCCACCGGACAGACCAGTTCGCAGGGCGCGTTTTCGCATTGCATGCATGGAATCGGCTCGAAATACATTTCCGGATTGTCCACGCCGCCGCGAAAATACGCGTCAATGCGCAGCCAGTGCATTTCGTGCCCGCGCAGCACGTGCTCTTTTCCTACAACCGAAACGTTATTCTCCGCGCCGCACGCCACCACGCACGCGTTGCACCCCACGCAACGATTCAAATCCACCGACATTCCCCACGCATAACCGGTGTATTTGTATCCCGGATAGAGAGATTCGGGCTTTTCGGCTTCCTCCTGATGCTCGCCCTCATGCGTGAATTCAGGATTTTTCTTGTAATCGTCCAGATCCGACACCATCACCAAATCGCGCTCGAACGCCTGCACGCTTTCGGCTTCGCTCTGGTCGCCGATTGGGCCAATCAGATGGTGGTGTTGCGTGGATGCGAGAACGTACGTCTCGCCCGTTTTTTGAATCTGCAAGCCCTGAGTAAAATACGGCGCGCGCGAATTGCGAATGTAGTAGGCGTTGACACCGCGCTTCGTGCCGACCTCCCCCGCTTTCCATCGTCCGTTGCCCAGATGCAGCGTCGCGCAATCGTCCGCGTGTCCCGGCATTTCGTACACCGGCGCGCCGACGCTCCAGCCATCCAGATTCAACTTCACGTAATCTTCTGTTTTGACGCCGAGCCGGTGCGCCGTCGCAGGACTCAACATCAGCGCGTTGTCCCAGGTCAGGTGAATGAGCGGCTTCGGCAGCTCCTGCAGCCACGAATTGTTCGCGAAGCGCCCGTCGTACACGCACGGATCCGGCCGAAACGCAATTTCAAGCGCCCGCTGCGGCGAATTTGCGCTCGCAGCCTGATTCGTATTTGAATTGTCCGCAGTGCCCGGGAAATTGAATTTGGCCGTAACCTGTTTTTCAGGAAGCGTCGTCCCCGCCATCGTTCCATTGTTTAACGTCGTCTCCCACCACTCTTCGAAATCCTGATTCGCCGCCTGCGCCGGACGGTTCGCCTGCCAGTAATCTCGCAG
>DASUAV010000059.1:0-20970 GCA_035763605.1 Candidatus Acidiferrales bacterium
GCCATGACCTCGAAGAGCACTTTCACATCCGCAATCGTGCGAGCCATTGGGCCCACAACTCCCAGCAGAGCGAACGGCCCCGCTGACTCAGGAAAATGCCCCGTCGCTGGAATGCGGCCTGGTGTAGGTTTCAGGCCGCAGATGCCCGAGAAGTGGGCCGGCACGCGAATCGAGCCCCCTCCATCGCTTCCGACGCCTCCAGCGGAGCAGCACGCTGCAATTGCCGCAGCCTCTCCTCCGCTTGAGCCGCCCGGTGTGCGGCCCAAATCCCACGGATTATTCGTGCGGCCCGCGAGGCGGTTGTCCGTTTCATAAGCCATCAAAAATTCAGGCGTGTTGGTATTTCCCAGCAGGATTGCACCTGCTTTGCGCAATCGGGATACGAGCGGCGCATCTGTTTCCGCCACATAATTCGCGCGCAATCGCGAGCCGCATGTGCACGGCCAGCCTTTGACGTCGATGGAACTCTTGATTGAAAGCGGCACGCCGTGCAGCGGCCCCAATGTCTCGCCAGATTCGACGGCCGCGTCAGCCGCTTTGGCCTCACGGCGCGCCTCTTCGGCATCAACATGCACAAATGCATTGAGCTTCGGATTCAGCTTCTCGATTCGTTTCAGATGGGCTTCGATCAGC
The DNA here is from genome assembly GCA_035763605.1 of Candidatus Acidiferrales bacterium. Lineage (GTDB taxonomy): Bacteria > Acidobacteriota > Terriglobia > Acidiferrales > UBA7541 > DAHUXN01. Next base: position 634 of record DASUAV010000059.1, read on the forward strand.
GCGGTTGGTTTTATCTCACCTCCGCGAATGCCGGCAGCCATCTCGGTAGCCGACAAGAAGGCAAGCTGCTTGCTGGCTCGCGCAGCCTGTTGTTGCATAAGTTCCTCCCCTTCCGAATTGCAGGAGGCACAGTGTAACACTTTGCAGGAACAGTCAGCTCCACCTGTGCGCGCGGAAACTCAAGTTCTCACCAATTTCCTTTTTGCGACGGGCAAAACGCATCGCGCCCTTTTTTTTGTAGCTCAAACCTGTTGCAAGAATGATTGCGCTTGGATACGCTGAGGGCCATCCGGCAATTTGTGAGGAACCACTGCGGCCCGAATGCCTTATGCCGGGATGACAGGGATGAACAAGAGAAAACGTTTTCTCATTCTGCTCACCATCCTACTCTTCATCACGGCGGTTTACGAATATGCATGGCCCACTCCGACGATTCACTATTATGCAGCTGTCATGCTGCACTTGGCCGCCGGACTCCTTTTGCTCCTTCTGCTCTTCGTGCTCTCGGGGAGAATCTGGCGAGACTCGCATCCTCTCGACCGCGCTGCCTGGAGCCTTCTCGCCGCGGGCGGATGCTTTGGAATCGCGCTGGCCTTCACAGGCGCAGTGCGAAACGATTTTGCGCTGTTATATCTTCATATTGCGTTCAGTTTGCTTGGCTTCATTTTACTCGCAGGCGGCTGGGCGCAGCACAAGCACCTTTTTGGCTCGATAACTCCTGTGGCTTACTGGCTCGTTGTGGTTGTCTGTTTTGCCGCGTTCTCATTCGGCGCATGGTGGGCGCGCAATATCCCCTGGCAGTCATCTTTCAAAATCGAGAATCCGAAAATCGCGCCGGCTTCGATGGATGATGAGGGCGGGGGTTTAGCAGGGCCGTTCTTCCCCGGCTCGGTGCAAATCGCGAACAACGCAACCGTTCCTCACAAGTTCTTCCAGGAATCAGAAACATGCAGGCAATGCCATGCCGATATCTATCGGGAATGGCAAAGCTCGGCGCATCATTTTTCATCTTTCAATAATCAGTGGTATCGAAAAAGCATCGAATACATGCAGGACACCGTCGGCATTCGTCCCTCAAAATGGTGCGCGGGCTGCCATGATCCGGCGCTGCTTCTCACAGGAATGTTTGATCGGCCTGTGCGTGAAGTCGAAAAGACGCCCGAAGGGCAAGCGGGTTTGGGTTGCGTGATGTGCCATTCGATTGTCGCGGTGCAGTCGACCATGGGACAAAACAATTACATTCTCCAGTACCCCCCGATGAACGACTTGGCGGAGAGCAAGAATCCGGTCGTGCACAACCTAGTCGATTTCCTATTGAAACTGAATCCCGAACCGCACCGCCGCGTTTTTATGAAGCCCTTCGTCAAGAATCAGACCGCGCAATTCTGCTCCTCCTGTCACAAAGTGCATCTCGATTTTCCCGTGAATCATTACCGATGGACGCGCGGCTTCAATGAGTACGACAACTGGCAAGCCAGCGGAATCTCCGGCTATGGTGCTCGTTCGTTCTATTATCCGGCGCATCCTGAGACCTGCACGGATTGCCATATGCCGGAAGTACGGTCCGCCGACTTCGGGAATTATGCCGGCCTAATTCATTCGCATCGCTTCCCCGCGGCAAATACCGCGCTTCCGTACGAGAACGAAGACACGAAGCAACTGGACACGATTGAAAAGTTCCTGAAAGCGAATCAGGTCAGCGTGGATATTTTTGGAATTTCGCCGGAGTCTTCGCAAGCACAAGAGGCGATTACGCCCGGAGCGTCAACCGGGCAATTTCCGGCCGGTATTCCGCAAACGCAAACCACTTTCGGCGTCGGCGAAGAATCGGAATTTCACGCGCCGGCCGCGCAGCAGCAGTTTGCCGCTCGTTCATCCCAACTTACCGCGCCTTTGAATCGCTTTCCGGTCCAAGTTCGCCGCGGAGACACTGAGCGCGTTGACGTCGTGGTTCGCACTCGCGGCGTTGGACATTTTTTCCCCGGTGGAACGATTGACGCCTTCGATTTGTGGCTGGAGCTCCAGGCCAAAGATGAAAACGGCCGAACGATTTTCTGGAGCGGCCGAGCGGGAACCAATAGTGATGGCAACGGTCCCGTCGACCCGGGCGCACAGTTCTATCGGGCGTTGCTCATTGACGAACACGGAAACCCCATCAACAAACGCAATGCTTGGGCTGAACGTGCGGTCGTTTACGTCCATCTGATCCCGCCCGGCGCAGCCGATACTGTTCACTACCGCCTCTACATTCCAAAGGACGCGGGCAATCGCATCACGATCACGGCCAAATTGAACTACCGCAAATTCAGTTGGTGGTTCACGCAATTTTCCTTTGCCGGCACTCGTGATCCTCAGCAGCATAAGCCTGGCATCGCGCCAGCGTACGACGATACAAACTGGGTTTTTACAGGGAGCACCACGGGCGATTCGGGCAAGCGCTCAGGAATTCCCAATCTGCCCATCGTTGTTATGGCTGAGGATAAAGCCGAGCTAAATGTTCTGCCTGCAAACGCACCGGCCCCCAAGCCGCGCGTAGATCTCCGATCGCGGGACTGGCAGCGCTGGAATGACTACGGAATTGGCCTTCTGCTTCAGGGGGACCTGCAAGGCGCCGACGCTGCATTTGCCAAAGTTGCGCAGATTGCCCCGAATCGCGGCGACGGCTGGGTCAATATGGCCAGAGTCCGTTTGCAGGAAGGCAATCTGTCCGGCGCACAGGATGTTATTCAGAAAGCTCTTCAAGTCGCTCCACATCTTGCCAGCGCACACTATTTCTACGCCAGGCTTCTGCGCGATCAGGGAAAATACAAACCCTCTGCGGATGAACTGAAGATTGTCCTTGAACAGTATCCGGAGGATCGAGTTGCTAGAAATGACCTCGGGCGCATTTACTTTTTGGAGCGCCAGTACAACCAAGCTATCCATGAATTTCAAAAAGTAATCGCGATCGATCCCGAGGACGTGGAAGCGAACTACAATTTAATGCTGTCCTATAACGGACTCGGCCAGACCAGCCGCGCTCGTAACTACGAAGTCCGTTATTTGCGGTTCAAGGCCAACGAAGCGGAGGGCGCGATCGCCGGCCCTTATCTCAGAGCGCATCCAGACGCGAATAATGAGCGTCAACCCATTCACGAAATCGGTTCAGCGCCTTTGAAGCCGGCGCCTTCAAAAACTGCTGCCGCGCACAACGCAAAGGCTTCCCGCTAATGAGGATAGCTCTTCCGAAGCTTTTGCTCGCAGTTGCCGTTCTGACTGCTCTAGTTTCATTCACTGGTGGTCGCGCCGCCGATCACCCCTCATCACCCGTACAATTTGTTGATGTGACGCGCGCCGCGGGCATTCGATTCGTCCACAATAATGGCGCTTTTGGAAAAATGTGGCTGCCCGAAGCGATGGGCTCAGGTGTCGCCTTCATTGACTACAACAATGATGGCTGGCCCGACATTTTGCTCATCAATGGCGCTGATTTTTCAGGCCACGCGAATCGCCATACGTATATGGCCCTCTATCGCAACAATCACAACGGCACGTTTACCGACGTTACGCGCCAGGCTGGCCTGGACGTCGAAATGTATGGTATGGGCGTTGCGGTCGGCGATTACAACAATGATGGTTGCGATGACATTTTCATTACAGCACTCGGCCAGAGCCATCTTTTCCGCAACAACTGCAATGGAACGTTTACCGATGTAACGAAGAAGGCTGGCCTATCTGGCCATGACGAATTCAGCACGAGCGCAGCGTGGCTGGATTACGACCGCGATGGCCGCCTGGACCTTCTGGTCGCGAACTACGTCCAATGGACGCCGCAAACTGACATTTATTGCACGCTCGACGGCCGAACCAAGTCCTACTGTACGCCGCAGTCTTATCACGGAGCGTCGCTGCGCTTGTGGCACAACAATGGCAATGGAACCTTCACCGATGTGACGAAACAAACCGGCCTATACGACTCGAGTTCAAAGAGCCTCGGCGTCACAATTTTCGATGCGAACAACGATGGCTGGCCTGACATTTTCGTCAGCAATGATACCGAGCCGAACAAACTCTATATCAGCAACCGCAACGAGACCTTCACGGAAAAAGCAGTCATGTCCGGCGTCGGTTTCAGCGAAGACGGCATCGCCCGCGCGGGAATGGGCACGGCGGCCTCCGACTATGATCATTCGGGCCATCCCAGCATTCTCATCACGAACTTTTCCAACCAAATGCTCGGCCTGTATCACAATGAGGGGAACGGCCTGTTCGTGGATGAAGCGCCGAACTCACAGATCGGCCACTCCAGTTTGCTGACTCTCGGCTTCGGCTGCTTTTTCTTCGATTATGACAACGACGGCTGGCCGGATATTTTCGTCGCCAACGGACATATTCAACACGACATTCAAATGGTTCAGCGCCAGGTACACTATGCCGAACCGCCGCTGCTGTTTCACAATTTGGGCGGCGGCAAATTTGCCGATGTCACGTCCGCAATGGGCCCATCTTTCAATGTTCCGCGTGTCGCGCGCGGCGCCGCTTTCGCCGATGTTTTTAATCGCGGCAAACTGGACATTCTCATTTCTACGAATTCCGGTGCAGCCGTACTTTTCCGCAATGAAGGCGGCCTGAATCACAGCCTCCGTATCAAGCTCATTGGAACAAAATCAAATCGCGACGGCCTCGATTCCGAAGTTCGTGTAACTGCTGGTGGAGGCACTCAGGACAAAATGCTGACCAGCGGCTCCAGTTACTTGTCAGCGAGCGAGCTTGTCTTTACCTTCGGACTGGGGAAAAATCAGCGTGCGGATCAAATCGAAATTCACTGGCCCAGCGGTCAGATCGATCACCTGAAAAACATTTCGGCGGGCCAGACTATTACCCTAAAGGAAGGCGCTGGCATCATTGCTTCGAAGCCATACGACAAGAACTGAAGTGCGCAACCCGGTCAAAAAGCGCGTTCTGTTGCTCATTACGCTCGCCATAAGTTGCATTGCTGCTCTTTTCTTTACGCTTGTCTCACTGCACGCCCAATCGTCGTCTGCAAAAGCGAAGACCGAGGCTGCCGAGCACAATAATCTCGGCGTCGCCTATATGAATCGGCAGCAGCAAAAATCCGCCCTGGCCGAATTCCAAAAAGCCTACGCTCTGGACTCTCATCTCCATGTCGCGCGCTTGAATGAAGGCATCGCTTTACTCAACCTGCAGCAGTTTTCGCAAGCCGAATCTATATTGAAGGAGGCCGCTGCACGCAACGCGAAAAATCCTCGCATCTGGTACAACCTCGGCCTGCTGGAGAAATCCACAGGACACCCGGACGCCTCGGCACAGGATTTCGATCGCGTCATTGCTCTCGACCCGAACGATGCCGACTCGCATTACTTTCTTGGCCAGGACTACATGGCCCTCCAACAATATCCCAAAGCGATCGCTGCGTTCGATAAAGCCCTCAGGTTGAACCCGTTTCATGCCTCAGCTTGCTTTGCAATTGCACAAGCGTATCAGCGCTCAGGGAATGCCGAAAAAGCGCGCCAATACCTCACACGCTTTCAGGATGAAACTCAGAAAAAACTAGCCGCGCCAATGAGTATGAGTTATGGCGATCAGGGCAAGTATTCGCTGGTTGAGCAAGTTCCGCCGGGCGTCGAAACTGTTCCGTCGCCCATCCCCGTTCATTTTCTTGATGCTACCGCCGAATCTGGCTTGCCCACGCGCGCTGAGGCTCTCGATTCAGCTTCGCATCCAGACGCGCAGACTACCAATTACGGCTCAGGATCGTGCGTTTTCGATTTTGAGGGCGATGGCCGTCCAGGAATTTTTCTCGCAAACGCCGATGGCAGCGGTCATCCCGCGCTTTACCGCAATTCAGGAAATGGCCGGTTCGAAGACATCACCGCGCAATCCGGCATCGCCATTCCTGCGACCGGCATCGGCTGCGCTGCCGCGGACGATGATAACGATGGCCGCCCTGACCTCGCCGTCAGCTACCAGGGCGGTGTCTCGCTTTTTCACAACGAAGGACATGGAAAATTCCGCGACGTCACGAGATCAGCTGGAATTCAAGTCAATGGCCGTCCTATGGGCCTCACCTTTGTTGACTATGATCACGATGGTGATCTCGATCTTTTTGTTTCCCGCGTGTCCGAATCGCTATCTGCAAACCAATCGGCCTCGCCCGCGCAAAACGAAATGTGGCGCAACAATGGAAACGGAACTTTCACTGAAGTAGCGTCACAACTTGGCCTTGCTACTCCCACAAGCTACGGTGCGGTCGCCAGCGACATCAATAATGACCGCGCGATTGATCTGGTCATGACCGCATCTGCTCATCCACCCGTCATCTATTTGAATCCACGCGAAGGACCATTCCATTCGTTGCAATCATGGGATTCCGCAATTTCCGAGGCCGTCGGCACAGCGAGCTTTGACTTCAACAAAGACGGCTGGATGGACCTTGCCTTCACGCATTCCTCCGCTCCCGCGATTTCTTTGTGGCGCAATATAGACGGAAAAACTTTCTCTCGCGTCAATTTGCCGCCGCTCGATTGGAAACGCGCCTGGGGCATCGCGGCTCTCGATTATGACAATGACGGCTGGCTCGATCTCGCCGCCGTTGGAGAGGATTCCTCCGGCAACGGTCACATCGCTCTTTTTCGCAATGAGGGCGCCACAGGCTTTCGCGACGTTTCGCAGGAGACAGGGCTCGATAAAATCCATCTCTCCCATCCGCGCTCCCTGGTTGCTGCCGATTTCTTCGGTGACGGTGCGACGAGCCTTCTTGTGACCCAGAGCGGCCGCCCGCCGGTGCTTCTGCGCAATGTCGGCGGCAATCGGAATCACTGGCTGCGCCTCACGTTGCAAGGCCTTGCCGACAACAAGAGCGCAATCGGCACGAAAATCGAGGTATTCGCCGGCGCTCTCCACCAAAAATTCGAAATTCCGTCCGCTTCCGGCTACTTGGGTCAGAGCGGTACCGATCTTACCGTTGGCCTCGGAAGTGCAACTCACGCGGACATTGTTCGGATGTTATGGCCCACGGGCGTCCTTCAAGATGAAATCAACCTCGCCGGCGATTCCGCGCATTCGATAACGGAACTCGATCGCAAAGGCAGCTCCTGCCCACTCCTCTTCTCTTGGAACGGAAAAAACTTTCAATTCATCTCGGACATGCTCGGTGCCGGAATTCTTGGTCACTGGATTGCACCCGGAAAACGCAATGTGTCCAATCCGGAAGAGTATTTGAAGGTGGATAGTTCAGCCGTTCGTCCGGAGAACGGAATGCTGCAATTCCGCCTCCTCGAACCAATGGAGGAACTGGACTACTTGAACCGAGTGCGCCTGCTTGCCGTCGACCACCCCGCAGGCGTCGAGGTCTATCCCAACTCCCACTTCGCGATGAATCCGCCGTTTCCCGCATTTCAGGTTATTGCCGCACGCAGCACGCATCCTCCAGCCGGCGCGTGGGATGAGCAGCATCACGATGTCCTGCCCCTGCTCGCCAAAGCCGATCATCGCTTCGTCAAAGGCTTCATAGGCTTGCCCTACGCGGGGTTCTCCAATCTGCATTATCTCGAACTCGATCTCGGCCCGTGGAATCCTCGCAATCCTTTGCATCTGCTGCTCGATGGGCTTACGGACTATTTCTCTGCCAGCTCGCTTTACGCTGCTTGGCAAGCGCGATTGAAACCGATCTCTCCCTATATTGAAGCGCTCGACTCATCCGGAAAATGGCGCCGCGTCGTCAGTAACATCGGATTTCCTGCTGGCCTCGAACGCACCATGACGGCGGATCTCACCGGCAAAATTCCCCCAGGCACACGGAGAATTCGCATCGTCACCAACCTCACGATTTATTGGGACCGCATTCGTATTGATAATTCGCCCGCCGGCACTCCGTACCAGGTCTCCACTATCCCGCTCGTGAAAGCAAACCTCGAGTTCCGCGGCTATCCCGAATACATCGTGGGCAGCATTCCCGCGGATTTGAGTTATGTTTATGACCAAGTCAGTCCAACCGGACCGTATGCCCAGCAAAGCGGAAATTACACACGTTACGGAAATGTGCTTCCTCTTCTCAAGCATGGCGACGAAGAATACGTCGTCTTTGGCGCAGGTGATGAGGTGGCTCTGAGTTTTGATCCATCTTCTGTTCCGCCGCCGCCGCACGGCTGGGTGCGCGACTATTTCTTCTATGCGAACGGTTTTGACAAAGACATGGATTTTTACGCAAAGTTTGGAGCCACTGTAAGTCCGCTGCCCGTCAACGCACCTCGCGCCTATCCCTATCCTTTAGACATCGCGTATCCCGACGACCTTCGCCATCTCGAATATCTTCTCCTCTACAATACTCGCGCTGTCTCGGGCGTAGCTCCGGCCAGTTACAACTTCCATTACGAAAAAAGCGGTCCCTAGCGGCTGTTCGAACTACCTGAATCACCATCAACAGCACAACTGTTGCGGTTCTTCTCACCCGCTCATCAAAAACAGCCTTATTCGAGCATCGTGGAAACCATTCCAGGAAGTGGCACATCTTAAGACAGCACTATGCGGACGCGAACGAAAGCAGTTTTGATCGTGCTAATCGCGCTTGTAGGCGTTGTTCTGCCCTTTGCCCGGGCGCGTTCACCTCAGAGTTCCTCTTCTCCAAAAGACCTAGCCGATGGCACAGAACAAAGCAGTGCGGAATTCTATGCAGCTGCAAATAGCGTTTTGCAGACGATGAGCAAAATTCTGGATTTGCCGGTGAAATCCCCACTGAAGGAGAGCGTGCGCACCAAAGCGCAAATCCGGCAATATCTGGTGGACGAACAGAATAAAGAAGAAAGTCCCGAAAAAAGGTACGCGGACCGCCGGACGCTTGAGGCCTTTGGCCTAATCCCCAAAGATTTTCCCCTGGACTCATTCTTACTGGATTTGCTAACAGACCAGGTTGCGGGGCTTTATGATCCTCGTGGCAAACAATTTTTCATAGCCGATTGGATTTCGCCCGTCGAGCAGAAACCCGTAATGGCGCACGAATTGACTCACGCCCTGGACGATCAGCATTTTCATTTGCAAAAGTGGCAGGATGCCGTGAAATCGAACGATGATGCGTCACTGGCGCGCGACGCAGTGATCGAAGGTTCAGCGCTCGCCGCGATGATGGATTACACGCTCGCCGACCTGCATACGAGCGTGCGCTCGATGCCCGATATCGCGCCGTTCATCGAAAGCGGAGTCGCCGGTCAAATGGATAAAGACCCGAACCTCGCCAAGGCTCCTGAATTTATTCGCGATGAACTGCTGTTCCCTTATCTGCAGGGCGCTGAATTCAGCCAGCAAGTGTTGAAGGCAACGGCGGGCTGGCCGGATTTCAAGCGTGTCTTTCAAAATCCGCCGGCCTCAACCCAGCAGATACTTCATCCCGACTTGTATTTTCAGAATGTTCAGCCGGAAATTGTAGAGCTTCCGCACATCAAATCGGCTTTGCCAAACGGGTACGATCAACTCGACGAGAACGTCGTCGGCGAATTTGCGCTCAACGAAATCCTGAAGAAATTCGACGGTCCAGGCGACGCAGAAAAGTTTGCCCCGATGTGGCGCGGCGACCGCTATGCGCTTTTCGAGAACAAAGATTCCAAGCAGACCATTCTCGTCGTGCTCTTTGCGTTGGATAATGAGAAGGACGCCGCTGAATTCTTCACCGCATATCGCAAAGTCGTCGAAAAGAAGGATGGATTGACAGAGCCCGTGTCAAAAGGCTCCGAATTCACAGCTTTCTCCAATGCCTATATCGGCTGCATTCAATCCAAGTGTTTGAGCATTGAAGGAGCCGACCAGCCAACCTTAGAACGCATCGAACAGAAATTGGGGTGGACGCAAACAGAGCAAACTGAAGGCAATCCAGGTAGCAGCCAGCCGATGCAATAGATCTGTCGAATCCTTAAATTCTTCCAATACCGCTCTCTACTTCTTGAAAAGATCCTCAAAAGCCCTTCGCGCGTCGTCTGGACGGCCATTTGAAACAGGCACAGCCGCGGCCGGCGCGCTAGCGTAAGTGACGGGCGATGTGTCTTTTTCAACGGTCATCCGGAATTCAAAAAATGTGCAATCGTTTTTCGCGTCTTTACGCGGAATTCTCTCAGGAATCGGCTGCGTGCATTCGAACTGCGCGCCGGTATCGAAGTGAACGCACTGTTTGCAGGAATGGAGTTCGAGCTGGCATTTCGGGCAGCGCCCTTGCGGATCGAAGCCGGGAGCCAGTATCGCCCCGCAATTGGAACAACGCGCGCGCATCACCGTTCCCACCATTCGCGGCGTCCTCGGGCCCATCGGCTCCTGACGCGGCCTTGGCTCCGGCGGGCGCTCGCGCTTTTTGTCGTCGCGATCGCGCTCGCTATAGCCCTTGTGCTTGTACTTCCGCTCCATAATTTTCCTCCGGAGATTGAACAATCGCCGCGAACTCAGCAGCCTTTCAGCAACTCTCGAACAAACAGTCGGATGGAGTACTCATTCTTCCGGTCGGATTACTCGCGACACAAACCCCGAAATCTCGTTTCAATGGAACTGAACTACTCGCGGCGCACACGCCGGTGAACCGAAGACCATCCTCTAGCGGCTACTCTAATTCTACTCCTTTGCCCATTTTCGGCAAAGGCCTTCTACAGGCAAGTCCGGCACAATGAACTTCCGCTGCACACCCGCGGATGCGAGCACTGCCTCGGCCGCCAGATAACCGCTGCGCAGGGCTCCCTCCATCGTTGAAGGCCATCCGGTTCGCGTCCAATCGCCGGCCAGAAAGAAACCTGAAATGCCGGTCTTCTGCGAAGGGCGCCATTGATCGAATCCTGGCCGTGGTGATACGGTAGCGTTCACCTCTTTCACCACCGTGGCCTTTAGCAGATTCGCATCGCGGCTTGCGGGCAGCACTTCGCGCAACTCTTTCACGCAAAGATCAATGATCTCCTGACGCCCGCGCGGAACCAGCTCGTACGACGCACTGATGACAAGCTGCAGATATTGCCCACCTGTTCCTGGCGCTTGCACCGTGGCAGAGTTCTGCAATACAGCCCGATTGAAAATCCACTGAACCGTATGGTCCAGCAGCGTCAGAAAAGGATATTCGAGCAGCGGACGGTCATACCACAAATGCACGCTCGTAATCGGTGAAACTTGCAGATTCTTCAGATTCGCAAAAACCGAACAGTTTTCGCGCAGCGCTTCGGGCAGAAGTTCAAGCAGCGCGTCGTGGGGCACTGCACAAATGCAAGCATCCGCCGTCTGCTCGCTTCCATCATTAAGTACCGCCGAGCGGAAGCGGTGCTTATCAAAACGCAGCGCCCGCACCGTCCCTCGGGATTTTATTTCACCGCCCTTGCTTTCGATTGACTTCCGGCAACCGGCATACAATTCACCCAGAGGAACCGAAGGAATGCCCAATACGTAACCTTTGCGATTGCTCAAAAATGCTTTCCAGAACACATCAATCCCATACTGCGCTTCGGTCAGTTCCAGCTCTTCATCCAGCGCGCTGACCAGCACCACGCGCCAAAAGCGGCGGATCACGCTCTCCGGCTGTCCGTTTTCTCGCAGCCATTCGAGCATTGTTTTCTCCGCAGCGTTCGCCGGCCGCCCTCCAGCTCGCGCGATGCGCAACAGAGCTTCAGCGATGGCCTTTTTCTCTCCATACGAAAGAGCATTAAAACGCAGGAACGATAAGCTCGTGTGAAAGGGCGGCGGCAGTGCTGATGATTTTATCGTACTGACTCGCCCGTTGCGGTCGGCGAAGAATAATTTGTCGTAGTGCCGGATTTTCGAAGACGCTCCGGTTCGCTCATAAAAGTCCGCCAGATTCGTACAGCAGCCCAGCGTCACGTGCTGGCAATTGTCAATGTGCGTGCCGTCCGGCAGTGCATAGGAAGTCGCGCGCCCGCCCAAATACGGTCGCTTTTCAAACAAGCGTACTCGAACGCCGGCTTCAGCGAGCGCCGTCGCCGCCGACAGTCCTGCCAGCCCGCCCCCAATCACGATTGCGCTTTCAAGTGCCATCGTCGCGGAACCAGCCCATTCTTGCCTTGAACACAATCCACATTTTTTCAGCAGCGGAAAGCCGTGCTCGTTCCCCTGTCAAAACGTGTTTGCCCCGGCGCTCGATTTTCTGAAGTATTCCGGAATAAATGCGCGCCATCGCCCACAGAGCCGCGCGACTATCCGCGTTCACCAGCGGCAGCAGCTTCCATCCTTCGCAGTAAAAATCTCGCGCGCGTTTCGTTTCGAAGTCGAGCATTTCAATCGCCCGGCCAGAGGCAGAATTTTCGCTGAATTGCTCGACCTTGCATCCAAACTTCGCGAAGTCCTCGTGAGGAAGATACACGCGCCCCATGGCCAGATCTTCGCGAATATCGCGCAAGATATTTGTCAGCTGAAAAGCGATGCCCAGTTTTTCCGCGAACTCCGGCGCCTGCGTGTCCCTAAATCCGAAAACGTAAAGACAGCATAATCCCACAGCGCCGGCTACGTGGTAGCAATAGCGCCGCAGCTCACCAAACGTTTCGTATTCTGCGACGGCTAAATCCATCTCGGCGCCGGTAATCAGATCGTGCAGATAGCGCGGCGGAATCCCGAAACGCTTTACCGTATCTCGCAAAGCGGGCCAGGCGGCCTCGCTTGTGCTTCCTCCATCCAGAATGCGATCCAACTCGGCGCGTTGCCCTTGAAGCCGCTGGCGTTTCACCTCGATCGGTCCCGGCTCGTCGGAAATATCGTCAATTCCGCGCATAAACGCGTACAGGGCGCAGAGCGCATCGCGTTTTGCATCAGGAAGCAGGACAAATCCGTAGTAAAAATTGCGTGCTGTGGAACGCGCTAATTGGCGGCAGTAATGGTATGAGGCTTCGACCGCGGCATCAGGCATGTCGGTCGGCAAGGGACGTTTTCTCTGTCCTCGATCCGTTGGTTGTAGTCCGGCGAAAAGACGCTGCAATCCTGGAAATCATCGCCCAGCCGAGCAGGCGCGCCTGTGTTCGGCGACTTATCGCAGGACGATGATGGAGCGTATCGTATCCGATCGCCTCGATTGCGTCGAGCACAGCGCATCCGCCGCGAGTGAAAAGATCGACATCCACGCGGAATTCCGCCGATACGCGACTCGCCAGAGATGCACCCACCGTAAAAAGCGACCGCGTGCGGCCGATTAGCTCCTTCATCACCGCGGCAAATCGCTCGTCGAAATTCTTGCTGGTGATGTCGTCTTCTGTCACTCCATGCGCGGCAGCCACATCGAACGGAATGTAAATGCGTCCTTTCTCCAGATCGCGCGCTACATCCTGCCAGAAATTCGCGAGCTGCAATGCCGTGCACGTCGCATCTGAGAGCGCCTGCCGTTCCGCATCACGATAGCCCATCAAATAAAGAACCAGCCGCCCGACCGGATTCGCCGAATACCGGCAATAATCAATCACGCTATCCCATGTCGCATACCGATGGACCGTCTGGTCCTGACGGAAGGCCTTCAGCAAATCGCGAAATGGCTGTATCGGAATATCGCAAGCGTGCGCCGTTGCTCCAACAGCGATGAGCACCGGATGCCTTGCTTCACCGCGATAGGCGCGTCGCAATTCCTCGTCCCACTGATTGAGCAAATCGAGCGCATGCTTCGTATCTTTGACTTCGTCGCCCAAATCGTCCGCCCAGCGGCAATAGGCATAGATATTGTAAAAATGCTGGTGCAGGCGCGACGGCAGCAACCACGAAACAACTCTGAAGTTTTCGTAATGATGCGTCGCGAGCCAGCGCGTGTAGAGCTGCGCTTCGGCGAGCGCGCAGCCGTCCGCCGGCAGTTTTTTCGCGATTTCCAGTTCGTCTCGTCCGAGCATACAGCCGTTCAGGCCCGGGGATTGACCGCGGTCTTCAGCTCCCCGTTGCGCCGCTTCATTTGCTCGAAAACACGCGGCAGTTCCGTGAGCGGAGTTTCTCCAGTGACAAAATCACTGGCGCGCACATCGCCTCTCGCAATCGTTTCCAGCGCCTCGCGGATGAATCGCGGCGTATGATGAAAAGTGGCCTTCAACGTAATCTCCGAATAATGCAGCAGCGCCGGATCGAATTCCACCTGCGTGCCATGCGGGCAACCGCCGAAGAAATTGACCTTCCCGCCTTTTCTCACCATTTGAATCGCCCACTGCCACGTCTTCGCTGAACCTACCGCTTCAACCACCGCGTCCGCGCCACGCTGCCCATCCGTTAATTCGCGCACCACATTCACGGGCGAATCCATCGTGGACACGTCGAACGCCGCGTAAGCCCCAAGCCGTTCCGCCGCTTCAATCTGACTTTTTCTCTTGCCCAAAGCAATCACGCGCACGTCTCTGGCCGAGAGAGCACGTACGAATTTGAGGCCGATTGGGCCGCATCCGATAATCACAGCCGTGTCGCCCGCCTGAATGCCCGTCTCGTGAATTCCACGGAGCACGCACGCAAGCGGCTCGACCATCGCTGCATCTCGAAAACTGACGTGCTCGGGAATCTCAAGCAAGTTCTGCCGTACAATCCGCCCGGGAATCCTCACATATTCGGCGTAAGCGCCATTGTTGAAGAGCAAATCCTCGCAGAGATTCGGCTGGCCTTTACGGCAATACAAACAAGTCCCGCAAGGCGCTGAGTTCCCCGGCACAACACGCATGCCTGTGCGAATCTCCTTGCCCACTGCGGCTCCGGTCTCTTCAACCACGCCGGCCAGTTCGTGCCCGAATATCGCCGGAGGACAAATCATTCGCGGATGCGACCCTTGCCTCCAAACTTTCAGGTCCGTTCCGCAGGTCAGAGCGACCTGAACACGCACCAAAACTTCATCTTCCCTGAGTTTTGGCACTCCTACACGCTCAACCTTCAAATCTTCACGTCCATAGAGTACGGCTGCGTTCATTACGTCAATCGTATCAGTCCTCATGAGTGTATGATCAGCACCTTTAGCGTATCGTCCTTTGGTTTTGCGGCTAATTCCAACGCCTCGGCAATACGCTCCGTTGGAAAGCGATGAGAAATTAATCCCGTCAGCGGCAGCCGCCGCGCGAATACGATTTCAGCATACTCCTCTTGTTCGGTGATCGAGGCGCTATAGCTGCCCAGAATTTCCTTTTCCTCAATCCCGACCGCCGCCGCTGGAAATTCGATTTTTAGCACCGGATCGTTATGCGCGAAGAGCAAAACGCGCCCGCCCGCGCGCGTCATGTTCAGCGCCTCGGTCACGAGATTTGGATGCGGTGCGGCAAGTAGCACCACGTCCGCGCCTCGCCCTTTGGTGCGCTCTCGCACGGCCGCGGTCACATCATCTGACGCAGGATTGAATGTGGCGCTCGCACCCAGCTTTAGGCTCGCCATGCGGCGCCCCTCAAGCGGGTCTGTTGTCACAATCTCCGCGCCCTTGAGCTTGCATAAGCCAGTCAAAAGCATCCCAATCGGGCCCTGGCCCACCATCACCACGAACTCACCCTCGCTGACGCGCGCCTTCCACACCGCTTTGGCCGCCACATTTACCGGCTCAATGAACGTCGCCTCTTCGAAACTCACCTCCGGCGGTATCGCCAGCATTCCGCGCTCGACGATCCAGGGCATGGCTCGTACATATTGTCCAAATCCACCGCCACTGGGATTGAAGCCCGCGGTCAACCCGACTTTTTTGTACTGCGCGCATTGCGAGAAAAGTCTTTGCTTGCAATAAAAGCACTTCTCGCATGGCACATGATGAAAACTCACCACGCGGTCGCCCGGTTTGAATTTCCGCACGCCGCGCCCGACCTCTACCACCGTCCCTGCAAGCTCATGCCCGAAAATCTGTGGCGGTTCCAGGAATCCATGAGCGATTTTTTTAAGGTCCGTGCCGCAAATTCCGCAGGCGGCCACGCGAAACAGCACTTCCCCTTCGCCAATCTCCGGTACCGGCACTTCCTCGCACACTACTCTTCCCGCGCCGCGATAAACTCCCGCGAGCATTTTCCCGTGATAGCGCTTTTCACGTGACAATTCGCCCGCCTGAGTGATGGTCGAACTCATGCTCGCTTCGCTCCTGCCATCTCTGGAGAATATTTCCAAGCCGCAGAGAGCTCTGCTACGTAGCCGTCCAAAAATTCCGCAAGCCTTTTGGAAGCGGCGCTGCTCCTTCGCGCTAACCGGATTACCGCCGTCAACTTGTGCGGCGCCCGCGCGATCTCACGCGCAACGCTGGACGCTCTGACGCTTCCCGATTCATCCAGCACCTTGCTGAAATCCATAGGTAAATTCTCATCCGCCGCATCGCTGATTGCGCGAATCGCAATGGACGGAATCCCGGCCGCAGCCGCTTCGCTCATAACCGCGAAACTCTCCATCTCCACTGCTTCAGCCATTTTCCCCAGCCGGCTCTTCCCTTCCGCGCTCAACACCATCTCAGCAGACGTGAGTAGCTTTTCGATGACAGTCGCCTTGAACATTCCAGCCATGCTCAACAATTCAGGATCAGCGCTCATTTTGCTTCCCGTCTCAAGCTCCACAACCTCTCGCGCCGCGCACACCTGCGTAATTCCAATCTCCGCCCGTAAACTGCCCGCCAATCCCGACGAAATACACACGTCAGGCCCCCACGCAAGCGCTGTCCGCATCGCTCGTCTCGCGTTCGCAAAACCCACACCCGTGAGCAGCACGCGCGCCTCCGCGCCCTCGAATTTGCCTTCCAACATCCGTAAACCAGCGGCTGGGATTTTTGAAAATTCGCGCAGGCCGCGCCAGGGTGCGAACTCCACGTCCAGCGCAAATGTAATGAGGATTTTCAACTTCGTTCTCGGAACCGCTTACACGGCTGAAGCGTGCGCCATGCTCGCCCGCTCCGGAACCGCCGCATAGCCGTTCGCCACGTACCAATCCACCGCCCGCCGCAACGCATCCTGTACTGCTCCTGATGTGTACCCAAGTTCCCTGCGGGCCTTTCCATCATTCACGAACATGTTGTGCCGCGCAATTCGCACCCCTTCGACCGGAATTCGCGGCTCGCGCCCCGTAATCCGCGAGAGCGCTGTATCGCCGAGAGCCGCCAGTAGCGCAACAGCGTGCGGAATCTTTCGTGCGGGAGCGCGCAGTCCGGTAATCTCCGCCAGCAGATCCAGCACTTGCTTAAGAGTCAGATTTTCGCCGCCAAGCAAATATCGCTCCCCAATTTTGCCGCGCTCGGCTGCCAGCAAATGCCCTCGCGCTGCATCCTCCACAGCCACAAAATTCAATCCCGTATCAACATAACCCGGCATGCGCCCCAGCAAAAAATCGAGAACGATGCGGCCGGTCGGCGTCGGCTTCCAATCTCGGGGACCCACTGGCGTAGTGGGGTTCACGATGACCACCGGCATGCCTTCGTGCGCCGCGCGCAATGCCTCTTGTTCCGCAATCAGTTTCGATTTTTTGTAATTCCCAATCATCTCATCAACCGTGGTGCGGTTCGTTTCGTCCGGCAGGCCATCGCCTCGCGGCACAGCAATCGTCGCAACCGTGCTCGTGTAAATGAATTTCTCCACGCGCCACCGCAGCGCGGCAGCCAGCAAGTTTTTCGTTCCCGCTACGTTGTTTTCGTAGATTTCCTGCGGACGCTTGGCCCACAGGCGGTAATCCGCGGCCACATGAAAAACCTTGCGTACGCCTTTCAGCGCGCGATCCAGCGACGCTTCGTCGCGAAGATCGCCTTCCACCCATTCGACCGCTACTCCATCAAGTGCATCTCGCCGCGCTCCGGGACGCGCCAGCGCGCGCACCGATTCTCCTGCGGCAATCAGTTGCCGCGCCACGTGCGACCCTACAAAACCGGTCGCGCCGGTGACCAGCGTAGTCATAGAATGCGGAAAGCCTCTTCCTTTTCTGTCGCCTGAGGGGGCGGAATCAACCGCTGGGAGTTGGAATTTCCATGTCCGTTTCCGTTCGCGCTCTTGCCTCTCGGAGCGCCCTTGCGGCCGCCCATGCGCCCGGAAACCTGCCACTGCAACATCTTCCACGTATCGCCGAATTTGCTGTTCCCGCCGAGCACCGCCGAAGCTTCATATCCCGATTGCACCATGCAATTCTCGCAACGGGGATCGCGGCCATAACCATATTTATCCCACGGCGTGTTGTTGATCAAATCGCCGAACGTCTTGTGATGCTCGTCCGTCATCAAATAGCAAGGCCCTTTCCAGCCCCGCGGGTTGTACGTCGGATTGCCCCATGCTGTGCACATCAAATCGCGCTCGCCGCGCAAAAACTCCATATAAATCGGCGATGTAATGACGTTGAACTGCTCCAGCAGCGTGCTCGCGCGCCGGAATTTTTCGTTCACATCCTGGCGCGACATGAAGATGTCTTTCGTTTGCACCGAAGCATACGAATACGCCGGCGACAGCATGTTGCCGTCAACTCCCAACGTCCGCAAATAGGCAAACAGATCGGCGATTTCTTCGATGTCCGTCTCTTTGTAAACCGTCGTGTTCGAACACACCAGGAAACCCGCGGCCTTCGCCGCTTTGATCCCCGCTATGGCCTCGCGGAAAACGCCATCGCGTTCCACGCACAAATCATGCGTCTTCTCAAGTCCGTCCAAATGCACATTGAAGAAAAAGCGCGACGTCGGCGTAAATTCGTGCAGCCGCTTGCGGATGAACATCCCGTTCGTGCACAGATAAATATTCTTCTTGCGCGCCAGAATCTCTTTCACCAACCGCCCGATCTCCGGATAAATCAGCGGCTCCCCGCCGCAAATGGAAACAATCGGCGCGCCGCAATCATCGAGCGCGGCAAGGCACTGTTCCACCGTCAGCATTTCATTAATCGTCGGCTTATATTCGCGAATACGCCCGCATCCTGTGCAGGTCAGATTACACGCATGCAGCGGCTCAAGCATCATCACCAGCGGAAACTTCTTCTCTCCGCGAATCGTCTTCGCCGCCAGATATTTCGTCAAATTGGCGGTCAAGCTCAGCGGAAATCTCATCGTTTACCCCCGTCCATTCGGTAGCTGAATTGACTCGAATCAGCTTGATAGTATTTCGCTTGTCCGGAAATTGTATTCCTCCGATTGCGATAGCGGGCCAGCGCGTAAAGCGGAAAAGAGTTCCTGTACAAATGATAATTCAAATAGAAGACGCGCGGAAATCCCGTTCCGGTGAACTCATTCTCATCCCATGAACCATCCGCGTTCTGATGTTCCACGAGCCACTCCACCGCGCGCATTGCCGCTGGATCGCCTGGGCCTTCGGCGGCCAGTAATCCGATCAATCCCCACGCCGTCTGCGAAGCGGTGCTTCTGCCCTTCCCTTTGAGGGCAGGATCATCGTACGACGCGCACGTCTCCCCAAATCCGCCATCTGGGTTCTGCACTTGCCTGAGCCAGTTTGCCGCTTTCCGGCATTCCGCTGTGTGATTCTGTCCGAGCGATTCCATCGCGCGCAGCACGCCGCTCGTCCCGTACACGAAGTTCACTCCCCACCGTCCATACCACGCGCCTTCCGCTGTCTGCTCGCGTTGCAAATATGAGATGGCTTTGCGCACCGCAGGATGCGACGAACTCCATCCGAAATTTCCCAGGCACTCAATCGTTCGCGCCGTCACATCGGCAGAAGAGGGATCAATCATAGCGTTGTGGTCCGCGAAAGGTATCTGCGTCATCACAGGATCGTCATTGTCGCGATCGAACGCGCCCCAGCCGCCATCTCGATTCTGCATGCTCAACAACCACGCCAGCCCCCGGCGCGCTGATTGCGTGAATCTTTCCTCGTCTTTGTGATGCGCGCGCTGCAGCGCCATCAGCACGAACGCTGTATCATCCACATCCGGATAGAACTCATTGCGAAACTCGAACGCCCATCCGCCCGGCTCGGCATCCTGATTTTTCACCTGCCAGTCGCCCGGACTGAGAATCTGATGATCAATCAGCCACCGCGCGGCGGTTTGCAGCGCCGGATGCGACTCGCCGATTCCCGCTTCCTCCAGCGACACCATCGCGATCGCCGTATCCCACACCGGCGAAATGCAAGGCTGCACGCGCACCGCACTATCCTCCTCGATTTCGTACGCCGCAATCCATCCAAGCTCCCGCACGATTACGGGATCAGTGGTCGGAAATCCCATCGCCAACATCGCGTAAATCGAATGCGCCATCGCCGGGAAAATCGTCGCCAGCCCCTCGCTGCGCTCGATGTGCTCGAAGAGCCACTTCTTCGCTTCGGCCAGCGCGCGACGCCGGAATGGTTTCCACGGCATCCGCTCGTAAACCTTCGCCGCGCGGTCCAGCGCCAGAAAAACATTCCGCCACGACACGATTCTTCGGCTCCACGCGAAGGCCGCCTTGCGATTTGCGGGATTCAAAAACAATTCATCCACGCTTTCGCAGTC
>DASUAV010000060.1:0-5081 GCA_035763605.1 Candidatus Acidiferrales bacterium
GACTTCACCACCATGTCTTTGCAGATCTTGTTCAGCCCCGTCCCTAGATGAATATCGCCAGTAGGATAGGGAGGGCCGTCATGCAGCACAAAAAGCGGCGCATTTTTACGCGCTTCCAGAATGCGCTGGTACAGCTTGTCCGCCTCCCATTGCGCCAACTGCTGCGGCTCGCGCTCCGGCAGTTGCGCCTTCATCGGAAAGCTGGTGCGCGGCAAATTGATTGTGCTTTTCAGGTCGATGGATTTCGCCATTGAGCCCTTTTTCTTGGGTTTTTGATGTGTAACAGTGCGGCAACCGCCGATGCCGTCCAGAGGCAATATGTTACAATACAAATCATAGGGTGTCAGCCGCGCGCCAGACATCCTTTTTCGCCCGGCAGAATCTAAATTAGGGAGCTAATTCTGTCTTGAGGTGCAGCTGGGCCTGGGCTGAACACATACATGGATCCCATCCAAACCAGTAGCTCACAACCTGCGGGCCAGCCCCGGAACGAGAGTTCTTCCGCGCCGCAGGCTCAACCAGTAAGCCTGAAATTCACGCGCACTTCAATCAATCGGCGTTCCTGGACCTCTACATTCTGGTCGAATCTCAAGGATTTTCTCACCGAGCGGCCCATCAAAGTTCCTCGCGGCAGCGAGCAGGGCGCTTTCGCGACCTCAAGCTTCGGTTCTTCCTTCTCCGACAATTTCAAAGAATTTTTTCTGCGCCCTATCCCGAAATCCGCGCGCGGAAAAGTGAACTCTGAGCTGCTTGTCGACTCGCCAGGCTGGTTTGCCACATTCTGGAACAACATTCGCGACACGATCTCGCCGAAGAAGTTGCCGCCGTTGGAACTCACCAGCGAACCCGTGGACGTTCCTGAAATTTGGTCCAAGAATCAACAGTTCACCAAGACTCAAGCCCTCTCCGTTGCCATTCACGTCGCGGTCATCGTGCTGATCGTCATCCCCTTCCTGCCGGAGTTCAATCCGCCTACGCAGGCCAATAATCCCATCCAAACCATCGACCTTTCGCCTTACCTCGCTCACCTCAAAATGGGTAACAAGAAAGCCGGCGGCGGAGGCGGTCGTCCCGATCTGGCGCCGCCCACGAAAGGCAAATTGCCCGTTTTCGCGATGAAGCAGATTACCCCGCCCGTCCTGAAGCAGATCGAACATCCGAAAATCGTCACCCAGGCGTCTCTGATGGTCCCGCCAAACATCAAAATGGCCAACCCGAACTTCCCGACAACCGGGGATCCGATTTCCGCGCTGACAAATGATTCCATGGGCAACGGCAGCGGCAGCGGCATGGGCAGCGGCAATGGCAGCGGACTCGGCTCCGGCTCCCAATATGGCGTTGGCGGCGGCCCACCGCTGGCCGGCGAAAATGGCTACGGCAAGCCCGATTGCCTCTATTGCCCGAAGCCGGAATACTCCGACGCTGCTTTCAAACTGAAAATCCAGGGCCCGATAGTTTTGGATGTGATCATCGGCGCCGATGGCCGCGCTCGCTCGGTTCACGTATCCAAAGGCCTCGGCTATGGTCTGGACGAAAAAGCCATGCAAACAGTGCGCGACGTCTGGCGCTTTAAGCCGTCCATTGGACCCAACGGGCAGCCGGCAATGGTCCGTATGCTAATCGAAATTGATTTCACTCTGTATTGATTTGCCTTCCATCCCTCTTTTAAGGAATTCCTTGCCTTGCTTACTCCGGCACACTCTTGCGAATGAATTGTTCGCGCGTTTTTTTCTCCTGTTAGCATCTACGCGATGAAACTGTTTTCCCGCGTGCTCGTTGTGCTCGCCATAGTGTTACTCGTCTCCAGCTGGCTCGCATCCGCTCAATCCAGCGGGTCCATCACTTTTACTGCTCGCCTCACTCCTTCGTCCGGCGTTGCCGAACCAGTTCGCGGCCTTCCCTTCTATCTCCTGCGCAAGAGCTTCGCCGACATTCAGCGCGAAGCGGAGGCATCCGAGCCCAAACCTGACATGGACAAGTTCATTGACGGCCTCACCGTCTCTAAAGAATTGAAAGCGTGCATGAAAAAGCATCACACCGTGCACATCATCGCCGACGAATTCATCAGCAATCTCACCGCAGAAGAAATTCTCAACGTACCGGAGTTCTGGCACGCTTATAATCGCCTTAACCTCGCCAATACCAATTTTGGCTATCCTGTCCCGAAATACACGGAGCGCGAGCGGGAGAAAAATCCGGCTAAGTATCAGCGCGACGTGAACGATTACCACTCACGCCTCCTGCACTACATCGAAACGAAGCCAGATAGCAGAGATGGCATGGAGTCCGACCTCTCCTCCCTAGATTCGAGCGCGCGTTGGACGAACATGATCGAATCTCACCGCTCTGCCACGCGCAATATGGCTCTCGACCTCGCGCAGTCGCGCTATCTCGTGGCTCAAACACAAACCGACCTGAACGGCCGCGCGCAGTTCGGTAATCTGCCACCCGGAAATTACTGGCTCACTTGCCTTAACGTTTACGCTGAAGTCGGCGACACTCGTGCAAAATGGGACGTACCCGTAAGCGTACGCGCCGACACAGCAGCGCAAATCGTCCTCTCAAACTACAATTCCGTTCCGGCCGCCAAACCCTCCAATTAAGCTCTCGATTCTGCTCCTTCCCATTCTTCGCAAACCCACCTAGACTTGTCCTGTGGCTCACACCTCGCTCTGGATCTACTTCACCGCCGGCCTGCTCTTTTTCATTTTCATTGACCTGCTCGTTTTTGGCCGCAAGCCGCACACTATTTCCATCCGTGAAGCCGCCGGATGGAGCGCGCTTTGGATCGCGCTTTCTCTCGCTTTTTGTGTTTGGCTCTGGATCCGCTTCGGCCATGCCGCAGGAATGGAATTTCTTTCAGGCTACCTCATCGAAAAATCCTTAAGCGTGGACAATCTCTTCATTTTCGTTCTCATCTTTCACTATTTCTCTGTTCGTGCGGAATATCAGCACCGGGTCCTGGTCTGGGGAATTCTCGGCGCGCTCACTTTGCGGGGAGCGATGATTGCCGCGGGCGCGGCCTTCATTAATTCATTCTCTTGGTCGTACTTCATATTCGGCGCTTTTCTGATTTTCGCCGCGCTCCACATCCTGCTCCGCAAAAACTCTTCACACAGCCTTGAATCCAATCGCGCCTTGCGCTGGCTCAGCAAGACTCTCCCCGTGGCACGCACGGATGCAGGCGGTAAATTCTTCACGCGCGAAGACGGCCGGCGCCTCGTCACGCCCATTTTTCTCGCGCTCCTCACCATAGAAACCGCTGACGTATTTTTTGCCGTTGACTCCATTCCCGCGGTCTTCGGCGTCACGCGTGACCCGTTCCTCGTTTTTTCCTCGAACGCCTGCGCCATTCTCGGACTGCGCGCCTTGTATTTCGTCCTCGCCGGATGGATAGAGCGCCTGCGCCATCTCGCCACTGGCATTGCTATCATCTTGCTGTTTATCGGCGCAAAAATGGTGACCGGCCGCTGGCTCGAAATTTCCAGTGGAGTTTCTCTTGCCGTGATCGCGTTCGTGCTCGCGCTAGCCGTCGCCGCTTCGCTCGTGGACAAGCGCGGCGCAGCTGATACTCGCGTGGCCGCAGTGAATCCTGATCCTTGCGTGAAGGACACGTCTCTGGAACTGAGCACCACATCAGTTCCCGCTCTCATCGCTCAATTGGAATCGACAGATGCAACTCGCGAAGCCGCCGCTCGCGAGCTTTTCCGGCGCGGCCGTGCCGCAGCCGAACTTGCGATTGCTTCGTGGCGCGCGGACTCCGGAGTTTCGTCATGCATTTCAAACAACGCCACCGTAGGAATCGCTGTCACTCCAGCGCGCTTCGCGAAAATTCGCTCCGCCCTCGCTAATCCTCCTCTCGCCGCCGTCCCGCCCGATCAGGATGCCGAGGAATTCGAATGGTCGGTCGGCGAGGACGTCCATCTCGATATTCTGACGACCCGCGCGCCTTTCGCGAACGGCGCGATTGCAAAGTTCCTCGCGAAATTCGGCGAAGGCATCCAGCAAGTCGAATTCCTCACAAATAACGTACATCAAGCCACTCGCCTCCTCCGCTCGCGCCTCGCCATGAATCCGATTTATCCGCAAACGCGCGAAGGCGCGAACGGCACCCGCGTGAATTTCTTTCTCGCCGGCGCTCCCGGACAAGCTAAGGTTCTTATCGAACTCGTCGAACAGAAGGTGTAGAATCCGCCAAGCGCAACGCTCGTCAGCCGGAACCAGCCAACCCTATTTCGCGTACTTACATCTGACGCGGAAATTTACTTCGAAGGAGTGGGCAATGCCATTCGTCTCTGAAATCGAGCAGCAGCAAGCCAGTCCTGGCTTGCGCGAAATTTATTCCACCATCGAAAAGGACTTCGGCGGCTTGCCGCACTTTTTCAAAGCCCTCGGCGCTACGCCTGAAGTCATCGTCGCGCAGTTGCGCATGAATTCCGCCATCATGGGCGACGGCGCGCTTTCCGCGTCCGTGAAGGAACAAATCGGCCTGGTTGTCAGCGGCATTAATTCGTCATCCTACTGCATCGCCATTCATATGGAACTGCTGCAGCGCTTTGGCTTCGATAAAGACACCGCGCGTAAGCTCGCCACAAATTACGTCACTGCGCCCGTGGACGACAAAAATAAAGCCCTCTTCCGCTTCGCCGACAAGCTCACACGCAAACCCGTCGAAATCGAGCAGACCGATGTGGACGAAGTGCTGCGCGCGGGATGGACTCAGGACGCGGTGCGCGAGACCGTTCTCGTCGTCGCGTTTTTCAACTACATCAATCGCGTCTCTTTCGGTCTCGGTCTCGTTCCCGATCACTGAGCGGGATTGCGCAAAAACAAGTTGTCGCTTTAAACAAACGGATTTTCGTCTGCCGTTGGCCCATACACCACCGGCACGGGCACATCAAGCAGCCGCAGGTAGACCGATAGCTGTCCACGATGGTGGACAGATGATTGAGCAGATTCGTCCGCAACGCGGCCACTCGCGTTTTCCGGAAGAGTTCCTTTCCCTGATAAACCAGCTTCCAATTCTCCATCGCTGCTTGCTCGCTTAGATTGCGCAATGCGTCTTCGCCCGAGCGCACATT
>DASUAV010000061.1:0-4149 GCA_035763605.1 Candidatus Acidiferrales bacterium
ATCCAGCGCTGCAGAGTACGTTGTGAAATACCCACGGTCTTCGCGGCAGCGGCAGTCGGAATCGGAAGTCGCATTACGTCGTATATATGACATATTTGTGAAAAACAGTCAAGACTGACAGCATTCTGATAGAGGGCTGGAAGGATTCTGCGGGAACGCTCGGCGAAAAAACATTCCCCGAAAATGCGCAAGAGGCGCTCTGAGACGTGATGCCTTCTGAGGTCAGCTTTAGACTACCGCCATCTCTAACGCTGAGATTCTCGCGTTTGTTTTGGTGGCAGTTCTGGTGGCACTTGGTTTGTCAGTTTCGGGCGTGAGAAGACGGCTCGAGACAAATGGAAATTTGCGCATCTCACTGAAATGTCGTGTGTTGACGGGTCGAGGCGAAACTAGGCGCAGAGGCGAAAAAGGTTTATGAGTCCGCTGCTCTAACCGTTGAGCTACGGGCCCCGAGAACAATCGCAGAACAACAACATACTACAGGCAACCGCTGGAATGACCAAAGCCGGCGAGCGTGCGGCAATTCTCGAAGAAATTTCCGTTCAGGCTGATCAGTGAGGTGGCCGCCCAAGCAAAGCTGCGGAGATGAGGACCGGCGCGCAGCACCCAATCAGCGCCGTGTCGAAAGAGGAAACAGTAATGTCCCTGTCCTCCAAAATGATACTTGCTTTTTCGGGAAGCACAGCAGTATTGTCGCAAACGCTACAAACACCACAACCTGCTTTGGGAGTTTGGAAGGTATGGGCCGTACGGTCTCTGTCTTCATATTGTCTGACAATCGTTTGTTCCGCGAATCCCTGGGCCGCATCTTGTCGAAGCGCAGTGATCTGAAAGTCGCATCTTCTCAAGGGTTTTCAGAGAAGGCGTGCGAAGAGGCGCTCCGTTCCGCTTCGGACGTGATCCTGCTCGACTCGCTCGAATTCCTGTGCGCGGGCGTGAGCGGCCACGAAAGTCCCGAGAAATCGCGCAAAAGTACGAGAATGCTGCTTGTTGCCATGGAGGAAGACGAGCAGATCTTTCTTCGGGCCATTCGCGCCGGTGCGATGGGATTTGTCCCGAAAGACGCATCCGCGCAGGACGTTGTCACCGCGGTGCGCAGCGTAGCGCGTGGCGAGGCGGTTTGTCCGCCGCGGTTTTGCAAATTCCTATTCGATTGCGTAGCCTCCCAGGTGAAGGATCCCTCAGAAGATGACGCGAGGCAAAATGTCGTCCTTACCAGGCGTGAGCAGCAGCTCGTGCCCATGATCGGCCAGGGATTGACAAATAAGGAGATCGCCCAGCAGTTGCATCTTTCCGAGCAAACTATCAAGAACCACGTCCATCGCATTCTCCAGAAAATCGGCGTGGATAGCCGAATGGGAATTCTTGCGGCCGTTCACCATCTTCCTAACTAGTTAGCAGAGCCTTCGTCAGCCAGCCTCGCATTTTCCACCGCAATTTTTTGCTCAACTCCCTTATCGCCGCCGAACCACCGTCTTTACATTTCACTTCGCAACGTTTACAGTGCGCCCCATGAAAAATATGAAGCGTTTTTTCATATATGTCGTTCTCGCTACGTGCACAGCGTTCTGTCTTTATCCTATATGCGCCCATGCTCAAAACACCGCCACGACGAGCTCGTCCATTCCTACTCCCGCTTCGGTCCTCGGCCACAATCCGGGCGACGATTTTTACCTCGCCAACTACGACGAATCGCGCGCGTATTTCGAGAAGCTCGCGCAATCTTCGAATCGCATAAAACTCGTCAACGTCGGCAAGACCACGCGCGGCCTCGATTGGGAAATCGCGCTCATCTCCTCTCCCGAAAATCTCGCCGCGCTTGATAAATACAAAGACGCCAACCGCCGCCTAACCTGGGCGCGTGGCCTTGACGATGCTGCGGCGCATGAGCTCGCCCGCGAAGGCAAAGTTTTCGTCCACATTGACGGAGGAATGCACTCGACGGAAGTCGCCGGCGCGCAGCATTCCATCATTCTTGCTTACAAACTGCTTTCCGCGCAGAACGATCCGCAAATTGACGCCATTCTCAACAACGTGATTCTCGTCCTCTGGCCCACTCTCAATCCAGATGGCCAGAATGAAGTCGTCGCGTGGTACCGCAAAAACCTCGGAACAACCTTCGAGGTCAGCCCGCTGCCGGATCTCTATCAGGAATACGTGGGCCACGACAACAATCGCGATGGCTACATGAACAACATGCTTGAATCGCAGGACGTCACCGCGCAGGAGCTTCAGTGGAATCCTGAAGTTTTTTACACGCAACATCAGACGGCGCCATTCCCCGCGCGCATTTTCATTCCGCCATTCGTCGAACCGATTTCCTCCAACATTCAGCCGATTCTCATGCGTTGGCTCAACGCCTTCGGCATTGACATGGGCGCGTATCTCGATGAACACGGCATGCCCGGAGCGATTGACCGCGTCGGCTTCGACAATTGGTATCCCGGATTCCAGGATTTCACCGGCATCTTCCGCAACTCCATTTCGTTTTTCACCGAAACGGCGCTCTACGGCTACGCCACGCCGCATTTCTATACGGTGCGCGACTTCCCGCCGGAGTTCCGTTCGCTCAGTTCGCAGGTTTTCTACAGCAGTCCGTGGACGGGCGGCTGGTGGCGGCTGGGCGATGCTGTTCGCTACATGGTTGGCGCCTCCATGTCCGTGCTCGATACCGCGGCGAAGTATCGCGAGCAACTGCTTTACAACAAATATCAGTCGGGCCGTGACAATATCGCGCGCTTCACCAACAATCCTCCCTACGCTTACGTCATCCCGACTGAGCAGCGCGACCTTCCGGAAGCCGCTCTCCTCGTCCAAAAAATGATGGTCAACGGAATTGAAGTCCACCAGGCGACGGCCCCTTTTGCCGCCAATGGGCAGGAATATCCCGCCGGCTCGTGGGTGATTCTCATGGATCAGCCTTTCGCGGGACTGGTGAAGGAACTTTTCGAGCCGCAGAAGTATCCCGATCTGCGCGAGAACGGCACGCCCATCAAGCCTTACGACGTGGCCGGTTGGACGCTTCCTATGCAAATGGGCGTGAGCGTGGATGCGGTTCTTCAGCCCGTCGCGTCTGCCGCTCGGACGAATCTTCGGCTTTTGGAAAGGTTTCCCGAGCCAGCCGGTAAAGTCGAAGGCTCCGGTGATGTTTTCCTGCTCGATCCGCGGACGAACGCGCACTTCAAAGCAATCAACGAAATTCTTGCCGCCGGCGGACATGTCAGCTTTTCGCCAGATGGCGAAGCCGTTGTCACCAGCATGGCGCGCGACCGCTTCTCCTCAATCGCCGAGAAAAACTCGCTCGTTGCTCAAGCAGATGGAAAAGCTCCTACGGACACGATTTCCACCAGGAAGCCGCGCGTCGGTCTTTACCGCGCGTGGACAGCAAATATCGACGAAGGCTGGACGCGCTGGATTCTCGAGCAGTACGGATTCGCGCCCATCACCATTCACAACGGCGGAATGCAGGCCAGCCATCTGCTCGATCGTTTCGATGCCATTATTCTTCCTGACGCGCAGCCCAATCAAATTCTGAACGGCTTTCCGCCGGGCTCCGTTCCGGGTCAGTACGTCGGCGGAATCGGCCAGCAAGGCGTCGAGTCGCTGCGCGAATTCGTTGCCGCCGGCGGCACGCTCATCGCCTTCAACAATGCTTCGCTCTTTGCCATTGAGCAATTTGGGTTGCCGGTGACGAACGTTGTCGGCGGTCTAAAAGAAGACGAGTTCTATTGCTCCGGCTCTCTGCTGCGCGTGGAAACATCGAACGAAAAACTGCCCGGCCTTTGGGGGCTTCCCCGCGATCCGGTGGTGATGTTCGAGCGCGGGCCTGCTTTCGATACCAAGCCGGATTTTCGCGGCGCGGTTTTGGCGTCCTATCCCGCAAATGTGAGTCCGCTCGCCAGCGGTTATCTCCTCCACCCGGAACGCATCGAAGGCAAAGCCGCGGCTCTTGAAGTCGCTTACGGCAAAGGCCGCATTTATCTTTTCGGATTCAAGCCGCAGTGGCGTGCGCAATCTCACAGCACATACAAATTCTTCTTCAATGCGATTTACGATTCGCCAAATCTGGCTAAGCCATCTACTTTCCCGGCAACGTCGTCGGCTGCACCGGCGCAACCTTCTGCCGCACCGAAAACTGGCGGAAAAAAG
>DASUAV010000062.1:0-3466 GCA_035763605.1 Candidatus Acidiferrales bacterium
CGTCGCGATACTGCAGAAATCGAAGCACTGCGTCCTGGCATTCATTCGAGATGCCAGCCAAACCAACATATTGGATTCTTGCTGGCGCCTTGCTTTTGGCCACGGAGCACCTGAGTGTTGGTGGAGCCGATGGGATTCGAACCCACGACCTCCTCGATGCCATCGAGGCGCGCTCCCAACTGCGCCACGGCCCCACCGATGAAGTGCTTTCCAAGATTCTATAACAGCGCCGCGAGAATCGCACGCAACGCGTTCATCGACTGCGCAACGCGCCAAGCTGCGTAAACGTAATCGTACCGGCGCGCATCACCAGATGCGGCACGCTTCGCCCGCTGCGCGCGCCATCGGCTGTCCGGCATGGCAGCCAAACGCCTTGGCGAACGCCGGCACGTTCGATACAGGCCCGTTCGTGCGGAAAATTTCCAGCGGATGCGGGTCCACGCTCACGCGCACGCGGATTTCCTGCGGACGGGTTTCCCCTTCCCAGCTTTGCGCGTAGGACAAAAAGAAGCGCTGATCCGGCGTGAAGCCGTCGATTTTTTTGTTGGAATGCGCTTCCGGCGTTTTCTGGAACGCCCGGTACGCAATAACCAACCCGCCCAAATCGGCGATGCTCTCGCCGAGTTCCAGATGCCCGTTCTCGTGCACGTCCGCGATGGCGATGAAATTGTCGAACTGCTTCGCGACGCATTCGGCGCGCGCGTTGAATTGTTTGCGGTCCTCGGCAGTCCACCAGTTTTTCAAATTCCCATTCGCGTCGAACTGGCTGCCCTCGTCGTCGAACCCGTGCGTGATTTCGTGCCCGATAGCCGCACCGACGCCGCCGTAATTGATGGCATCGTCCACTTTCGCATCGAAATAGGGCGGCTGGAGAATTCCCGCGGGAAAAACGATTTCGTTCATCGAAGGATTGTAATAGGCATTAACTTCCGGCGGCGTCATGCCCCATTCCGTGCGATCAACCGGCTTGCCGATTTTGTTCAGGTTGCGGTGGAATTCGTATTCGTCGCCGCGAAGAATGTTTTCCACGTATGAATCGCGAGTGACGTGGAATTCAGCGTAGGTGCGCCATCTGTCCGGATAGCCGACCTTGATGGTCACTTTGCTCAATTTGTAGAGCGCGGCTTTCTTCGTCGCGGGACTCATCCAGTCGAGCGTCTGGATATCGTCATGCAGCGCGTCCAGGATGTTATGCACCATTTTAAGCGCGGCGGCTTTGGCTTCCGGCGGGAATTTTTCTTTCACGTACGCCTCGCCGAGCGCGAAACCGAGTTGGCGATCCGTGGATTGCACGCAACGCTTCCAGCGCGGCTGAAGCTCCTTTGCGCCGGTGAGCGTCTTGCCGAAGAAATCGAAATTCTCGTTTACGAATTTCGGCGAAAGCGCGGGCGCGGCGGCGTGAATCAAATGCCAGCGAAAATAAATTTTCCATTCGGACATGGGCGTGGACGTGAGCGTTTCGTTCAGCGCCTTGAAGAAATTCGGCTGGCGCACGTTGATTGCAGCGATGGCGGGTGCATTTACTTCGCGGAAATATGCAGCCCAGGAAATCACCGGCGTGAGAGCTTGCAATCCGCCGAGGTCCATTTTGTGATAGACGGCGTTGGGATCGCGCTGCTCGACGCGCGTCATCGAGGCGTCCGCAAGTTTCTTCTCAATGGCCATCACGGTTTTCGCTTCGGTAGCGGATTTTTCCGGCGAATCGCCGAGCAGCTCGAACATTTTCGCGACGTGCTGGAGGTACTTTGCGCGCAGCTCCTGCGAGTGCGCGTCAGTCTTCGTGTAATAATCGCGGTCCGGCAAACCAAGTCCACCCTGATTGGCGATAGCGATTTCCTGCGTGCTGTTCTTTTCGTCTTGATTGGCAAACACTCGGAAAAGCACGTTGACGCCTTGGGATTGCAGGCGCGCGGCTTCCGCTTGCAAATCGGAAATGCTGCTCATCGCGTCAATGCGCTTCAGCTCAGGTTCGAGCGACTTCGCGTCGGCGGCTTCGATGGCCCTTTCGTCCATGCAGCTCGCGTAAAAGTCGCCGATTTTCTGTTCGGCTGAGCCTGCAACCGATTTGGCAAGCGCTGCGCGCTCCAGAATTTTGTGTAGAGTGTCCTGATTCTCGTTGGACATCACTGTATCAATGCCCCACGAAGAATACGCGGGCGGAATGGGATTGGCTTTCAGCCAGCCGCCGACAGCGAACTGGAAAAAATTGGTGCACGCGGGAACGCTGCGGTCGAGATTCGAGAGCGGAAATCCATCCTCGGCCGATTTGCTATTCCCTGAATTCGAGGACTGCGCTCCGGTCGCGCTCATCGCAGCATTTCGCGCCGCGGCGCGCAACGCGCAATAGTCTTGCTGACCTTGCGCAAACGAGCTCGCAGGCAAGGAAAAAAACGCGGCACAAATCAGCAACGACCGGACGCGGGAAACTCGCATGCATTCACCTCGAAGGAATTTCGCTTAAGCAGCGCAGAAAAGCATAGCACGGCTGATTGTATCTTCTGTGGCTGACCTACTTGTCTGCCTCGGTTAATCCGTTGAGCGCGCCTCGACGCTTGGGAGCAGCCATTAGTGCCGCCTGGAATTCCTTCCGCGCCAGCGCGGGTTGCCGCTGTTCGAGGAGCAAATTTCCCAATTGCTCGCGCGCAGGAATAACGGGACCCGGAGTTACAGGAAGCTTCTCCATGGCGTCCTCATCATCGGCGGCTTTCCGCAGAAGGATCTCAGCCCTCTTCGCTTTGCCCTCCGCTTGCGCCGACCACGCCATGATTTCCGTCTGTTGGATTTCTACCTGCTTGGCCCAATAGTCGCTGTATTCCGCCTGCGAGCCGCGAAGTTGTCGCTCAATTTCGCGAAGCCTCTCGGTTTCCCGCAGAGCGGCATCCGGATGCCCGCTCTTGGCCAAGCCAAACGCGCGCGCCCAAACGCCAATTGCAATCGCCTGTGGGGGCCCATTGCTCGGCGGCACTATATTCGCGGCTTCCATCCACCGCTGTCGCTCGAGCGCGTAACGCGCCGGCATCGCCGTTGCAGCATACGCGATTTTGAAAACGCTCTCGTCGAGAGACGGCATTCCCTTGAGCTGGTCAATGATTCGTTTTGCCTCAAGCTCGCGTCCCTCTTGAAGGTAGGCATAAACGAGATAATCCATCGAATGCAGCTCTTCTCCAATATCGCCCTGAGCTCGCGCCGCCGTCTGAGCAGCGCGATTGGATGTAATCGAATCGCTCCACATTCCCAATCGGGTGAAAATGTGCGAAGGCATATGCAGAGCATGAGGAGCCGATGGGGCGATTTTCGAATACGCGCGCGCCGCGGCAAGCCCCTGCTGCGCCATTTCCTGATTGTCGCAGGCATGAATCACATAATGCGCCACTCCGGGATGCTGCGGATACCGGCGAAACAACGGTTCGAGAATCCGCACCGCCGTTTTTTGCCTCGCGTGAGACTTATCAAACGGGGATTCCGC
>DASUAV010000063.1:0-6615 GCA_035763605.1 Candidatus Acidiferrales bacterium
AGTACGCGCGCAGAGCTTCTGTTTGCTCAAGCCGGGCAGCTACGTCAATCAGCCGCGTCAAGCAATTACACCAAGCAGCTAATTCGGCCAGCTACTCGAAACGCGTAATCTCGATCTTGTCGCCGATCTGTGTTCCCGTGCGATAAATCGTATAAGGCGGCAACTCAATCACGCTTTTCGTCTTGAGCGACATTTTCGAGATCCGGAACGGCCGCACGTACTCTTCCACGTGCACCACTTGCTTTTCCTTGTCCAGATAAATCAGATCGATCGGGAAGAGCATGCCGATGGTGTGCACGCCGGACGAAGGAACAATCCACAGCGCCTTGCCAAGCTGCGCCCATCGCTTCGTTTTGCCCAACAGACCGACAAGCCTCGGGAAATAACTGTTCGCGACGGTCACTTCCGTTGCGACAAAAGTTTCCCGCGTCTTGTTGTAGATGAAGATCGAACCGTTCTTGTGATTTCCGGTCATAGCTCTCCCCGCTCGTCCGGATAAGGCGAGTACTGGGGGCCGTTCCTTTATTTGAGATTTCGTAGACTACTCGACCGACTTCCTCTTGCGACGCCACACGATAATAAACAGAACAAGCACCGCTCCAATGCCGGCTGCCACGCGAATGCCTGTTGTGGTCACCAGCGCGCTCATCAAAGTAAGGTTGTGCATTTTTCTTCTCCTGTTTCTGCTCGAATCAGACGTGAATACCCTTGCGAAATCGCGATTCCCGTTTCCCCTCTACTTCGGAAAATCGCGCATGATCGCAAGCACTGCAGGGCCCAAAATCACCACCATCAAAGCCGGAAATATGAAGAACACCAGCGCCGGGACCATCTTCACCGACGTTTTCGCGCTCATTTCTTCCGCGCGTTGCCGGCGTTTTGTGCGCAGGTCATCGGAGTGAACGCGGAGGGACTGAGCAATGCTTGTGCCAAAGCGCTCCGTTTGAATGAGCATGGTCACCAGCGATTTAACATCTTCGAGTCCCGTCCGTCGCGCGAGTTCGCGCAGCGCCTCCACTCGCGTTTTGCCCACGCGCATTTCCAGGTTTACCCGATGCAGCTCTTCGCTCAGATCGCGATGCGCAATGTGCAATTCCTGCGCCACGCGCAGCAGCGCCTGATCCAATCCCAATCCGGCCTCCACGCAAATCACCAGCAGATCCAGCGCGTCAGGCAGTCCTTTGCGCAAGCGATGCTGTCGCGCGCGCACTCGCGAAGAGAGCCAGAAATCCGGAGCAAGAAATCCGACTGCCGCGGCCAGCAAAGGAATGAAAACAGGATTCTGGTGATAGAGTCCGGTCAGAAAAACGATTCCCAGCAATCCGACCGGCAAGAGAATTTTCACGCCCTGCATTGCCAGCACAGCGTTTGGGCTGCGATAGCCCGCGCGCGTCATCATCAAAGCGGTCTTTGAACTTTGCTTCGGCCCGCCTTCAGGAAGAGCCTTTCCGATGGTCGCCAGCGTATCGCGCACAGCGGCTTTTTGCTTTGCGACAAAATCCGACCGGCGCGGCGCGGGCTGCGCGCCATGGAACAGCCTTGAAAGCCGTGTCGCAACTCCCTGTTCGGCCGGCGCGAATGCGTAAATCAGGAATACCAGCACAGCGAAGCTCGCCAGGAATGTAATTCCAGTCATCAGCCAGAGCATTTCAGTTCCCTATAGTCCTTACACTTCGAAATGAATGATCTTCCAAATAACCGCTGACCCGATGAGCTGCAAAATCCCTGCGACGATGAGAATGGTCGGCCCGCTCGGATCCGTGAACAATGCTTTCATGTAATGTGGGTTCAAAGTGCTCAGCGCCATGGCCATCACCGGTGGAAGCGCAATCAAAATGCCTGCCGTCAATCTTCCTTGCGCCGTCTTTGTGCGCACATCGCGATAAATCCGAAAACGATCGCGAATCACCCGCGCCAGACCGTCAAGAATCTCCGCGAGATTGCCTCCCGTCTCTTTTTGAATCAGCAGCGCCGTCACGAAAAATTTGCAGTCAAGCGAATGAATGCGCTCGCTCATATTCAGGAGCGCATCGCGGAGCGGTATGCCGAAATTCTGCTCCTCGAAGGTCTTGCGAAATTCGCCGGCAATCGGCTCGCTGGCTTCCTTCGCGATCATCTCGAGGCCGGTCGTAAAAGCGTGCCCGGCGCGCACCGCCCGGCCCAGAAGGTCCAGAGCTTCGGGAAAACGTTCCTCGAATTGCCGGATGCGTCGCCGCCTCTTCCAGAGCACCAGCGTGAACGGAATCACCGCCACAGCCGCGCCTGCCGGAAGTTGCAGCGCCGCATGAGGGTAGAAATATCCTGCGATCAAGTAGGCGGCCACCGCCACCACTACATTGACCAGGAGGAACTTTGCCGGCTTAATGTCCATTCCGGCCTGAACCAGCGTTTCTCGCAGTTTTCCAGCCCACGACCACTTCATCATCACGCGATGCAGCGCCGGAACGCTGCTCATCATCTCGTCCTTCACCAACTTCAACGACAGCGACACTTCGCCGCGCTTCTCCGCTTTTTGCACCGCCTCCATACGGCGGCGCACCACTTCCTGATTCTTATCCGAACCCACCGAGAGCCAGACCAGCACCAGAAGGAACGCTACGAGCAGAAATGTGAGAATGGCGATTAACAGCGCCATTGAGCGCCTCCTTCCTTCCACTGGCAAAATCCGTAAGTCTTCATCGTGATTCTCGTAACGACGCGCTGGTATCAGCCGATCGGCCTCGCTTCGAACATCGAGATCGGCACCTGCACGCCCGCGACCACCAGTCTCTCGGTAAACTTCGGCCGGATTCCCGTTGCCGCGAAATCTCCGATTACTTCGCCCGTTTCCTTGATGCCGCGTTTGCGGAACACGAAAATGTCCTGCATCGTCACCACATTGCCTTCCATGCCCGTGATTTCCGCAATGCTGGTCACTTTGCGCGTGCCGTCGCTCATGCGGTTCACCTGAATCACCAGGTCCATGGCCGATGTGATCTGCCGTCGAATGGCGGAATCCGGAATGTTCAAGCTGGCCATCGCCACCATGGTTTCCAGCCGTCCGATAGCATCGCGTGGTGTGTTCGCGTGAATCGTGGTCAAAGACCCGTCGTGGCCCGTATTCATCGCTTGCAGCATGTCCAGCGCTTCTTCGCCGCGCACCTCGCCGACGATGATTCGATCCGGTCGCATGCGCAGCGCGTTGATCACCAGTTGCCGCTGATGGACCGCGCCTTTTCCTTCTATGTTGGGAGGCCGCGTTTCCAGCCGCACCACATGATCCTGGTGAAGCTGAAGTTCTGCTGCATCTTCAATGCTGATGATTCGCTCGCGATTGGAAATGGCCGCCGAGAGCACGTTCAGCAGCGTCGTCTTGCCGGCGCCCGTTCCGCCGGATATCAATATGTTCAGGCGCGCCTTCACGCATCCGATCAGCAAATCCAGCATGGTCTTTGTGAGCGAATTGTTCGCCACCAAGTCTTCCGCCGTGAGCGGTTCGTGTCCAAATCGGCGAATCGAGAGGCAAGGGCCGTCCACGGAAAGCGGCGGAATGATCGCGTTCACGCGTGAGCCGTCCGCAAGCCGCGCGTCCACCATCGGGGAAGATTCGTCAACGCGTCTGCCGACCGCCGAAACGATGCGGTCAATGATGCTCATCAAATGCTGGTCATCCCGGAACTGCAGCGGAGTTAGTTCCAACATCCCTTTTCGCTCGATGTACACTCGCTTGTGCGTGTTCACCAAAATGTCTGAAATAGAGCTATCCGCAAGAAGCCCTTCGAGCGGCCCCAGTCCGAACACTTCATCAAGAACTTCCTGAGCAAGTCGTTCGCGCTCCTGCAAATTCATCGGCGTGGATTCGCCGACCACCAGCGCTTCCAGAATTTGTCCCACTTCGCGCCGCACTTCGTCGCGGTTCACTTCCACCAGCCGCTCGAGATTCAGCTTTTGAATCAGCTTGCGATGGATGGCTACCTTTGTGGCCGCAAAGTCGGTTCGCGTAATTGGCATCGTGCTGTGCATTCTCGATTACCTCTTCGACGAAAATGAGAAAAAGCCCTTCTTCACGACTGGGCCGGCATCCATCCCCACCAGTTGCGCCGCAATTTGCCGGTATTGATTGCTCAGCGTGTTGTTGTGATTTTCCATGAGCGGCGTACCGAGATTGATGGCCTCGCTCGCCTTACGAAAATCGTTCGGCAAACACGCAAATACGGGCCGGGTGATTTCCTTCTGAATGCTCTTGAGCACTTCTTCATCGCCCTTGTGCCAGCGGTTGATAATCACACGCGCGCGCGTCGGCTCCAGCCCCATGCCGGAGAGCGCCAGAAGCCGCCGCTGCAATGTCCACAGCGACGGCACGTTCGCCTCCGACACAATCAACACCATTCGCGCTATGCGCAGGATCTGCGCCCAGTCGGAAGCCAGTTGCGAGCCCATGTCCAGCAGCACCACGTCAAACGAGCTCTGCGCCACGTTCACCACCCGCTCCAGGTTGGGAATCGAAATCGCTTGCCACTCTTCCGGATGTGTTGCCCCGCCCAGCACTTCGAGTTTCGTTGCGTGATGCGTCAAAAGCCCGGCGAAGAAGCGGCTGTCCAGCCGCTCCACGTTTTCCGACGCATCTCGCAGGTTGAATTTCGGCTGCAAATCCAGAAACAGGTGTACGTTCCCAAGCGGTCGCGCAAAATCGAGCAATGCAACACGCTTTCGCGCAAACGCCGAGAGCTGTACTCCGAGATTCACGGCGACGGTTGTCGTGCCCACGCCGCCTTTGGACCCCATCACCACGATCAGCCGTTCGAGAAAAGGCTGCGCTTTCGTTTCGCCCTCTCCCATGAAGCGCAGCAACACTTCCTTGAGCGCATCGGTGGTCACTGGCTTCGGCACGAAATCCTGTACGCCGCTGCGCATCGCTTCGAGCAGCAGTTGATGGCTTGGCGGATTCGTAGGCGCGCACGCCACCAGCTTTATCGTGGGCCGAATTTTGCGTGCCGCCGCACCCAGCGCGAAAAAACCGTCCGGCTCGCGCGTCAGATCCAGTATCAATACATCCGGCAGCAACTCGCCTTCCGGCAATTTCCATCCCGGCATACTCCACTGCTGCACGGTTTTCACCAGACCGGTTTGCTGCAAACACGTCAGTAAATGCGCGGAATTGGCTGCCTCGCTGCTGGCAATCGCAACTGTCAACATATGTTCATCTACCCTTGGCCCATTGGTCTTTAACGCTCATTTCGGCTGCGGCGATTGCGGCTTGGCGGGAATCGCCGGTGTTGCCGGACCGAGAAACTGATAAGGCATCGCCGGCCCTTTGGCTTCTTCGCCCGATTTCAGCGGCTGCACGATATGCGGCGTCACCACGATAATCAATTCGTTCCTGCTCTTGTTCAGCGAGCGGCTCTGGAAAAGCTTCCCAAGTATCGGAATGTCCCCGATTCCCGGGATCTTTTCGAACTGCTGCGTCACGCGATTGTCGAGCAATCCGGCAATCGCGAAGCTCTGCCCGTCGCGCAAATCCATTTCCGACTCCGCGCGATTCACCGCCAGCGCCGGAATCAAAAAGCCCTGAATTTGCAGCGCATTCGTAAAGTCCAGCGAGCTGACCTCCGGCGCCACTTTCAGGTGAATCAGCCCTTCCGGCGTAACCGTCGGCGTAAAGTTCAGCCGAATTCCAAAGTCTCTGAACTGGATGGTGATCCCCGCGAAACCGCTACCTCCAGTCGCCTGCAGCACCGGATACGGAAACTGCCCGCCTGCCAAAAAACTGGCGTCTTTACCCGACTCCGTCATCAAATTCGGTTCCGCCAGAATTTGCAGCGCATCGTGCTCCTGCAGCGCCTTGATCAGCACCGCCAAATCCAGGTCCGGGCGAAACACCGCCAAGTTCAGCAAATTGCTGATCGCAAAATTGTTTCCCGAGGTCGTCGTGGTAGTTGTATTTCCATTATTCGAAACAATCGAAGTCTGCCCCAGCTGCGGCGGCGAAAATTGCTGTGTGCTCGTCGAAATCGGCAGGTTGCTGCCGAAATTCCGCAGAAAATTCACGCCCAACTGGCTCACCGCCGACCGGTTCACTTCCGCGAATCGCACCTGCAACATCACTTCCGGCGTGAACGGAGCCGGCACTTCCATCGTGCTCGCCACTTTCGGCGCCGCGCTCTTCACCACTTCCAAAATTTTGTTTGCGACCTCCGCCGACGAAACGCGCCCCGACACCAGCACCACATCCTTGAACGTCTCGATCTGCACCGGCTCAGCCGGAAAAATTTCGTGAATCTTCTCGCTCAGTCCCAGAATGTCGATGTCCACCGAAATATCGAACGCCTGGCTTTGTCCCGCTTCGTCCCAAATCAAAAGCGAATCGCCGCCGGGCGTTTTTCCATTGATTTGCACCTGATTCGGACTGACCACCACGGCCTCCGCGATCGTCGGATCCGCAATCGAGACCGTCTTGATTCTCGTCGGCGAAGTAATCAGCAGCGAATGCCCAACCAGCAGATGCAGCGTCTGCGCGCTCCCCGATTCCTGCGGCTGCTGATTCGCCTCCGCCGGCTGCTGCGCGGAAGTCTGAGGCGCTGAAGCTGCCACCGGCGGTTTCGCGGCCGCGCCGCCTTGCTGCGCCCGCGCGCCCAT
>DASUAV010000064.1:0-41124 GCA_035763605.1 Candidatus Acidiferrales bacterium
GATCCATCACGCGGCCGTTCTTAATGAGCAGCATGCGGCAAATCCTTCCCGTGTTCCTGCGCTTCCATCGAGCCGGCGATTAATTCGAACAAAATCGCCATGCGCACGGCCAGCCCGTTTGTCACCTGTTCCAACACGCACGATTGCGCGCTGTCCGCAACTGCGGGATCAATTTCCAGTCCCCGAATCATGGGCCCGGGATGCATCACAATCGCGTCAGCACGCGCCAGCTTCAGCCGCGCCGGCGTAAGCTGATAGTTCAAAATGTATTCATCGGCCGCGAGCGCCGGCTCATACAGGCGTTCCTGCTGAATCCGCAGCGACATCACCACGTCCGCATCTTTAAGCGCTTCTTCCAGTCGCATCACGCGCCGAATTTTCGGCGACAGGCACTCCAATTCGCGCGGAACCCACATTGCCGGCCCGCAGAGAGTGATATTCGCGCCGAATTTCGACAGCAGATGGATATTCGAACGGGCCACGCGGCTGTGCAGAATGTCGCCAATGATGGTGATGTTGCAGTCATCCAGTTTCCCGAGGCGGTCCCGTATGGTCAGCGCATCGAGCAGGGCCTGCGTAGGATGCTCGTGCGTTCCATCTCCGGCGTTGATGACCGG
Source organism: Candidatus Acidiferrales bacterium (assembly GCA_035763605.1). Lineage (GTDB taxonomy): Bacteria > Acidobacteriota > Terriglobia > Acidiferrales > UBA7541 > DAHUXN01. The sequence continues at coordinate 618 of DASUAV010000064.1, forward strand.
AATGCCGACGCGCCGCGAGACGAACTCCGCCGCGCCCGACGAGCTGTGCCGCATCACGAACGCATCCGGCTTCATCGCCTCCAGCGTCCGTATCGTATCAATCAGCGACTCGCCCTTTTTCAAGCTCGACGAATCCGCCTGCAAATTCATCGTGTCCGCGCCCAGCCGCGAAGCTGCGGTGCCAAAACTGATGCGCGTGCGCGTGGAATTCTCGAAAAACGCCAGCGCCACAGTTTTCCCGCGCAACGTAGCCAGTTTTTTCAATGGATGCCGCTGGAATTCCTGGAAAGGCTTCGCCTGATCAAGCAGAAAGGTAATCTGTTCGCGATTCAGTGGCTCAATCGCCAGCAGATGATGGAAGCGGTGCGACACAATCTCCTCGGCTCGAAATTCTGCTTTCATTCGTCATTTCGTTCAATCCACGCGGTCCATCAACATGACGCGCTCTTCGTGATCAATTTCAGAGAGCCGCACTTCGATGATTTCCGTGTCGCTGGTTTCCACCGTTCGCCCAATGAAGCTTGCTTCAATGGGCAGCTCGCGATGTCCGCGGTCGATCAGCACGCACAACCGTATGCGCCTCGGTCTGCCGAGATCGAAAAGGCCATTCATCGCCGCGCGCACCGTGCGGCCAGTGTAAAGCACGTCGTCAACGAGCAGCAGGTCGCGGTCGTCCACAGGGAATGAAATTTCGCTCGATTGCACCACCGGCTGCGGCGCGACAGTCGAAAGATCGTCGCGGTACAACGTGATGTCCAGCGTACCCACCGGAACTTCCGCCTTCGACGACGCGCGAATCGTTCGCGCCAGGCGCTCCGCCAGCGGAATCCCTCTACGCCGCACGCCAATGAGCGCCAAATCCTTCGCGCCGCCGGTCTTTTCCACGATTTCGTGCGCCAGCCGCTCCAGCGTCCGCCGAATCTCGTCGGCGGACATCAGCTGCCTTTTTTCGATTATGCGCATAGGGCGCATTATCCTACCACAACGATTTGAATGTGTTGTTTCGAGAATGCTTGAGCGGGACGAGCATTAAGGCAATTCTGATAAGAGCTTACGGAGTTCTGCGGTGCGCGTGAAGACTTGCCGGCGATCTTCGGGCTCGACTGGAGACGCGAGCCGCTGCTGGAGCTTTGCGATTTCCTGCTCGAGATGCCCCCTCTTCAGGGCATTCAAACAGCTTTCTGCTTCTTCCCACGTGGGTTCCGGCGCATCCTCGAATAGGATTTCAAAAACGAGGACTCGATCCTTCTCGGGCAGAGATTCAGCGAGTACGGCGGCGTCCGGGTGAGCGCCGGCCTGAGCCGGTTCGAGGAGCGCATCGAAAAGTTTTTCCGTTTCGAGGCCCTTGTGAAGGGAAGCTTCGATGATCCGCGAGGCTAATTCTTGACGAAAGCCATCAGCCCCGGCGAGCATTTGCATCAAGCGGCGTTCCGCCGGACGGACCGAGGAAGGCATTAATTCGGGTTTGGTCTTGACCTCGCTGCGGCGTTCGGCCACGGAACGCCGAAGAGCTTCGCGCAAAACGGGCTCCTCGATGCGCAGTTCCGAGGCGATTCGTGTGGCAATCTCCGAGCGCATCAGGCTGTTCGAAATTCGCTGTGCATAGGGCATCAAAAAATTCAGCGCAGCAAGTTTTTGCTCGGGAGTGGTGCGCGGCATGGTCCGCGCGCGCGCGATTAAATAATCGAAATACGACGGCGCCTCGCGAAGCCGGGACAAGTATTGCTCCGCGCCATTTTCTTTGATGAATTTGTCAGGATCCGCTCCTGCCGGCAGCGCCAGCACGCGAACATCAAATTCACGTTCGAGCAATAGAACGAGAGAACGCTCTGTCGCAGCTTGTCCGGCTGCGTCAGGATCGTAGTTCACGACTACGCGGCGGGAAAAACGTCCTAGCAGTTTGATTTGGCCTTCGGCGAGGCTGGTGCCGCAACTTGCGACGACGTTGGTTATGCCTGCACGGGCAACCGCAATCGTGTCCATGTAGCCTTCAACCAGTATGGCGAAATCGCTCTTGCGAATCGCTTCCTTGGCGCGGTCGAGGTGATACAGCACGTGACTCTTGGTATAGATCGGAGTTTCGGGTGAATTCAGATACTTAGGATTGTCATCGCCGAGCGCCCGTCCGCCGAAGGCGATGACTTTGCCGGATTCATTGTTGATTGGAAAAATGATCCGGCGGCGGAAACGGTCGAAGAGACGTCCGCTCTGGTCACGAGAAAACAGCCCGGAAGATTCGAGGAGCTTTTCGAGATATTTCGCCTTGAGGTGGCGCAAAAGCGCGTCGCCGGAAGAAGGCGCGTAGCCCAGGCCGAAGCGGGCGATCGTCTCGGAATCGAGACCGCGATCTTCGAGATAAGCGCGGGCGATTTTCCCTTCGTCGCTGGAATTGAGGAGCTTTGTAAAGAACGCGGCGCTCTCTCTGTGCATTTCGACGAGGGCCGAGCGTTGCTGATTTTCGCGGCGTTCCTCGGGGGAAGCTTCGCGCGGCCTGGGAATGGGAATACCGCATTTGGCAGCCGCGGTGCGGACCGCTTCGGGGAAAGTGCAGCGGTCCATTTCCATGATGAATTTGAAAACGTCGCCGCTCTTGCCGCAGCCGAAGCAATGATAGAACTGTTTCACCGCGTGAACGGAAAATGAAGGCGTTTTTTCCTGATGAAATGGGCAAAGGCCGCTGAAATTCTGGCCCGCTTTCTTGAGGCGCACGTATTCGCCTATCACGCGGACGATGTCCGCCTGCTGCTTTACACGTTCCGCGAATGAACCCGGTTCCGCCATGTAAGGCTATGAACTCTTGGTCGCTGGTTCCGAAAGCGCGCAATCACGAGAATACACAACCACATCAAATCCGCCCTTGCGCGTCGCGCGTTCATATTCCATTCCCAGTTTTTCCATAACTCGCAACGAAGCGTGGTTTTGCGGCATGGCGATGGCGATCACACGCGAAAAACCGTGTCTCGCGACACTATCGGCCAGGGCGGCTCGGGCCGCTTCGGTGGCTAAACCCTGTCCCCAGTTCTCTTTTCTCAAGCGCCAGCCGATTTCAATCTCCTTTGCGCCATCGAGCTCAAGCGGTTGCAAGCCGCAAAATCCGGCGAAACGTCTTTCGGGCTTCAGCAGCAGCTTCCAAAGACAAAATCCGCGCGAACGAAAATGATTCTGCTGACGCACGAGGAAATCGCAAATCGCGGCATCCGCGAGGGGCTGGCCGCCATTAATATATCGCATTACGTCGGGATCGGTGAAAATGGGACGCGCGACTTCAAGATCGCTGTTATCCCAGGGACAAAGCCACAGTCGTTTCGTTTTCAGGTGAGGCGATTTTACCACCGGCAAGACTCAGCCTTTCAGTTCGGCAATGGTAATCGCCGAGCCGCCGCGATCTTCCGCTTCGAAGTGAATACTTTTGACCAGTGGATGCGCATTCAGAAACTCACCGAGGCCGCGTCGCAGCGCTCCGGTTCCGTGGCCGTGAATGATGCGGACGCGAGGAACGCCTTCGAGCGCGGCGGCGTCAATAAATTTGTCCACGCGGCGAGAAGCCTCTTCGACGGTGTTGCCAATGACGTTGATTTCTGTGGCCGAAGGCTCTTCCGCTGGCTTTGAATGCACGGTTATCTCGCGCTGTGGAGCCGTCGCGCTCCCGCGCGCGATTTGATCGCTTTCCAGTTCGAAAATATCGGCAAGGGGGATTTTCATGCGCATCGGGCCCGCCTGAATTTCAGCGGAATTGCCATCGCGCCGTCGAAATACCACCGCCTCTTTCATGCCGCGCACGCGGACGCGCGTCCCTTCCGAGAGCCGCTGCGGTTCGACCGGCTTGGGGACTTCCACCATTGCGCCGAGGTCAGCCTGCGACGCGGAGAGTGCCTCGAGAACGGCAGCGTCCGCTTCACCGCGAGCGCTAGACTCAATCTTCGCCATGCCTCGAGCTCCAATTTTTTCCGCTTGCGTGCGCGACTTGCGGTCCTTGATATTCGCCGTGAGCCGCTCGACCTCCAATTCAAGACCCTTGGTTGTGGCGGCGAATTGCTTTTCGAGTTCGACGATGCGCGCGCGTTGGCGCTCGACCCATTCGGTTTGCAAGGCGCGCCGCTCAGCTTCGAGGCGGCGCAATTCTTCGCGAACTTGCCGCTGAAGCCCGTCCGTCTCATCGCGGCTGCGATGAAGGTAGGCGATGAGCTCGCGAGCCTCGCGCGTCTCGGGAGAAAGAGTTGCATGCGCGTGGTCCACAACGCGCGCGGGCAAACCCAGACGGCGCGCGATTTCGATGCCGTTGGAAACGCCGGGAACTCCGGTGAGGAGGCGATAAGTGGGACGAAGATTTGCTTCATCGAATTCGACCGCAGCATTCACGATTCCCGGAGTTGTTGACGCGTAGGATTTCAGCCGGTCGTGGTGCGTGGTTGCGAGCGTGAGGCATCCGCGCGCGCGAAATTCCTCGAGTAACGCCACGGCGAGCGCCGCGCCTTCCTCGGGAGCCGTTCCAGTGCCCATTTCGTCCACGAGTACAAGCGTTTGCGGAGTGGCGCGTTCCAGGATGGATTTGAGATTCAGAATGTGCGCGGAAAACGTCGAGAGGTCGGCGGCGATGGACTGCTCATCGCCGATATCCGCCAGCACGCGATCGAAAAGCGGAAGCTCGGCTTTTTGAGCGGTCACCGGAATGCCGTGTTGCGCAGCCAAGGCCGCAAGTCCTACCGTTTTTAGCGCGACGGTTTTGCCGCCAGTGTTTGGACCGCTGATGACCATAACCGTTTCCGCGCCACCCAATTCCAAAGACATGGGAACGATCTGACGGCCTTTGCGGCGCAAATTTTCTTCCAGCACCGGATTTCGCGCGGCATTCAGGAGCAGGCGATTTCCCTCCGTGAATTCCGGTATCACAGCATCGAATTCACGGGCGTAGCGGGCGCGGGCAAACGCGGAATCCATTTCGGCAATTACGGCAGCCGCAAATTCCAGCGGGCCGCGCTGGGAGCGCAGCAGGTCGGTGAATTCAGCGAGAATGCGCGCGATTTCCGCCGCTTCGTCTTCCGCGAGCTGAACGAGACGATTATTCAGTTCAATGGTTTCGAGAGGTTCGATGAACAACGTTTGCCCGGTGGCGCTCGCGCCGTGAACCACTCCGGGAATCGCGCGGCGGTCAGCAGAGCGCACCGGAATGACGAAGCGATCGTTGCGCAGGGTGACGTAGTCTTCAGAAGATGCTTCGCTGCGGTCGCGCAGGATCTTTTCCAGCGATTGCCGGATCTTTTCTCGCGATTGCCCGATGCTCGAGCGAATGCGCTTCAGCTCGGGGGAGGCATCGTCGCTGAGATCGCCATTCGGAAGGATGGCGCGCCGGATTTTTGCAGTGAGCGAACGAAAATCCGCCAGCGATGCGGCGCGTTCGGCAATTCGTGGGTATTTTGGTCCTTCAGAGCGCAGCGATTGTTTCAATCCGGCAGAGGTATCCATCAATGAAGCGGCATCGAGAATCTCAGCGGCTGTGAGAGTTGCGGCAGGCAGCGAAATGCGTTGAAGCCACCGAGCAGGATCCGCCAGAGAACCAAAACCCAGTTCCGCTCCGGAGCGGAGGTAAGCAACGCCTTCAGAAATTAGCTGGAATTCACTGCGCAGTGCATCTGCATCCGTGCGAAATGCGAAATTCTCTACAACGCGACGGCCTGGAGCGCAAGTGCAGTTGCGCGCGACGATTTCGCGAAGGCGTCCGAATTCGAGAAGTTCTTCAGCGGTGCGGCTCACCTGCTCAAAATGCGGGATTGAGGCAATAGAGTCAAGTCCGCGGCGACCCTCGCCCTCGCGTGCTCACCTTGCGGGAGTTCCGTCCTTGAGCAACATGCGGGCGAGATAAGCAGCAGCTTCTTCCGGACCCTCGGCGTTATGAATGATTCTCGTTGAGCCTTCGCCCCATTGTGACGTGTGCCCGGTTTCCACTTCGCGGACACGTTCGATGATTGGCTCCCAAAAATGCCCGATGGTGACAAACGGCTTCGCATGCATGACGCGCTTGTTGAGCATTTCCCAGACGACGGAGAGTTCCACCAGCGTTCCGGTGCCGCCCGGGCAGGCGACGTAGCCCGAACCCGTTTCGACCAAGCTGAAAAGCCGCTCTTGCCAACTTTTGGCGGAGATGACTTCGTCAATCCACCGATTGGCGCGCGAAGTAAAAAATTCGGAGACGATGCCGATGGTGCTGCCGCCGGCATCTTTTGCGCCGCGGGACACTGCTTCCATAACTCCACCGTAGCCGCCACTGCAGATTGTGAATCCGCGCGACGCTAGTTCGATGCCAAGCTGGCGCGCCATAGCGTAATGCGCATCACCCTCGCGCGGACGCGAGCTTCCGAAAACCGTGATGATCCTTGCGCTGGCCTGCAATTTCATTATTTGTGCTCTGCCGCGGCAGGTTTCAGGTTTTGGACCATGGAAACCAGAATCGAATCAAGGATTTTTTCGGCATCCCGCCCCGTCGTCCCATTGTGGTTAACGAACATAGAAAAGATCAGGCGCTCTCCGTGGATAGTCGTCGCGAATCCGGAGATGGCTTGCGTGCGTTCCACCGAACCGGTTTTAGCGGACACGCGGCCTTCCGCCGGCGTGCCAATCATGCGATGGTCCAACGTTCCGTCAAGGCCCGCAACAGGCAGAGTGGCCAGAAAATCTTTTCCCCATGGTTGCTGCTGAATGTACTCCAGCAAGTCCACAACGGCGCGGGGCGTAACCAGATTTTCGCGCGAGAGACCTGAGCCATCATCCAGCAACACGTCGCCGAGCGGGATGCCTACGGAGGTCAGAAATTGCTGCTCGATTTTCAGTCCTCCAGCCAGCGAGCCGATTCCCGTTTTTTCCTTGGCCACCGTACGCAGGAGAATTTCGGCATGGAGATTCTGACTGACTTTGTTCAGCACGCGAACGATTTCGATGAGCGGCGGAGAATCGCGTTGCGCCAGGATCAGCGTATTCGGCGCGACCGTTGAGGGCTGAGTGGAATTCAATTGGCCCGGGGGATTTTCCGGCGGTGGAGGCCCATGTCTCGCTCGCGCATCGCCGGTAACGCGAACACCGCGCGCGACGAGCATTTGTTTCAGTACATGAGCCGTGTAATTTGCTGGTTCAGGCATCGCTGCGGGAACATCAATGGTCGAGTGTCCCAGCGGCACAGACCCGCGAATCACATATTGAGTCGAGCCCTGCTCAGCGAGCGTGTCGAAGTGAACAGGAGAGTCTGAAGGCCCCGTGGTGATTTCGAAATCGTAGACTTCGTATCCAAGCCAGGGTTCTACCGTGACCCAGGCCGGAGCGCCGACGTGATCTCCGGGCGTGACTTTGATATCTAATCCATTATCATCGAAACAGATCGCGCTGACGGCAGCGCCGTAGTCTTCCGGAAGATCGCCGACAGCCCAGCCCTCGGGATACGGCTGATACGGAAAGTAGCTATCATCGCCAATGATATCGCCGTCGATTTCTCTGAGGCCCTTGGCGACCATCGCGTCCACCATTTGCGCGAGCGGTTCGTCGGAAGGCCCGTCAATCGGATTGTGAGCATCGTAAGGAATGCGGCGGTTGGAAAATTCAGGATCGCCACGGCCGACGAATACCAGGTCCCCGCGCAAGCGTCCCGCGGAATCGAGCGTGCCACGAGTTTCAAGCGTCGTGTGAAAGCGATAGTCCGGTCCCAACATGGACATGGCCAACGCTGTGGTAAAAAGCTTGGTATTGGACGCCGGGGTGAAATAGCGGTCCGCATTCAGTTCATAAATCGTCTGCTTCGTCTCTGCGTTCACAATCAGCGCGCCAATGAACGCTTTTTGCGCTATCGGAGACGAAAGAATGCCCTGAACATCGCGCTGGAACTGCGCAATTCCCTCACCCGTCTCGGATTCACTTTTCTTTTTTTTGGCCGGAGCCGCTGCGACGGAAACAAATGCATTGCAAACGAACAGAATAGCCACTGCGGCGCACAGCGACCTTAGATAAATACGCGAGAGCACGGACTCTCCGGTTGTAAATGCATTTTAGAAACAGCGCGTGATTATATGCCATTTTAGCGGACGCCTTGTCTTTGAAAGAGCATCCTGCTTGGCAGTCGTAACTATGTCGCGTCACTTGCTTGTGAAGGCCTTCGGAAATGACTAATATTGTTTACGACTTCTGGAGGAATCCGTATGCGAAAAGTGATTGTCATTTTCTGTGCGGTTTCGTTTGCCTGCGCGAATGCCGCTTTCGCTTCAAAACCGAAGACTGCCGATAAATCGGACAATAAAAGTCAGCAGCGGTTGCAAAATTCCGGGCAGGTCATTCGCGACATCCTCAACATCCCTGACGACATTCCGCAGGACCTGCTCGACAAAGCCGAATGCGTGATCGTGATTCCCTCGGTTATTAAGGTCGCGTTCGGGTTCAGCGGCAGCTATGGTAGAGGCGCGATGACTTGCCGGCGCGGCGAGCATTTTGAAGGTCCGTGGGGCGCTCCCACGATGATGCGGCTTGAAGGCGGCGGCATTGGGTTCCAGCTTGGCGGGCAGGCCACCGATTTTGTGCTGCTGGTGATGAACGCGCGCGGAGCAAAAGCAATTTTGAAGAGCAAAGTGAAGCTTGGGGCCGATGCGGCAGCTGCGGCGGGACCGAAGGGTCGTGATGCTGCGGCCGCAACCGATGCGACGATGCGCGCCGAGATTCTGACCTATTCGCGTTCTCGCGGCCTGTTTGCAGGCGTTTCCCTGGAAGGGTCAACCCTGCGCCCGGATGGCGGGGCGAACGAGCAGGTTTACGGTCGCAAGATCGAAGCAACGGATATTGCTCTCAAGGGCGCTGTTGGCGTTCCCCAATCCGGCCAACTGTTGGTAGACACGTTGCAGAAGCACTCTCCGAGGAACCATTCTGATCCGAAATCGCTGCAATAGCCGGTAACGCCGCAACAGTCTCGCTCATCATTTCTGGCGGAGCGCCATGGCCATCCGCATCATTACCGTGGAACGGGAGTTCGGCAGCGGAGGGGCGAAAATCGCTGAGCTTCTCGCCAATCGGCTTGGCTGGAAGCTCTGGGACACGAATCTCACGGGCGAGATTGCGCGCCGCGCCAATGTGGATCCGCACGCCGCTCAAGTATGTGACGAGCGATGCGACCCTTTGCTGCATCGGCTCTTCAAAGTGTTTGCGCGCGGCAGTTACGAGCGCAGCCTGCCCGTGGCGGACGCCCCCGGATTTGATACGGATCGCATGGTGGCTTTGCTTCACCGCGTCATTGAGGATGCCGCTTCCGCGGGAAATTGCGTGATTGTTGGCCGCGGCTCACCGTACATTCTTCGCAATCGTGCCGATGTTTTTCACGTTTTTGTGTACGCTTCAGAGGCGGAAAAGCTCCGCCGTCTTGCTGCCATTGGAAAGAGCGAAAAAGAAGCGACTGAACTCATCCGAACAATTGACCATGAGCGCTCCGCGTTCATCAAGCGATATTTCGGCGGCGATTGGCCTACGCGGCCGCTTTATCACCTAATGATCAACGCTGGAATCGGCGATGAAAAGGCAGTTGAGACAGTCCTGAGGTCCATCGAAATTCTCGAGAAGCAGTCAGTCTCGAGCGCTTCCAATCATTCTTAATCCAAAGACCCGCTTGCGTGTTTGCTGTGCCAGTTTCGTGCAAAGCCGAGCGATTTATGATGGCATAGCGGCCCGCGCCCGTTGCGGGAGGCCGGCAACGCCGGTGGCTGAACTACAGCCACGCACTTGCGTTCCGAGACCAAGCGCCAGTTGCGGAGAGCGCCACGCATTCTGCGTGCTGCCGCTGCGCTCGGGACGATTCTGAAAGCCGTACTTCCTGCGCAAAACTTCAACGCGCTCAGAAATTTGCAGCCGGTACTCTTCCGGCGCATTCCCGTGTTTCACGTACCATTCGCGGTACTGACGTGCGAGCTTCGGAAATTTTGCGTTGACGAAGGGAATGAACTGCTTTAGCGCTGCGGGCATTAAGAACAGCACGCGTCCGGTAAACCACAGCGCTCCGACATCGCGCGCGGCTTTCGCCAAAGAATCCAGAGCATCTTCGCCATCGGTGATCCCCGGCACGATGGGCATGGCCAGCACGCCGGCATCAATATCAGCTTCGCGCAGGCGCCGCACAGCATCGAGCCGAAGATCTGGTCGGGGAGCGCGCGGTTCGAGCAACCGCGCCAGACTGGCGCTGGTTGTGGTCACAGAAAGATTCACGCTGATGGACGACCGCTTCGAGATTTCCTTCAGTAGTGGCAGATCGCGAAGCACACGGTTCGACTTTGTGGTTATCGAAAGGCTCAGACCCTCCCGCGCTGCGAGCTCCGTCAAAATCGTACGGGTGATTTCGAACTGCTGCTCGGCGGGTTGGTAAGGGTCGGTGGCCGTGCCGATGGCGATGTGGTCTCCCCAGATCTTCTTATCCTGGATATCTCGAGCTACGAGCGGGCCGGCATTGGCCTTCACGTAGATTTTCCGCTCAAAGTCGCCGCCATCAAGTTCCATGTACTCGTGCGTGTATCGCGCATAGCAATACTTGCAGCCGAATTCGCAGCCACGATAGGGATTCACCGTCCAGCCGAAGGGAACGCGCGCCGAATCGCAGCGATTCAAAATCGAGCGTACTGGCAAAGAGAAGTACTCCGTGCCGCGCTTGGCATCTTGCAGAGGGGAAGATGCGGCGAGTCGTGCAATACCGACCAGTTTGTCCGCAGGCTTCAGTCTCCGGCCATTGGCCGAAGGGGGCGGAGAAGCCTCGCGGGACTCACTCAGACCGTTGGGAGCGGCGGCGGGAAAAAGAGTGAGACTGGATTCGACGGAACGGCGCAACGGCCGTTTGCTTTGTGCCGCTGCGGTTGCCGTCGTGGGTAAAGTGGCCATCGGTAGTGCACGCCTCGCCGGGTGGAGTACGCCAAGTATTTCGCTTTCTGTTCGCCATGTCAAGAGATATTATTCGCTCTTTGTTCGCCATAGGACTTCCATGCAGGCCTCTGGGACAGGCGCAAAAACTGTCCCGTCGCACAGATGTGCCAAGCAGCCCAGAATGGCATACTTGGCGGCGGGTTCGCGATTTGAGCAATGTAAACATTCTCGTTGTAGACGACGATTCCGCTTCGCAGAACGCGCTGCAGCACGTGTTCGATACCGAAGGCTGGCGCGTCAGCTTTGTCCCTGTGGCGAAAGAAGCCTTGCGGGAACTGGCTCGCGGGGTTTGGACCCTGGTCGTGGCCAATGTCGCGCTCGCGGACGTGCGCGGGCCGCTCTTTGCCATTTTGCGCGAGCTCGCACAGGCCGAACCGAGCGCATCCAGGAAGATGCTGCGCGTGCTTTTCCTTGTCCCGGGAGGAGCAGCGCAGTGGGCGCAGCCGGTTCTGGAGAGTGAAGGCTTGCCGTACACGATGAAGCCGCTGCACCTGCACGATTTTCTGGCGAAGGTCAGCGATCTCCTGCTTGAGACCGGCGCGATTGGCCAGCCGATTCGGGATGTGCGCTTGCCGGTGATCCGCGAACGGAAACTGGGCGAACGGGAAACCATTCGCGGCCGCCCGCGCGCTCAGATGTTTGCTTCGCGCGAGGATTACATGATGTCGGAAGAGGAGATCGCCGAATTCGAAGCGCAGGAAGAGCGCGAGCGCAAGCGGCGCCTCGAAGAGCAGAAAAGACGCGAGTTCCTGTAGATTTTAATTCGCCCTACCTGCCGCCCGCCCCGATTGCTCCCGATTTGCAGCGGTTCACAATGCTGCGGTCTTCCGTTTCCGCCAGCAATTCTTCGACAGTCTTGTTTTCGAGGGGATGGCGGAGAGCCGGAGCTATTTCCGCTAGAGGGACAAGCATAAAACGCCGGTGAATTAAACGCGGATGAGGAATCTCGAGTTCCGGCGCGTGGACCACGCTGAAGCCGTAAAGCAAAATGTCCAAATCAATGACACGCGGCCCCCGGCGAACCAGCCGTCGGCGACCCAGCTCGTTTTCAATTTGCTGAAGTGCCTTGAGCAGTTGCCGCGGCATCAACTCCGTTTCCACTTCCACAACGCAGTTCAAGAACCAACCCTGCGTTTCCACGTCTACAGGCTCGGTCGAGTAAATGGAAGACTGTTTTCTTAAGAGAATTCCGTGCGCGCCGAACCCTCGTATTGCGGCGGCGATCTGTTGCTCGCGATCTCCGACATTCGAGCCGATGGAAATAAACGTCGTTTTCATTCACTTGCGAGATTCAGAAGAGTTGTGGCTGGCGCCGAGGCTCGTCCATTCCGAAATGTTTGTAGGCGAGGGCCGTTGCCACGCGCCCGCGCTGGGTGCGGTCGAGAAGACCAAGCTGCATCAGATAAGGCTCGTAGATTTCCTCGATGGCATCTTGCTCTTCGCTGAGCGAGGCGGAGAGCGTGTTCAAGCCGACTGGCCCTCCACCGTATTTGTTGATGATGGCGAGGAGAAGATTTCGGTCCACTTCATCGAGCCCGTGCTCGTCCACGCCGAGCATTGCGAGAGCTTCTTTGGCGACGCCAGCAGTGATTTTCCCTCCGGCGCGCACTTCGGCGAAATCGCGCACGCGGCGCAGCAAACGATTGGCCACGCGCGGAGTGCCGCGGCTGCGGCGCGCAATTTCTTCCGCGCCCGCGTCATCCATTGCAATCTTCAGGATGCTTGCCGAGCGCCGGAGTATTTCAAACAGTTCCTGCGCCGTGTAGAAATCCAGACGATGAACGATTCCAAAACGCGAGCGCATCGGCGCCATAATCAGGCCCGCGCGGGTGGTCGCTCCCACCAAAGTGAATTTCTGCAATTGGTATGGATGAATGCGCGCGCCCGGTCCCTGGCCGATGATCAGATCAATGCGAAAATCTTCCATCGCAGGATAGAGAATTTCTTCGAGGGCCGGCATCAGACGGTGAATCTCGTCAAGAAAAAACAGTTCGCGTGCTTCAAGCGCGGTGAGAATGGCAGTTAGGTCGCCTTTGCGTTCGAGCAGCGGGCCGGAGCTGATCTTAATGCTCACACCCATTTCGCCGGCAAGAATCTGCGCCAGCGTCGTTTTCCCCAATCCCGGCGGACCGTACAGCAAAACATGATCGAGCGCTTCGTTGCGGCTTCGCGCGGCTTCGACAGCGATTTGCAAGTTTTCTTTTACGCGCGACTGGCCGATGAAATCGGCGAACCGTTTGGGGCGGACGCTGGCGTCGATGCGAGCATCCTCATCAAATGCCTGCCCGGAAACCACTCGATGTCTTGAATCAGTCAATTTTGCGCTGCCCGTATTCATAAGAATCCTTTTAGCCAGCGCGGCCGGCGCGCGCGCCTTTTTCGATCGCCGCGCCGCCGAGTTTTTGCAAAGCTGCTCTCAGCAGCGCATCAAAATCAGGGCCTTGCCCGCGTACGAGTTCGATAGTTTTTTCGACGGCGCGAGCCTCGTATCCAAGATTCACCAGCGCGGAAGTCACGTCAGATTCCACTTGCGAGCGCGTGACCGGCTTGCCGGATTCGGATACGTCAATTGCCGCAAGTTTGTCGCGCAGTTCGACAACCATGCGCTCGGCTGTTTTTTGGCCGACGCCCGGAATACGCCTCAATTGCACGACATCTCCCTTGCGAATCGCCGGGACGAGCTCTTCCAGGCTGATGCCGGAAAGAATTTTGAGCGCGAGAGCCGGGCCGACACCGGACGCGGAAATCAGCAGCTCGAAACACTGCCGTTCGCGCGCGGTAAGGAATCCATAAAGCGCAATCTGATCTTCGCGAAGATGCGTGTGAATCAGGAGCGTCGTTTCCGCGTGCAGTGCACCTAAAGCGGCAAAAGTGGAGAGCGGTATTTGTACCTGATAGCCGACGCCATTCACGTCAATCACCACCTGATTCGGTCGTTTATCAATTAAGGCGCCCCGGAGCTGTCCAATCATGCGAGCGATTATTGATTAGGGGTAGCGGTGTGTCAAACGCAGCGTGCACGGCAAGTTAGTGCCGGAAGCGCTCGTTGCGTATGGCTTGCTGGACAAGACTTGCGATTTTGCGGCGGCCAAGCGGGCCGCGGTCGGCTTCGGGCGAATCGGCAGTAATCGGCGCACATTCGGCGGCCGTTTCGATTCCGTAGCGCGCTCGGGCGCTCAACAGTTTTTCTACGTCCGTTTGTGAAAGCAATTTCTGTTTATTCAGCAGCTCGGTGACGAGGGCAATTCGCGCAAAATGCTCGACGGTTTCCATTCGATGATACGCGGTGAGGAGATCGACTCCGTAAGTAACCACGCCATGGTTCGCCAGGAGAATGGCATCGTGAGTGCGTACGAACGGCTTGATGGACTCAGCCAGCTCCGAGGTGCCCGGCGTGCCGTACTGGGCTAGAGGCACGGTCCCGAGAGCGATAATGGCTTCGCTCACCAGGGCTTTATCCAGAGCCAGACCGGCTGCTGCATAGCCCGTTGCTGTGACTGGATGCGCGTGACAAACAGCATTAACGTCTGGCCGAAGGCGGTAAATCAACAGATGCATTGCCAATTCGGAGGAAGGCTTCCCCGTTCCCGAAATTTTGTTGCCGGAGAAATCCGTTATCACCAAATCTTCCGGGCGCATTAGGCCCTTGGAGATTCCGCTGGGAGAGGTTAGGAGCCTGTGCGCATCGAGCCGGAGCGATATATTTCCATCCGTTGCCGCGACGAAACCACCCTGATGCAGCCAGCGACCGGCGACACAGATATCCTGGCGGTGCTCCTCTTCATGCTTCAGCGCGCCATGTGATATCAGTTCAGCGGGCATTTCCGAGATCCAAAAATTCCGCGCCAGCCAATGTGCGGCAGAACTGCCCGTATTCTACACAGTCCGCGTTTTAAGGCCAGACTTTTTACGCGTAAATTCCGCGATGCTTTAGCGCAATAGCTACGCGGTCGATGGCCAGCATGTACGCGGCGATGCGGTTATTCACGCCGTGTTTTTCCGCATAGCGAACCACATTGTCGAAGCTGCGGTCCATTACGTCCTGCAGGCGTTCGTTCACTTCGCGCTCCCGCCAGAAAAAGCCCTGACGATCCTGCACCCACTCGAAGTAGCTCACCGTCACGCCTCCGGCGTTTCCCAAAATGTCGGGGATGATGAAAACGCCTTTCTTACCGAGGACTTCATCCGCCGGTGCAGTGGTGGGGCCGTTGGCGCCTTCGCAAAGGATTTTCGTTTCCACACGAGCGACGTTTTGGCTGGTGATCTGATTTTCAATGGCAGCGGGAATCAGAATGTCGCAGGGCTGGAACAGCACATCCGACGCGGACATCTTTTGACCTCCGCCGGAGAAATCCGGTAGCGACTTGTGCTGGCTGTACACCCAGTCCACAACTTTGGGCACATCGAAGCCTTTGTCGTTATAAAGCCCGCCGTGAACGTCCGCCAAGCCGATGATTTTGTATCCGGCTTCGTGCATTAATCTGGCGGCCATCGAGCCCACATTTCCGAATCCCTGAATGATTACGCGGCATTCTTGTTTCTTCATTCCCAATTTTGCGATGGCGCGGTCGCAGGTCATCATCACGCCGCGTCCAGTAGCTTCAGGACGTCCCAGCGAACCGCCAAGTTCGAGCGGTTTTCCGGTGACCACGGCGGTTACGGTATGGCGCGTGTGCATCGAATATGTGTCCATGACCCAGGCCATGATTTGCGCATTGGTGTTTACGTCAGGCGCGGGCACGTCGCGCTCGGGGCCAAACCAGTCCGAGAGCTCCGCGGTATAGCGGCGAGTGAGCGCTTCCAGTTCTCGCTGCGACATTTTGGATGGATCACAAATGATTCCGCCCTTAGCGCCGCCAAACGGAATGTCCACCACCGCGCATTTCCAAGTCATCCACGAGGCCAGCGCACGCACTTCGTCAATGGTCACATTGGGAGCGTAGCGGATGCCGCCCTTTCCCGGGCCGCGAACGAGCGAATGCTGCACGCGATAGCCGGTGAATACTTCCAGCCTGCCGTCATCCATCTTCACGGGAATGTAAACGGTGATTTCTTTGTTGGGGTACTGCAGGTAGCGGTAGAGATCTTGCGCAAGTCCCAGCCTCTTCGCGGCTTCTTCAAAGCGCGCTTCCGCGGCTTCATACGGATTCAGCTCATGCTCCAGCGTTAACGTTGCCATTCAAAGTATCTCCTGGAAAAGTTTTTTGATGACACCGGCAAATCCCTATAACCGGCAAAATGATCGAAACATTGCGAATTACAAATCATGCGGCACCGGCAAGTATACGAATGCTGCGTGTAGCGGCGCAAGTAAAGCGAACCAGAGCGGTGCTTTCCGGTAAGCGCCACAGCCCGGCTTTTCCAAAGCAGAGGGAATAGCTTCTTACGCGCGAACTGCTTACAGACCAAAGCAAAACTGATACGGCCTTTCACACCGGAATTGGAGGGATAAGCCTGATTGGCCCGACTATGACAAAGCCACCATCTTGGTGCAATGACACCTCTACAGAATTCTTCACCTGCAAGTTGCGTGATTGTGATTGGCGCATCGGCAGGCGGAGTAGACGCGCTGAAAAAGCTGTTCGAGGCCCTGCCCCATGATTTTTCCGCAGCGATATGCGTCGTACTGCACCTCAATCCGCTCAGTCCGAGCATGCTTCCGGAAATCCTGCAGAGGTTGACGCCACTGCCGGTAAGGCATCCAAAGAGCGGTGAACCCTTACAATCAGGCGTGGTGTATGTTGCACCGCCCAACCGGCATCTCATTGTCGAGGATGGAACCGTACAACTTACCACAGCGCCGCGGGAAAACAGGCACCGTCCCGCGGTAGATCCGCTTTTTCGCTCCGCCGCGCTATTCTATGGCCCAAAAGTCATCGGTGTGATCCTTTCAGGCTCGCTGGATGATGGGACGGCGGGGCTTTGGGAAATCAAGAAACGCGGAGGAACCGCGGTGGTCCAGGATCCGGTGGAGGCGCTGCACCCAGGTATGCCGCGCAGTGCTGTGGCTAATGTGGACGTGGACCACGTGGTGCCGCTTTCGGAAATGGGCGCATTGCTGGCATCGCTGTGCCATTCGGAGGTAAACGATGGAAAGTAGGAAGACATCTTTCACCTGCCCTGACTGTGGCGGCTCACTCGAAAAGCTGCGAAGCGGGGATATGCTCCAATACCGTTGCCGTGTGGGGCACGCGTTCTCAGCGGATTCCGCGCGGACCGCGCACACGGGGCGAGAAGAGAATACCCTGTGGACCGCGATCGTATTGCTGCAGGAAGGTGCAGAGCTGGCTTTGGAAATAGCTGCAACAAAAAAGGGCGAAGCAGCGGAGCAGCTTCGCAAAGAGGCCCATGCGAAGCGCGAGCTTGCCGAGCGAGTGCGCGCCGTGGTGCTGGAATTACCTTCAGCCACTGTGAGCGCCCATGCCGGCGAAAACAGTTGATTGGGATCTCTTGAAGTCGCCCGCAGCACAGGATGGAAGAACATGGATCCTTTAGTCAAGAATATGGCGGAGCTGGAACAGCTACGGCAAGTGCTCGAAGAGAAGCAAAAGCTCGTCCGGGCGGAATTCGTTCAAGTGGAATTGGATCTTGCGATTACATTCTGCCAAATAGCGCTCTCGAGCGGTGACGAGCAAAAAATAGAACGAAACGAAGCTCATGCGGCGGAAGCGCATGAGTCCGCGATGCACTTTCTGAGTACAGCGCAAATCGCAGAGTCACTCAGGAAAGAAATCGGAGGGAAGCTGGAGTACTTGCAGAAGCTGCTCAGGGAGCTTCGAGAAAAGGCACAAGGCCGATACAATACCGAAAGTTCATCCGGCAATTACCTCTGAGTCGAAAAACTTTTTCCCGGCGAGGATGGCGCGAATCGCCCGAACCAGGTCCCGCGCCGCGTTGGTCTTAGTCACCAGTCCCTCATAGCCACAAGCGAGGCTCATCCGCTCGATTTCATAGTACGTGTGCGTCGTGAAAAACAGGATTTTGCAAAGTGATCCGGACTCGCGAAGATTCGTAGCCGCCGCGAAACCGCTGGCGCCGGGCATGCTGATGTCCATGATGATCAAATCGGGATCGAGCTCCCGCGCCTTTGCCACCGCGTCGATGCCGTTTACCGCCTCGCCACATATTTCGAGGTCAGCCTCTTCCTTGAGCAAGCTGCGGATGCCCTGACGAGTCACGTCATGATCATCCGCTATGAGAATGCGCTTTGTACTTCTGGCGGAACTCGTTTTTTGATTTGCAGTTTGGCTTTCCCCCGTCTCGACAGCGATGGATTCACCTTCTGCGACGGTCGTGCCAGTTGGATCGAGCGGCACCGCAGCAACCACTTGCGCTCCTTTGGCTCGTGTACGGAAAGTCAAGCTGCCGCCAAGCTGTTGCAGGCGTTCGCGCATGCCCTGCGTGCCCACTCCTGCCACCGTGCCGTCGGAAATTTTCGTGAGGGCCTCGCGCCCAATACCGCGGCCTTCATCCTCGACACTCAGCCGCATTTTTCCATCGCGCGATCGCAGCCGGATAACCGCTTTTGAACTACTTGAGTGCCGCAGGACATTCGTCAGGCTCTCCTGGACGACGCGGAAAAGCGCGGTCTCCTTTTCCGTGGAGAGCCGCGGGAGATGCCGGGACGCGTCAAGTCTGACCTCGATGCCGCTGCGCTTCGTGAAACCCTCGGCATACCAGCTCAGCGCGGAACGCAACCCGAATTCATCAAGCAGCGGGGGATGCAGCACGTAAGATAGAGTGCGAATCTCGTCTTCGATTTTGCGCACCAGCGCGATGGCTTCCCCAAGAATTTGCTGCTCGTTTCCGGCCGAATCGCCCAGCCGGCCACCAAGCTGGTTCAGCGACATGATTACCGCGGCGAGCTCCTGTCCGGTGATATCGTGCAAGTCGCGAGCGATGCGGCGGCGCTCTTGATCCTGCAATTGAAGAATGCGCGCAGAGAGCAAATGCAGGGAATCTTCTGACGCGCGAAGAGCCTTATTTTTCTGGACAAGCTCAGTGACTTCTGTGGCGGTGATCATCGTGGTGGTTTCATCGCCGCCGTAAATCGGCGTTAACGAAAGCTGGATCGTGCGCGGCAGCCCGAAGTGGGGCTCGATCTCCATTTGTCCCTGGATTCGTTCCTTCCGCGCCATTTTGAACGCCCGGTCGAGAGAGGGCCAACTGGCCGCCGAGATAAAGCGGTTGAGCGGAGCGCCGATGACAGATTCCATGGGCTTGGCGCAGAGCATCTCGATAAACGCCTGGTTCGCGTACAGAATGGCCGCGCCGGAAGAAACATTGGCCACGCCAATCTCCAGATTTTCGAGCAGGGAATAGAGCAGGGCAGCTTTGGCAGAGTGCCGCATTTCGGAGCGGCGGTCGGAGATTAATGGATTTCGCGATTCGCGTCGCGAGGCGACTTCCAACGGCTTCGCGCGGCCAGCACGTTTCCTGGACAAAGCAAACTCCCGGAGGCTGGGTGGCAATTATACGACCGAAAACAAAATCGGCGGATGCTTAATTCTGGCTGGCAATTTTGTGAATTCCGACGCGCAGTTTTGAGAGCTTTGCACTGGATAGATGGCGCGAACCTAAGTTCCCATTTTTTCCTTCGCGGCCATCGCCGTAATCACGGCTCCGTCAATTTTGTGATCCGCAAGCCGGTACGGAGCAATGCGCACGTGATATTTCGCTCCCGCTTTATCGGACACGTCCGATTCGACTGTTTGCGCGTCGGACATGGCCCGGATAACCATCTGCTCAAAATCGGGGATCTCGACCGGCGGATTGATATTTGCAAGCGGCCGTCCCACGTCCGCGGGAATTAAACCGAAAACTTTCTGCGCCTGCGGGGTGAAGCGGCGAATGGTCAAGTCGCTCCCAACCATAACCGTGGCCAGATCAATGCTCCCGAGCAGATTGGTCAAGTCGTTATTCACCTGAGATATCTCCGTGTTGCGATTGCGCAGCTCGTCATTGACTGTGCTTAGCTCCTCGTTCGCCGACTGTAACTCCTCTTTCGCGGTCTCTAGTTCCTCATTGGTGCTCTGCAATTCCTCGTTGCTGGAGAGAATTTCCTCGTTCGCGGCTTGCAGTTCCTCGTTCATCGCCTCCTGCGTTTCAATCACGGACTGCAGATATTCTTTCGTGGCCGCCAACTCCTGCTCAAGTTTCACGATTCGGCCCGATTGCGATTCCGCTTCGTGCAATGCCACATGCCCCCGTTTTTGGACTGTTTTCGGCGGCGCATCCTCGAAAATAATCATGAAATACGGCTCTTTGAGTTTGCCCATGCGGATAGGCGCAACCTCAAAATTCACCAGGCGGGTGGCTTCGTTTGCGGAGTGCGTACCGCCATTTCCGTTTCCTGACTTGACCAGTACGTTTTCCTTGCGAACCGGAACGTTGTCCTTCTTCGCGCGGCTAATCGCGTTGCGCAGGTCCATCAGCAAGCCTTCGCGCGCCATTTTCAAAATGCTCAAGCTGGCGCGGCCAGGAGCGAGCTTGAAGTAGCGGCTGATGTTTCCACGAGTGTGAATGATTTCCAAATCTTCGTTGATGAATGCCGCGGCGGGAGCATAGTGCGTGAGCAACCGGCGGTCGAACTCTTTCTGGGAGTCAATATAGTTGAAAGTTTCCTGCGGTTTCGCATGCGGCTGCAAAGGAGCCTGCTCGCCTCGCTCGAACGAACGATTGAGGGAGAACGTGACCAACTGGCGGGCAGGCAGTCCTTTCTTTGAAAAAATCTTCAGACCGCGATCCTCCGTGGCAAACAGGTGGGAACTTGTTCCCACTCCTTCGGAACTTCCGAGTACCAGAAAGCCGCCGAACCGCAGGGCATAATGGAAGAGAGAAATGATACGGCTCTGCGCGGGCGGCTCCAGATAAATCAGGAGATTGCGGCACGAGATCGTGTCCATCTGCGAAAATGGCGGATCATCCAGCACATTGTGCTGTGCAAAGATGCACATATCGCGTATGTTTTTGCTGATGCGATACGTGTTTTCCGCCTTAGTGAAGAAACGCCGGAGGCGTTCCGCCGAAACATCGCTCTGAATATTTTCCGGGAAAAGTCCGCTGCGCGCTTTGATAATGCCGGGTTCGCTCACATCCGTCCCAAAAAGCTGAATGGGAATGCGCGAGGCGCGATTGCCGAGAAACTCGAGCAATGCAATGGCCAGCGAGTAAGTTTCCTCGCCAGAAGCGCAGCCGGGAGTCCAAATGCGAATGGCCTGCTCAGGCGCCTTGTTCTTGAGAATTCGCGGAAAAACCTGCGTCTTCAGGCCCTCAAATAACTGAGGATTCCGGAAGAAGCTGGTGACATTGATGAGCATGTCCTGATACAGCGCTTTGGTTTCCGCCGGATTGGCCTGCACGAACTTTACGTAGTCATCAATTTTGTCAATTTTATGCACAACCATGCGGCGGTGAATCCGCCGGAGAATCGTAGTCTGCCGATACTGTGTGAAATCCACACCAGTGGTCCTACGCAAAGATTGAAAAATGGCTCCAAGCCCGGAATCCGCTGCGGACATGAGGTCAACTTCGGCGGCAGGGGCCTTTGCGACATAAGGATGCCGCGCGATGCGCGCCAACTCACGTGCAATGCCTTTGGGTGGAAGAACATAGTCCGCGCAACCGGACGCAATCACGCTGCGAGGCATGCTGTCGAATTTGGCGTCGTCCTGCGCAAACGTGACTCCGCCCTGCGCTTGAATCTCTGCCATTCCTAAAGTGCCGTCGGTACCGTAGCCCGATAGAATCACCCCAATCGCACGGTTACCCTGCTCCTCCGCTAGAGAGCGCATGAAACGATCAATGGTCATTTGCACAGCCGGTGATTCTGAGCGTGGCCCGAGCTGCAACGTGTGGTTCGAGATGGTCATCGTTGCGTTCGGCGGGATCACGTAGACGTGATTAGCCTGGACTTTTGTGCCGTCCGCCACTTCCTCGACCGGCATGCTTGTTTGCTTGGATACCAGTTCGGTGAGCATGCTGTGATGCTTGGGATCGAGATGCTGCACCAGCACGAATGCCATTCCCGTATCTCCGGGTAGATTCTTCAGCAGCTCAGTGAAAGCTTCGATTCCTCCAGCCGAAGCGCCGATTGCGGAAATCAGCAAGCCTTCGCGATTACCTGAGGCGGTCAACTGTTCAGAAGCTAAATCATGAAGTTTTTTCCTGCGAGGCTGTGATTTGGTTTTCATTCGATTTCCAAGTTACCTACATGCCCTGCCGAATCTGTGAGGCCATCGAGACCGCGCGGAATCACGTTGCACTGGCGTGGGAAGTTCGCGGCGCACTTGAAATGAGAGTATCACGACTGGGCGGATTCTATTCTTTTATGAGCAGTCCGGCAAGTTTCTAGGCTTGCTAGAAGATCCCTGCCACATCGATCCCTTTGGAGGAGTTGAAATGCTTGAGTGGGAAGAGGAGGAAGGAACCGGGCCGCGGCGTGAACACGGACTGATGAACAAATGCCGCCGCAAATATTAGCGCAAGCATGAGGGTGCATTAAAACGTTTAATGAAAATCATGCGACGAAGTTTGCGCTTTTGTAATTGTCAGTGGTACCACCCGCGCGGCTTTTACCGAAATCACGTTGTCCTGATTCTGCAGTTCACCATCAATTAACAGAAATTGCTGATGTACAATCGTCAGATGATCCCTCTCGAATACCTGCGGCGTAATGATCGCGTTCGCGATTCCCGTTTCATCCTCCAGGCTGAGAAACACGAATCCCTTCGCCGTTCCCGGACGCTGCCGCGCAATCACCGATCCTGCAACGCGCACAGCCACGCCATTGGGCAAACGCTCCAGCTCCCTTGCCGAATGCACGCCCTGCCGTCGCATCTCCGCGCGGTGATACGCCAGCGGATGCGGCCCCACAGTCATCCCCGTGCCTTTGAAATCCGCCACCAGCCGCTCTTCCATATTCATCGGCGGCAGTGGAGAATTGTCGCGCGCCTCGTTATGTGGCTCCGCCGGTTCCAGTTGTTCGAGCAATGGCCCCACGTTTCGCGCCACGCGCTCGATTTGCCACAGCGCCTCTCGCCGGTGCCCGCGTTTTTTGCCGATGGAATTCAACGCGCCAATTTCCGCCAGCGTCGCCAATTCATCCTTTTGTATCGCTGGAACGCGCAGCTTCAAATCATTCACTGACGCGAACGCCCGAATCCTGCGCTGTTGCTCAATTTCCATTGCCACACCCTTGCGCAATCCTTTCACGTAGCGCAATCCCAGCCGCAAATGAAAATCATTCCCGTCTTTTTCCAGCGTGCACAGCCAATCCGAGCAAGTTATATCAATCGGCTTCACCTTCAACCCGTGCCGCTGCGCATCCTTCACTAAAGTCGCCTGAGAATAAAATCCCATCGGCTGATTATTCAGCATCGCCGCGGTGAACGCCGGCAAATAGTGGCATTTCAAAAACGCGCTGGCGTAAGCGATGAGCGCAAAACTCGCCGCATGCGATTCCGGAAATCCATACAGCGCAAACGAAGTAATGGATTGAATGATTTTGTCCTGCACCTCTGGACGTATTCCGTTCTTCTCCATTCCGCGCCGCAGCTTCACTTCCACTTCTTTCATACGCCGCTCGGAGCGTTTGAATCCGAATGCCCGCCGCAACTCCTCCGCCTGTCCTCCCGTGAATCCCGCCGTCGCCATGGCCATGCGCAAAAGCTGCTCCTGGAAGAGCGGAATCCCCAGCGTGCGCTTCAAAATCGGCTCGAGCGACGGATGCAGATACGTCACTGCTTCGCGACCCTGCCGCCGCTTGAGATAAGGATTCACCATCTCTCCGACAATCGGCCCCGGCCGGATAATCGCCACCTGCACCACAATGTCATAGAATCTTTTCGGCCGCAGACGCGGCAGGCACGACATTTGCGCGCGGCTCTCGATTTGAAACATGCCCACCGTGTCCGCTTTTTGCAGCGCGCCGTAAACTGCGGGATCATCCGCCGGCAAATGTCCCAAATCAACTTCCTCGCCATAGTCGTGCCGGATAATTTTCAGCGAATCTTCCAGCACCGCCATCATGCCCAGCCCCAGCAAATCCACTTTCACGATGCCCATGTCCGCGCAATCGTCTTTGTCCCATTGCACCACCACGCGTCCCGGCATCGTCGCCGGTTCGAGCGGCACCACGGAATCCAGTTGCCCCTGACAAATTACCAATCCGCCGGAATGCTGCCCCAAATGCCGCGGCAAATCCTGCACGTCCATGCACAGCTGAAAAAATTTCCGAATCTGCGGATTGGCAAGCTCCAATCCCGCGTCGCGAAACTGCCGGTCGAGCGTGTCCTTCGGATCGCGATATTCCCAATGGCCTACCAAACTCGTCAGGCGATTCAGCACCGCCGGATCGAACGCCATCACTTTTCCGATTTCCCGCGCCGCTGAGCGCCCGCGATACGTAATCACATTCGCGGTCATCGCCGCGCCCAATTTTCCGTATCGCTCATAAACATATTGAATCGCGCGCTCCCGCTGCTCTCCGCTCGGCAAATCCAGATCAATGTCTGGCCATTCCCCGCGCTCCTCCGTCAAAAATCTTTCGAAGAGCAACTCCATTTTCACCGGGTCCACAGCGGTAATACCCAGCGCGTAGCACACCGCGCTGTTCGCCGCCGAACCGCGCCCCTGCACCAAAATATTTGTCTCGCGGCAAAAGCGCACAATGTCCCAGACAATCAAAAAGTAGCCGGCGAGTTTCAGTTTTTCGATGACTTCCAATTCGTGCTCGATTTGCTGCCGAGCTTTTTCGTCATCGGCGCCATAACGCGAAAGCATCCCCTCATAAGTTCGCTGGCGAAGAAAATGCGCCTGCGATTCGCCTGCCGGAACGGGATAATCCGGAAATTTGTAGCCCAAATCTTTCAGGCTGAATTGCAGGCGTGCGGAAAGCTCCTGCGTATTCGCAATGGCTTCCGGCAAGTCCGCAAAAAGCCGCATCATTTCCGCGGGCCGTTTCAAATGCCGCTCCGAATTGCGCGCCAGCAAACGTCCCCCGCCTTCCAGCGTCCGGTGATGCCGGATGCACGTGAACACGTCCAGCACCTCGCGGCTCTTGGGCACCGCATGGCACACACCATTTGTGGCCAGCAGCGGCAAATTCAATCTTCGCGCGATGTCCACCGCCGCCTGATTCCGCGCTTCTTCTTCGCGGCAAAAGTGCCGCTGCAATTCCACATAAACATTGCCTTGTCCAAACAAATCGCAAAGCCGCTGCGCACATGCGACTCCAGCTTCCATTCCCCCGCGTGGCAGAGCATGTGCCAGCGGCCCTTCCGCCCCTCCCGTCAGGCAAATTAATCCGTTTGCATATTCCGTTACATCCGCGGCGCTCACCTGCCCCTCGCCTTTCGCCGCGCGCAATTTCATTTTCGTGATCAGACGGCACAAATTCTGATAGCCCGTACGCGATTCCGCGAGCAACGCATAGCGCCAGCCCGCTTCCGACGTGACTTCCGCTCCAATGTGCGCCTGAATCCCCGCCTTTTGCGCCGCCAGATGAAACCGCGCCGCGCCGTACACTCCGTCGCGGTCCACGAGCGCCATCGCCTTCATCCCATATTCCGCGCACATCGCCGCCAGCTCTTCTGGAAGCGATGCGCCTTCCAGAAAACTGAATGCCGACCGCGCGTGCAGCTCTGTGTACATCAATCGTACCTGCCGCGCACGTACCAGTTCTGCCGCGCATAATCGTAATAAATGCGATATATACCCTCGTTTATTTCAAAATGCCGCTCTTCGCCGCGAAAAACTTTCGCCTGAAAATGAATCTCCACGTCCCATTCATCCTGCCGCCACGCGTCTTTCCGCCACCAATCCCCTGAACTGCGCCACGGCCCCGAAGCCGCCGCAATCTTCCCGCGCAAACCACGAAAATAGATTCGCGCCGGACATTCTCCGTGCATCTCCACTCTCGCCATCCATTCCGGACGAAAAACGCGCAGCGCAAGCACAGTTTGCGCGGATGGAGTTTCCGCAATTTGCGCTCCGTTTCCATCCGCCGCTTTTCGCCGTTTTTTCGTTTCCTCCTTCGATGCGCTGAATCGCTCCATGCCAATCGCCCCCGGGCGGTGTGTATCCAAAATCGTCGGTGCGCCCACGTTTGACTTCCCCGCCAAATTCTCCAGCCGCGCCAGCGTTAACTCTAATTTCTCCGCATCCACCGCATGCGGCCCGAAAAACTTTTTCTGTGCGGCGCGCCGTCGCGCAGCCTCCGCCGAAAGCGCAATTTTGCGAATCGCTGCTTGCGGCGGCTCTCCCTGCAACTGCAATCGCAATAAATTCAACAGCAACTTCGAATCCCGCGTAGGAACAGGCAATCGCAATGTCTTTTCATAAGTTTTTGGCGTCTCTTCCGCAATCGCCGGCTCCGCGCACAAACCCGGTTCTTTTTCGAATGCATCTCCAAGCTCAAATCGCAAATGAATCGCCGACGCCGCCAGCGCGTACGCGTGCAGGCGCGCGCATAATTGATCGAGCAGCCGCCCCAGCAAAAATGCCAGCGGCTCGAGATCTTCGACTTGATCATCGAGCTCAATCTCCTCCGTAAAATCCAGTTTTCGTTCGGCCAGCATCAGCGAACGCACCCGCACTCCTCGCGCCAGTTCATGAAATAGCACGCCTTCCTCTCCCAGGCGCTCGGAGAGCTCCGCCACAGGCAGCGCCGCCAGTTCGCCGCATTTCCGCACGCCCCATCGCTCCAAACTTTCCGCCATTTCCACCGAAGGCGAAAGCACACTCACCGGCAAACTGGCCAGCGCACTCACTTCCGCTCCGCTGGGAATCACCGTGATTCCCGCAAATCCCCTCGCCGCATGTATCGCCGTCTCCACATTTTCAGAAATTCCCACATGAATCTTGAGTCCCAGCGCCGCAGCCCGCCGCATCAATAGCTTTCCAATTTTTTCCGGCGCTCCAAAAACAGAATGCAATCCCGCCAAATCCATCGTGATGGTGGCCATCGCCGTGTCTTCCACGCGCGGCGAAACCGACCAGCTCATTTCCAGCAATGCGTCATGCGCCGCTTCCTCTCGTTCCCGCGCACGCCGTTCCACTTCCACGCCGCAGAATTGCCTCGCCTGCGACTCCGACATGCCCATTTGAATTCCCGCGCGCGCTGCAAGCTCATTCATAGCCGCCACGCTCAAGAGCGGAGGCATCCCATCCAGCAGCGCCACCGCGCGATTCTTCCATTCCGCGTGCGCACACACCGCCGCCTGAACGATAAAATTGGGAACGTAAATCGAAGCGAATGCCATAACCTGGCCGCCCACGCCATTGCGTGGCTTCAGAAGATTGGGTCTAATCCTGTTGCGATTCGAGCCTGCCGCGCGATAATTTCCACGCCGAATTGGCCCGAAAGATTGCTTCCTGCGTTTTTATTCCGTTCGTTCCAGCCTGAAGATGATCCCCGCGAAATTCCAGCTTCGTTACCGGCTTCACCCGCGAACGCACCACCTCCGCGCGCACATCCACGCCATCGAGAAGCCGCGCAAACGGCTGCTCGATCATCCCGCCGCTCTGAATCTGTCCGTTTTCATTTTTTTTCACGGACGACCAGTGAATTTTCCCCGGCGCCAGTTTCAACACCAGCGAAGCGCACGTTTTCGCGTTTGCTTCCTGCTCCAGCGCCAGCAAAACCGTCCGCGTGTTTTCCACGGCTCTTCGGAAGCGAAACCACGTATCCAGCGGAATTTTGCGCGCCGTTTCCCGCGAAACTCCTCCCAAATCCACGCAAACAAATCCGAATCCGCCGCCTTGCAAAATCAAATCTGTCGCCCGCAGCGCCTGCTCGATTTTCCGGCAGCGTATCCACAGCAATTTGTTCAAATCCGCTCCCGCAGCCCGCGCGCTTGCCGGATCAAACGAATCGCCGCCATCAATGAGCGCGCATTCCTCCCCATTCGCCGTCCGCACGCTCAGCGCCGCAATAAATAATGTCGCGCGCCCGGAACTCCCCGGCCCGAATACTTCCGTCAGCGTCCCGCGCGGAAATCCGCCCGTCAGCAAATCCAGCTCATCAATTCCCGTGGAGGCATTTTCGGCGGCGCTTCGGTCGTGATAATCGAATGGCGCGGTGACGCGTCCGCGCAGCGCCTGTTCAATCTGTGAACGTAAATGGGCCAGTCCCGCAGCCATTATAATCTATTTCGCTTTTTATTCGCCTATGAGTTAGGATGCGTCAGGAAGGAAGTTTTGTCAATGGGAAGGAACACGGGAGGTGAGGAAAAGCTTTTCGGAACTTTTGAAACTCACCGGTGCTTTTCCGGTTTGCTGGAACTGCTCATCGTCTCGGTAAACCGCTTGCTCATGATCAATTCTGTCCCGCCATCGCGACTGCGCTGAACATCGAATTCATCCATGAACGCGCGCATCAAAAAAATCCCGCGCCCTGAAGTGCGCAGCAAATTCTCTTCCGCCAGCGGGTCCGGCACATCCGCCAAACTGAAGCTCCTCCCCTCGTCCAGCACATGAACGATCAGCTTGCGCTCTTCCAGTTCGATAATCATCCCGATTTTCCGCCCGCGCTCCTGCTTGTTCCCGTAGCTGTACGCGTTAATCACTGCCTCGCGCACCGACATGCCAATTTTATGGCAGTTGTCCTCATCAAATCCCGTTTCCGCAGCCACACGGAGAACAATCTCCTCCGCCAGATCAACGCTGTCGAGAAGCGTCTCCAGAGTTACCTCAATTCGCTGGGTCTTCTGTGCCATCAATTTTTGTGTCAAAGCAGGGAGCGACATGCTTACATGCCCCATATTCGCAAGTCAACAGACGAGCCGCCCCGCCCGGGCGTTTCGCCTTCACTGCCCGGCTTGCTGCCCCGAATACAAATAAATTGCCGAAGCGATCTGCCCCAGTGCTTCTCCGGCCACCTTGTCCGCTGCGTCCGGGTCCTCCAGCGAAATGGCCACATGGTTCACATACAGTGCAAACGCGAGATGGCGTCCATCCGGCGTCGCCATATAGCCCGCCAGCCCTTTGCCCGTCAGCATCAAATCCTTATTGAGAGCGTCGTAGGCCCCATCCGTGCCCGTTTTCGCCATTACGTGTCCTGCCGCCGGTGAATTTACCTCAATTTTCGCAAGCGTTCCGTCGCGGCCGAGCACCGGCAGCGCCCTTTCAAAATCCGAGAAATCCTTCTGGCGCGCCATGTACGCCAAATAATGCACCATGAAATCCGGAGTGAAAAATGCCGACTGCGCTCCGCCCGCCCCATCTCCCTGCGAAGCCCCGCTCAGGTCCAGTCCCGCCCTCGCCAGAAAATCATGCTCCAGATTGAACCCCGCCTGATCCACTTCCGTTGTCGCATGGCCCAGGATCGCGCCCAAAATATACGGTGTCATGCTCGCGTGCAGATTCTGGCTCACTTTCAGCGTAACCTTCACTTCTTCGGACAACGGCGGCGAGACATGCTCGGCAACCA
Organism: Candidatus Acidiferrales bacterium; assembly: GCA_035763605.1. Lineage (GTDB taxonomy): Bacteria > Acidobacteriota > Terriglobia > Acidiferrales > UBA7541 > DAHUXN01. The sequence goes on from DASUAV010000064.1 coordinate 29,971, forward strand.
CATTCCCGGAGGTGTATCGTGCCGCCAGCGCCTTGAAGTCAACTTGAGCGTTCGCCGGCGGAATATCCGCGCGAATCCCATGCTCGTGCAGCGCTTCTACAAAAACAAATTGCGCAAACCGGCTCGGCTGCGCCACGGCATACGAATACAAAATCGGCGGTCCGCCTTCCGGGAACTTCCCCGACAGCGTTACGCGGTGCGAGCCGTCCGAGTTCGTCACATCCGCGGAAAAATTCACGTCAGGCTTCGTGCCCGCCGGCGCCATCGTCACTTGATTGTCGAACGTCACGTATGAAGTCTTCGGCGAGACATTCACGTTCGCGCGCGCCCCTTCTGTTCCGCTCGCGGAAATCGTCACATCAATTAAATTGTCGTTCACCGAGATCGGAGAAATCACAACGCCAGTTCCCAGCTCGCGGTCACCTTCGGGAAACAGGATTGCGTCCACAAGCACGCGCCCTTTGATCCGCTTGATCCCGTGCGCCGCCACCTGCCCCGCAAGTTCGCGTATAACTAGCAGCGGATCCCCGGGAACCGCCTTTGTATCCGGACTTCCGCCATACGTGTGGTCGTGATTCTCGAACGCCAGCGTCCCGTCCTCGTGAATTCGTCCCGACAGATTCGGATCCCCGCTTGCCACCAGCACAAGATCGCCGTCGAGCGTCCCATTTTTATCGACCGCGCCCGTGCGATAAACGCGCGTGTGAAAACGATAATCCGCTCCCAACAATTCCAGAGCCGTACCTTCCGTCAGCAGTTTCGTCGTCGACGCCGGCGTAAAAAGTTGCTGCCCGTTCAGCGCGTAGACCACCTTGTTCTCATCGAGCGACCACACTTCCACTCCAAAGCTCGAATGCCGGAATTCCGCCCGCTGCGTCACCTGCTGAATGGCATCGTCCAGGTTCGAATTTCGAGTCTGCGCAGCGGATTGCGGTCCAATGCTGCTCGCAATTGCCGCCGTAAACAACAATAGCGCGCAGTACTTGCTTGGGCTGTTCGCAACTCTCCACATGCGCAGTTCACCTCCCGTGCTGCCGTATCGCTCAGAAGCTAACAAGTGAATGCGGAGTGGAGACTCTAGTGACCCGCCTGCTGCATGTCAAGCGGCTCCTGCAACTTGGCCGGCATTATGAAACATTTGATTCAGCGGAAAATTCAGTGCGACCTTGGGCTAAAATCCGGAACCGGCAAGCACCATTGGCCCCGTCGGATGCGGCATGCCGCCCATCGGCTCGACCGTCACGGCAAACGACTTGCAGCTCACACCTTCGGGCATTTTTGCCATGCACATGTGTCCATCATTAAAAGCTGCGGGCGTGAACGTCCCTGCGCTGATCGGCGAACCCATCTCCGGCACAATCCACATCTGATATTCCTTGTGCGGCGGAGGAGTAGGCAAATCTCCGGTATAACAAACCATTCCCATTCGCGAGTTGTACTTGATTTTTCCCCAGCTCTTCACGTGTTGCGCCGTTGCCGCGAGCGCCGCCGTCTTCGTATCATTTGCCGCCAGCAACGAAGCAATCTCCTGCATGCGCTGCGTCTCCACTTTGTCTGCGGCCACTTGCTGCTGCAACTGATGCAGTTGATCATCAATCCGCCGGTCGGTAATCCACAGCAGAATCGTGGCAATCGCCAGCACGGCAGCTGCCGGCGCCCAAATGTTGCTCCACCATCGCGGACTCGTCCCCGCAATGCGTTTCGGCGCATTAGTCGTTTCCGCGGTCGCGTTTTTTCCCGTGCGAATTCGATCCAGCAGCTTCGCGCGCGCACCCGTTGGAGCAGCCGCCTCCGGAGCCGCCAACGCGAACATCGCCACTCGCCCGCGCGCCTCCGCCAATCTCCGCGAACACTCCTCGCACACCGCCACGTGCGCGCGAATCGGCACGCACGCTTCGCCCATAATCACGCCGAGCGCGAGTAATTCGAGATCCTCGTCGCTAATGGGATGATTCGCGCTCACGCCAATTCCTTTTTCAACGTGTCCATGGCCGTCCGTATCCAGGTCTTCACCGTTCCCAGCGGAGCGCCCGTCCGTTCAGCGATTTCGCTGTGCGACATTCCTTCGAAGTACGCCAGCTCAATCGCCTCGCGCTGCCCGTTGGGCAGACTGCCCATCGCGCGCTTCACTCGCCCCAGCAGTTGATTCTGCGCCGCCTCGCTTTCCAAATTGCACGGCAGCACCACGCTCGTCTCCGTCAATTCATCCGTCGGACGGCTGTCGTGCCGCCGCAATCGCGAAATCGACCGGTTCCGCGCCGCCACCAGGAGCCATCCAGGTAATGACCCACGCTGCGGATCGAACTTCTCCGCCGTCCGCCAAATCTGGAAAAATAGGTCCTGCAAAATCTCCTCCGCTCCGGCCGCATCCCGCAAAATCCTCACCGCCTCCGCGTACACCAACCCGCTGTAACGGTCATACAATGCGGCCAGCGCAGACTCGTCCCTGCGGACGACGCGCTCCAATAGCGACCAGTCAGACGCACTGTTTTCAGACCCTTGCGCGCGATTCACATATCCTCATGCGCTCACAGAAAGTACGCCGCGAGCCGCCCCGATGGATGTTACTAGCTTTTGGTGTGGTAATGGAACTAGAGCCGCAGAACACATACAAAAATCAAAGCCTGATGGCTTTCGGGCCCATCTCAGATTCGCGTTATTCAGCCGACAAATATAAAATGGTTGCGGAATGAATACGAACTCACAAGTCATGACCGAAGCGCAGTGGACTAGCCGGGAACAGTGCGTGCGCTCCGCATTCTACCGCGGTGACGAACTGAACTTCAAAAATCCTGCGTACACCCGCGCCGCTCGCGGCATTCTCGGTGAACTGCTCCGCCAGGATACGGAATCCGGCGACTTGACCGTTTCATCCCTGGGAATAGCCGGCAGGATATGCGGAGCAGAGATTCGGGCAAAGCAGGCTGGCGTTGCCGCGGGCATTCAGGAAGCTGTTTGGCTCTACGAGCAAGGCGGAGTCACAGTTGAAAAACGCGCCTTCGATGGAGATTGCTTGAAAGAACAAGACTGCCTCCTTCGCGTTCGCGGCGATGCCGCAGCCGTCCTTTCACTTGAACGCGTAGCCGTCAATCTACTCCAGCGAATGAGCGGCATCGCTACCGCAACGCGAAAACTTGTCGAAGTAGCCCACAAAATCTCTCCCGCAGCGCATGTCCTGGGCACGCGCAAAACGCCCTGGGGCCTGCTCGACAAAAGGGCCATTCATTGCGGCGGCGGCGGAACTCACCGCCTGAATCTCGGCGACGCCATACTCGTTAAAACGAACCACATGCTTCTCGCATCTAACCAAGCAGACTCAGATTACAAAGAGCTGATTCGGCGGGCTTGGCGCAACCGCAAAGGCGCTAGGTTTTTTGAAGTCGAAGTAACCGCTCAGGAGCAGGCGCTGGAAGTCGCCGGCATGATTGGCGCCGAGTCCATGCTGGACGCCGCATGCCCGTGCATTCTGATGCTCGACAATTTCCCGGCATCCGAAGCGGCAGCCACGGTGAAGGAACTTCAGAGGCTGCGCTACGATGAGAAAGTGCTCGTGGAAGCAAGCGGCAAGATTGGCGAGCAGTCGCTGCCAGAATATGCCGCCAGCTGTGTTGACGCGATTTCCATCGGAGCGCTGACGCATTCCGCTCCGGCGCTCGATTTGAGCGCAAAGTTAATTCCATAGCCCAGAGTGAGGCTTCGTGAGTGAACTGGCACATTTCGTCCCCTTCGAATCGCGGTACACGTTGCCGCCGATTGAGCAGGTTTGCGATTCTCAGGAAGAGATCCGCCATAAGCAGGAGCGCATCACTCGTCTGAAAGAGGAGCGCAACGCGGTAATTCTTGCCCACAATTACCAGCGCGACGAGGTGCAGGAAGTCGCTGATTTCGTCGGGGATTCGCTGGGACTTTCGCAGCAGGCCGCCTCCACCCCTGCCGATGTGATTGTTTTTTGCGGCGTGCACTTTATGGCGGAGACCGCCTCGATTCTCTGCCCGAACAAGATTGTTCTTCTGCCCGATCTGCGCGCCGGCTGTTCGCTCGCTGCGAGCGTTTCTGCCGCGGAATTGCGCGCATGGAAGGCGCGCTATCCCGATGCCGTCGTCGTCGCCTACGTGAACACTTCGGCGGAAGTCAAAGCCGAGAGCGATTATTGCTGCACTTCCGCCAATGCCGCCAAAGTCGTGCGCGCGATTCCCGCCAATCGCCCGATTCTCTTCGTTCCCGACAAATTCCTCGCCGCCGCCGTTGCAAAAGAAACCGGTCGGCCGAACATCATCGCCTATCCCGGCTCCTGTCATGTGCACAAGACCATCCGCCCCGAGCAGGTGCTCCGCATGATGGGCGAACATCCGGAAATCGAGCTGCTCATCCATCCCGAATGTGGATGCGTCACCTCATGCATGGCTCGCATCGCCGATGGAACGCTCCCCCGCGAGCGCACCTTGTTTCTCTCGACTGAAGGCATGATGCGCCACGTCACCGAGTCCCCTGCCGACGAATTCGCCATCGGCACCGAAGTCGGTATGCTCCATCGCCTGCGCAAATCCGCGCCGCAAAAGACGTTTCGTCCCGTGAATCCATCGGCGGTATGCGAATTCATGAAAACCATCACGCTCGACCGCGTGCTGCATTCGCTCGAAACCATGAAACCTCAAGTCTCTGTCCCGGATGAGATTGCCGGCCGCGCCCGCGTCGCCATTGACCGTATGTTGCAGATTGTTTAGTTTGAGCCTTCCGTACCACGCTTCGTCTTTCTTCAATTCATACTTTCCTAACCAAAACACTTCGCCTAAAATCACACAGCCAAAAATCAAGGAGAGTGGCGTGACTCTCTTCAACAAAATTTTTCTGTTCGCAATTTTTCTGGGAGTTCTCTGCGCGCGGCCCGCTGGCGCGCAAACAAACACGGCAAGCGCGAGAGTCGTCAAGTACACCGCCACGACCGAGAACGTCAAATACAACTACTGCACCATGCCCGCCGTGGCCCGTGTCCGCTCCGGCGAAATCATCGAAGCCAACACCCTCGATTGCTTCGACGATGCCATTCAGCATCCCGGCGATACTCTCTCCATGGCCAAGGGCGACAATCCCCTCACCGGCCCTTTCTATATTGAAGGTGCAGAACCCGGCGACACGCTCGCCGTTCGTTTCCTTTCCCTGAATGTCAACGGAAAACAGGGCATCGGAGCCCTGGCTCCCGGTTTTGGAGCAATCAACTCCACCGATCTGACTCCGATGATCAACGCGCCGCTCCCCGAGCGCATCTGGTTTTATCCCATTGATCCCCAAACAAACACGGCCACATTCCAGGCGGACGATTCGCACTTCACTACAAAGATTCCCATTCACCCGTTCCTCGGCTGCATTGGCGTCGCTCCCGCACAAGGCGAATCGCGCAGCTCCGTGGTCCCCGGCAATTTCGGCGGGAACATGGACGCACCTGAAGCCAGCGTCGGAAACACTTTGTATTTGCCCGTGAACGTTCCCGGCGCCCTGCTGTTTTTCGGCGACGGACATGCCGCCATGGGGGACGGCGAAGTCGCCGGCACCGCGATTGAAGTTCCCCTGCGCGTACGATTGCAAGTTCAGCTCATTAAGCACCGCCAAATCGCCTGGCCGCGATTCGAGAATGATCATGAAATCATGACCGCCGGCATCACGCGCCCGCTCGGCGACTCCTTGCGCATCGCCTTTGCGCAACTCGTGGACTGGATTCACAACGATTATGGCTTGAGCAGTCTGGACGCTTACGAGTTGCTCTCCAAAGTAGCGCGCGTCCGCGTGGCCGAAATGGTCGATCCCAATTACGTCATCATCGCCAAGATCGACAAGCGATTCCTGCCGGAACGAAAACATCAGGAATAGCAGAGGCCACGTTGCTGATCACCATTCGAAAATCCGGCAGCATGACCATTCTCGACCTCCGCGGCGCTCTGATGGTAGGAGATAGCGAGATGGAATTTCATCAGAAGATCAAAGAGCTGCTGGATTCCGGAGCCCGCAATCTCGCTATCAATCTCACAGGTGTGCCGGAAATGGATAGCTGGGGCCTGGGCGCGCTTGTACGGCATTGCACTCATGTCCGAAAAGCGGGAGGCCGCTGCATTTTCTTTGGCGCCGTTCCTCGCGTGCTGCACCTTTTGAAGATGGCCAAACTCGATTCCGTTCTCGATTTGGTCGAGACCGAATCCGACGCACTATCCCGCTGATTGCGTCCGCGCCAAAGCTATTTCGAAGTTTGTGAAGTGAAAACGGCCTTCGGCAGCACCATGCTAACCACTTCATTACCGTCAACAAGCTCGCTGATGTGAAGGTCGCCGGCCACGCTCGCCAGCATGTACGCGTCATCGCGCGAAAGATGCTTTTCCTGTTCGAGGAATTCGATCATCTGCTTCACCGCCATGGTCGTCGCCTTCTCCAAATCCGCGTTGATCCCCATGCTGATATACGACTCCGGCGTCTCCGCGCGCGGCCAAAGCAAATGCATGTCCTTTCGGTCAATCAGTTGAAATGTTCCGATGAGTGAAGTTTCGATCGCCGTGATGTCCACTTCCCCATCGCCCTGCCCGGCGTGGCCGTCGCCGGCCCAAAAGAGCGCCCCCGGCGCGTTCACCGGAATGAACAGCGTGCTGCCGGCAACCAGAAGCCTGTTATCAATATTCCCCGCATGCATCCACGGAGGCCCGCTGCTGATTCGTCCCGCTTGCGGTGGCGGAGCATCGCCTAAACTGCCAAAGAACGGGTGCAGCGGTATCTCAATCCCGTCGGCGAAATGCGCGACCATCCGCTGGCTGTCCAGCGGAATGATTTTCATTTTGCCGTACGGATAGTCGTCGGGAAGAAACCCGCGCCCCGGCCCAAAACCGTTATACGCATACGGAATCGCCAGCCGAATGGACTTGATGCGCACCTCCAGCACATCACCCGGCTCCGCTCCTTCCACGTAAACGGGACCCGTGAGAATGTGCCCGCCCGGACCGCGATCTTTCACCTGGTCAAAAATGTCGCGCAGCGATTGTTCGATTTGATCCGCCGGCACCCCTGCTTTCGCGAGCGCCTTCGGGCTGGATGTCAGCAGCGTCTGAATTTCCACCATATCCCCGGAATGCACGCGGAGCACCGGCGAAGCGTTCGCCGAATAATATCCCCAGCTAATCGTCTTGGGAGTTGGCTTCAACTGGTAAGTCGCGCCGGGCGTGCCGGAAGGCTGCTGCGCAAATGATAGGGAAGAAAATGTCGCGAATAGCAGAAGGGCGAGCACAAATCGCATGAACGGCTCCTGAGCGGAGATTCCGCGCATTAAAAAAATCTAACGAGCCGCGCAGTGTAACACACTCATTCTTGTCCGTTCAGGACTCGCTCGCCGAATAGTACATCGCTGTTTCACTTTGGAACGCCGCTGCGCAGATGGGACACGCCCGTCGGCGGCGTTCCTCCGTCACTTGCCGCGTCCTCTGCTACATCCTTCAACATAAGGAGTTTAGATTCTGCCGGCTATCTGTGATCTGGCCACGTTCCTGCTTGCTCATACGTTGTGAGAATTCTGACCCACGCGTTCATCTTTGGAATCCTTGGGCTCCTTTTCGCCCTGGCAGCCCGTCCTTCCGCCGCCCAGCAAACCGATCCCAGCAATTTTCGTAACGAATCCGAATACTTGCTTCGTCTGGCGGAATTTACCGAGTGGCCGCAGCCGCCAGGCGAAACTCCTCGCCGCGCCTTCAATTTTTGTGTCCTGGGTCACGAACAATACGGTGAACTGCTCGACAAAGCTTTGTTGGGTCATTCTGTCGGCGACAAACGCATCGTCATCGTGCGCGGTCAACATCTCCACGACATGGGCACATGCGATGCTCTCTTCGTCGGGGCTTCGAAATCTCACGCGGAGGTCGACCAGCTTGAGCGCAAACCGAATTGCGCGGTTCTCATCATTGGAGACGAACCGGGATTCGCCGCGCACGGTGGCATGATTCAGCTCGTAAAAGAAGATGGCCGAACGGCCTTTCTCATCAACGTAGACGCCGCTCGCCGCGCAGGTCTCAAAATCAGCGCATCGCTTCTCGCCCTCGCAACTGTCGTCTATGACAGGCCCGCAAATGGCGCAAACTGAAGCGAAACGCGCACAGCATCATGGCTCCATTCGCGCCAAGCTGATTCGCATTATTGTCCTCACCTGTTGCGCGGCATCGCTCGCCGCTTTTGCGATTTTCGGTTCATACGACCTCCGCATCGCCCGCCGCTCTCAATTGGACACCCTGAGAACTCTGACTCGCCTGACCGGAAGCAACACCGCCGCTGCTCTGGCGTTTGGAGACGATGAGGATGCAGAAAAAATCCTTCATTCCCTCCAAGCCGATCCCCGCATCCTCCATGCCGCTCTTTACACGTCCGATGGCGAAGTTCTGGCCACCTACAGCGCAGATTCTTCGCTCAAATCCTATCTCCCGCCTCCCCCGGAGCCGGACCGTATCACCATCGTGGGCAATAGAATTCGTTCCTTTTCTTCCGTTTCGCTCCACGGCAATGCCATTGGAACCGTCTATCTCGAAGCCAGCACCGTCCATCTCGAAGAGCGCGAGAGAGAGCTGGCCGTAATCGCCGGACTGGCGTTACTGATTTCGCTCGCGATTGCACTCTTGCTCGGTTCAAGGCTGCAGCGCGGCATCTCCAATCCCATCCTCGCTCTCGCCCGAACAGCCTTTACCGTTTCCATCGAAAAGAATTACTCCGTACGCGCATCCTTCGCCGGCAGCGATGAAATTGCATTCCTCTATGAGCAGTTCAACCAAATGCTTGATGGCATCCAGACGCGAGACAAAGAAGTCCGCGAAGCTCGCGCCGATTTGGAAAAACGCGTCAGCGAACGCACCGCTTACCTTAATGCACTCATTGAAACCAGCCCTCTGGGCATCGTCACGCTGGACAACGCGGGTTGCGTGCGAATCTGCAATCGCGCCTTTGAGCGCCTCTTCGGTTATACACGAGAAGAAACCATTGGCACAAAACTCGATCGCCTGATTCTGCCTCAGGAATTTTCGGCGGAGCTGCGCGAACTTGAGAACCGCAGAAAAAAGGGTGAGACGGTCCAGGCGGTTACGCAACGCAGACGGAAAGATGGAACGCTCGTGCATGTCGAACTCTATGCCGTCTCGCTGCGCATCAATGGTGAAGAGGCAGGCAATTTGGTTCTTTATCAGGACATAGCAGAGCGAAAGAAGACAGAGGAGGCTATGCGCGCGGCCAAAGAAGCCGCCGAAGGCGCCAATCGCGCGAAAAGCGAATTCCTGGCCAACATGAGCCACGAAATTCGCACCCCGATGAACGGCATTATCGGCATGACGCAACTGGCCCTCGACACCGATTTGAATCCCGAAGTCCGCGAGTACTTGGAAATGGTCAACTCCTCGGCGGACGCTCTGCTCTCTCTCCTGAACGACATTCTCGACTTCTCCAAAATCGAGGCCGGCAAAATGGACCTCGAATCCGAACCCTTCCCGCTAAGGGAAAGCCTTGGCCAGACCCTCAAAATGCTGTCGCATTCCGCTCGCCGTAAAGGTCTCGAACTGCAATGGGCTGTCGCCCCCGAGGTTCCCGAATGGCTCATCGGAGATCGTGGCCGTTTGCGACAAATCCTCGTGAATCTGGCCGGAAATGCCATCAAGTTCACAGAACGTGGTCTGGTCACCGTCTCTGCAAATCTGCAGAATTGCACCCGGGAATTCGTAGACCTTCGCTTCGATGTGCGCGACACCGGCATAGGAATTCTCCCCGAAAAACAGAAGCTGATTTTCGCCGCCTTCACCCAAGCCGATGCGTCCACGACCAGAAAATACGGCGGCACAGGCCTGGGCTTGGCAATTTCCCAGCGTTTCGTGGCGCTAATGGGTGGCGATTTGCAGCTGGATAGCAAACCGGGCGAGGGCAGCAATTTCTATTTCACTGTGCGCCTGCTGCTTCCGTCGAGCGATTTTGCCCCGCCCGAACAAGTCTCTCCGGCCCCGAAAGAATTGCATCTTTCAGCAGCAAAAACCGCCGCGCCGCCTGCGCCTCTCGGAATTTCGTCCTTTGTCGCCGGCAGCCACCGGCGTTTGCGCATTCTGCTGGCTGAAGATAATGACGTGAATCGCCGCCTCGCCACCAAGCTGCTCGAGAAACATGGTCATTCGATCATCCCCGCACGCAATGGCCTTGAGGCGCTTGAACTTGCCGAGCGTGAAAATTTTGATTTGGCGCTTCTGGACGTCCAGATGCCTGAGATGGATGGATTGGAAGCGATTCGCCGGATCCGCGAAAAAGAGAAAAGTTCCCGGGAACATCTCCCCATAATCAGCGTCACCGCGCGCGCCATGCGCGGAGATCGCGAAACCTGCTTCCAGGCAGGCGCCGATGCCTACGTTTCGAAACCGCTCCGCGCTTCCGAACTGTTCGATGCCATCGAGCGTTGCTGTTCAACGACAGTCACCGTGAGCGCGAAACCTCCTGAAACACCCGCAAACGCTCTCGACGAAAACAAACTCCTCGAGCGCTGCCAGGGCGACCGTCAGTTGCTCCTCGAAATTATTGGGCTTTTTGAAAACGAGAGCGATGAACTCCTCGCGCAGGTCGCTCTGGCCATCGAGCGAAGCGACGCCGGCTCCATTGCCAAAACAGCGCACACTTTGAAGGGATCCATTGGCGTTTTCACCGGCGCGCAGCCCTATGCACTGGCAAAAAAGCTCGAACAGGACGCTCTCCAAAATGACTTTTCAGCCGCGCAAGCCGATTTTGCCCAATTAGGAACCGAACTGCACCGTCTCAGGCTTGAGCTTCAAAGGCTCTCGCGCGCCGGCGAGCAGCTTCCTGTTTCACTGGAAAAGGCATAGCCAAGGAGCAATCGCGATGAAAATTTTAATTGCCGAAGACGAACCCGTGTCGCGCCGCGTACTCGAACAGCTCTTGCGCAAATGGGGCTATCAGGTCATCGCCGTTTCCAACGGCGCCGATGCATTGGCGCTCCTGTCCTCCGGAGATTCTCCGCGCATCGCTATCCTCGACTGGACCATGCCGGAGCTCGAAGGCGTCGAAATCTGCCGCCGAGTGCGCGCTCGCGCCGGACGCGCTTACACTTTTCTGATGCTTCTCACCGCGCACTCACAAAAACACAATCTCCTTCTCGGC
>DASUAV010000065.1:0-28699 GCA_035763605.1 Candidatus Acidiferrales bacterium
ATGTTGGGCAGGCTGTAGACGGCTTGCAGCAGGCCGATGTCGGTGTCGGAAAAATGCAACTGATGGCTGAGGAGCGGCGCGAGCGGGGCAATGTAATCGAAGGCGTAGTATCCGCCATAGCAGGCGAGGCCGATGGTGGCGAGAATGAGCCAGCGCGTGGCGCGCGCGGGCGCCGCTTTTTCGATTACGCCTGCCTCGAATGCGCCTCCAGACATATGCTGCGCCTCTCGCGCATGATGTGGCCCGGTAATCCGCACGCCAATTCGTTTCGTCCGCGCATCATCTCACAGAATCGTCGCTGCGTTCAGTTCCAATGGCGAAAGCGGAGGTGGGGAATTAGCGCGACGCGATCAGAACAAGAGCAAGATGAAGAGCGGGTGCTGGCTAGTTGGCGCGCCGCGACGGAATAGCGTTTGTTACTTGACACGGCAAGCGAGCGGCTGGCCGGACGGAAATCGGCCGGTTTGGGAATGACGGATTCGAACGAGATCGGTCCGACTTCCCGATAACCAAGCAAGGAACAAGCCGTCCAATCTGAACGTATATTCATTTTGCACTTGGAGGTGCTCTATGAAGCAGCAGGATTTCTCGAATCATACGCGGGTGGTGCCGGCTTTTCATATGGTGGCGCTTCCCATTTTAGGATTGAATCTTGTCGATCAGATTTATCGCATCGTCAACCTGGGATTTTCCTTCGACACGCTGGTCTCCTTGCTGCTCGCCATCGCACTGATCATCGTCGCCCTCTACGCGCGCCTCTTTGCCCTCACCGTGCAGGACCGCGTTATTCGTCTCGAAATGCGCTTGCGCCTCGAGCAGGTCCTCCCCGCCGACCTGAAACCGCGCATCCCCCAGTTCACTGTCAATCAGTTGGTCGCTTTGCGCTTCGCCAGCGATGCGGAACTGCCCGACCTCGTCCGCCGCGTCCTCGACGAAAAAATGAACAACCGCAAATCCATCAAGCAGCTCATCAAAACCTGGAAAGCCGACTATCTCCGCGCCTGAGACAGCGAGTCGAAGGTGATTCGATCAGTTTGCAGGCTGCCAAATTGAAAGTGTAAGCCTGCGCTTGCCACTGATTTTACAAGCTGCTCATCAGGCAGCCGCTAGTGAGAACTCCGGCAAGCGGGGACGAAACGGCACTGCGATTCATGCGGGCGTGACTGTACTATTTCTCCGTGGCGCACAGCATCAACCGAAAAATCATACAGTCCACCGGCATCGTGATGGCCAGCGTGCTGATCAGCCGCGTGCTGGGATTTTTGCGCGACTGGACGGTGGCGCATCAGATCGGCTCGAACGCGATGACCGACGCCTATTACGCGGCGTTCACGCTGCCGGATTTTTTGAATTACCTGGTGGCGGGCGGATCGCTGAGCATCACGTTCATTCCGGTGTTCGCGAAATTCGCAGCGGAAAATCGCGAGGACGAAGCGTGGCACGTTTTTTCGACGGTAACGACTTTCATGGGGCTGCTGGTGGCGGCGCTGGTGTGCGCGGCGGAGATTTTCGCGCCGCAGATTGTCGCGGGCATATCGCCGGGGTTCAGTCCCGTGGAAAAGGCGCGCGTGGTTTTTCTGACGCGACTGATGCTGCCGGCGCAATTCTTTTTTGTACAGGGCGGAATTCTGAGCGCGGTGCAGTACGCGAAGGGGCGATTTGTGGTGCCTTCGCTGGCGCCGGTGATTTACAACCTCGGAATTATTCTGGGCGGCGTGCTCCTGGCTTCACGAATGGGCATCACGGGATTTTCCGTGGGGGTGCTGGCGGGCGCGTTCGCGGGAAATTTTCTGATTCAGATCTATGGCGCGCAACTGGCGGGCGCGAAATTCCGGTTCGCGATGGATCTGAGGCATCCGGGGTTCAAGATGTTCATCAAGCTGTCCATCCCGATCATGCTGGCGCTTTCGCTTTCGTTTACAGATGACTGGATCATCCGCTGGTTCGGCTCGTTCCTGGAGCATGGGGCGATCACGTGGCTGCAATACGGAAAAACATTGATGCGCGTGCCGCTGGGCGTGGTGGGACAGGCGATCGGAGTGGCGTCATATCCGATCCTGTCGCAATTGTATTCGGAAGGAAAATTGGCGGAGCTGAATCGCGTGCTGAACGACACGCTGAAAGGGCTCGCGCTGCTGCTGATTCCGATTTCGGCGTTTGCGATTGCAGAGAGTCCTTACGTGGTGCACTTGGTGTATTCGCACACGCGTCTGGATGCGAGAGCGCTCGGGGCGACGGCGGCGACGCTGGCGTTGTTCTCGCTGGGGATGTTTGCGTGGGGCGCACAGAATTTGCTGGCGCGCGGATTTTATTCGACGCGGGACACGTGGACGCCGGCGATTTACGGCACGGCGATGACGCTGGTGGACATTCCTCTTTACTGGTGGCTGGCGCACCGCGCGCAGTACATTGGACTGGCGCTGGCGAGTTCGATTGGCATCAGCGTGCTGACGATTGTGATGTTTGCGCTGCTGGTGCGGCATACGAAGAATCGTCCGATGGGGCCGCTGGTGATGTTTTTTGGCAAGGTGACGGTAGCGTCAGTTGTGGCGGGCGGCGTGGTGTACGAATTTGCGCGGTGGCTGGCGGAGCGAATGGCGTGGCAGAGGGCGCTCGGTTCGTTGGAGGTGCTGGTGCTGGCTACGGCTGCGGGCGTGGCGGTGATTTTTGTGCTGCTCAAGTTGCTGCGGGTGCGGGAATTGGATTCGTATGTGGCGCGGGTGCGAATGAGGTTTTAGCGGGATGCTGCAAAAATTCGAGAGACTCACCTCAGCGGCTGAAGCCGCACTCATTTGCGGCGCTTACGGCACGGTTGAAACCGTGCCCTGACCAAAAGCTCTCGCAAATCGTCCCGTTGCGATACCGACTCTGAAGCCGTGCCCTGACCAAAGGCTCTCGTAAATCGTCCCGTTGCGATGCCGACTGTGAAACCGTGCCTTACGAAGAACTCTCGTAAATCGTTCCTCGCGACACGGAGTCCTAAGCCGTGCCCTGACGAAACAGAGCTTTTTACAGCATCAGGCAATCCGGGTGCCGTTCGCCGCAAAGGAAAAACTCTCTTTACGTCTCGAGGAAATTTTGGAGGAGGCGAAAACCTTCGCCGGTGAGAACCGATTCAGGATGGAATTGCACGCCTTCAACGCGGAATTTGCGGTGGCGCAGGCCCATGATGGTTCCATCGGAAGTTTTGGCGGAAATTTCGAGGCAGCGGGGAAGCGAACGGCGTTCAACGATGAGGGAGTGATAGCGCGTGGCCTCGAAGTCCTGCGGGAGCTTGCGGAAAATCGTTTTGCCGTCGTGATGAATCTTGCTGGTTTTTCCGTGCATGACTTTTTTGGCGCGGACGATTTTGCCCCCGAAGGCGTCACCGATGGCTTGATGGCCGAGGCAGACGCCGAGGATGGGAATTTTTCCCGCGAAGCGCTGCACGATGGGGACGCTCAAGCCGGCTTCGCGCGGCGTGCACGGGCCGGGAGAAATGATGATGCGCTGCGGGCGGATTTTTTCGATTTCGTCGAGGGTGATCTCGTCGTTGCGGCGCACGGCGAGCTTTTGTCCTAACTGGCCGAGATACTGCGCCAGGTTGTAGGTGAAGGAATCGTAGTTGTCGATGAGCAGAATCATTTTGTTCTTTTGACGCTCAATCTGGCTGATGGGCCATTTCCACTGCGACCATCAAGGCGCGCGCTTTGTTCAGAGTTTCCTGATATTCCTTTGCGGGAACGGAATCGGCGACCACGCCGCCGCCGGCCTGGATGTGAACGTTTCCATTTTTTGCGACGAGCGTGCGCAGGCCGATGCAGGAATCGAGATTGCCGGAAAAGTCCAGATAGAGAATTGCGCCGGCGTAAATTCCGCGGCGCGTGGGTTCGAGCTCGTCAATGATTTCCATGGCGCGAATTTTGGGCGCGCCGCTGAGCGTGCCGGCGGGGAAGCAGGCCATCAGTGCGTCGAGGCAGTCCACGTTCTTGCGGAGTTTGCCGCGAAGGCTGGAGACGAGATGCATTACGTGGGAGTAGCGTTCGACGAACATCAGGCGCTCGACGCGTACGGAACCATATTCGCAGACGCGGCCGAGATCGTTGCGGCCGAGATCCACGAGCATGATGTGTTCGGCGCGCTCTTTGGGATCGGCGAGGAGTTTTTTCTCGAGGAGGCGGTCTTCTTCTTCGCTGTGGCCGCGCGGAAGCGTGCCGGCGATGGGACGGTAAAACGCGTCGCGGCCCTGAACTTTCACGAGCATCTCGGGCGAACTGCCCACGACGGCGACATCGCCGAGACGCAGGAAATAAAGATAGGGCGACGGATTCACGACGCGCAGTGCACGATAGATTTCAAAGGGATCCGCTGAAGCGCGCGCGGAAAATCGCTGGCTGGGGACGACCTGGAAAATGTCTCCGGCGCGAATGTATTCTTTGGCGCGTTTGACGGCCTTGATGTAGCCGGTGCGAGTGAAATTGGAAGTGAATTGTGGAGGAGCGAAGTGATTGCTCCGGCCGAATTTGGGTGGAGGCTGTTCGAGGCGGCGGCGAATGCCTCGAATTTTGCGCACGGCGGCGTCATATTTTTGCTTGAGGCTGCCCGGGCCTTCGGTGAAGACGTTCTGGACAATCCAGATGCGGTGCTGAACGCGGTCGAAGACAATGAGGCCGTCGAAGAACATCAGCACGGAATCGTCGAGCTTGAGCTGGTCGTCGCCGCTCGAGGGAATGCGTTCCATGAGGCGGATCATGTCATACGCAAAATAGCCGATGGCTCCGCCAACGAGCGGCGGCAAGCCGGGCACGCGGACGGGCTTATAGCGGGAGATGCGCCGGCGCAAGGCTTCGATGGGATTGGCCTCGAAGGATTCACGGCCATTTTTCGTTTCGATGGAACAGGAGCGGCCGCGCGAGCGGAAAACTTCGGCGGGATCGAATCCAAAAAAGCTGTAGCGCCCGACGCTTTCGCCGCCTTCCACGCTTTCGAGCAGGCAGGAGTATTTCGCGTGCCGCGCGAGTTTCAGATGTGCGGCCACGGGCGTGAGCATGTCGAGGCGCACGGGGTCGTACACGGGAACGAAATTGCCGCGACGTGCGAGAGAACGAAACGTTTTGAAGTCGGGCTGAAGCATAGTTATTTGCTGAGTGCCGATTTTTCGTTGCGCAAAGCTGTGAGTACAGCACGGCGCATGGCGTTCTCGGGGGCGCGCTGTCCGGTCCAAATTTCCCACTGCGCGATTCCTTGCGCCAGAAACATTTCCACTCCTGAAACAGTGCGAATGCCCTTGTTGGCCGCGAGCCGCAGGAACTTTGTCCGCTCTGGGCGGTAAATCAAATCGAAAGCCACGGCGCTATTCATTTCAAATGCGCTCAGTGGCGATTCGCTCTCGCGCGGATGCATTCCCACGGGCGTGGCGTTGACAATTAGATCGAACGACCTGTGGCGAAGCTCTCTGCGCTCGACGGCTTGGCCTTTCACGTCACGCGCGAGATGCCCGGCTTTGGCGGGCGTGCGCGAACAGATGAAAACTCGCGCGCCTTCGCGCGCCAGCGTGAACGCCACTGCGCGCGCTGCTCCTCCGGTGCCTAAAATCAACGCGCGGCTGCCTTCGAGTTCGAGCTTGCCTTTTAACGCGCGCAGCACACCAAGTGAATCAGTATTGTATCCGAAGAGCTTTCCATTTGCCCGGACGGCGACTGTGTTAGCGGCGCCGATAGCTTTCGCGAGCGGGTCGCAGCCGTCGAGGAGGCGAAG
Source organism: Candidatus Acidiferrales bacterium (assembly GCA_035763605.1). Lineage (GTDB taxonomy): Bacteria > Acidobacteriota > Terriglobia > Acidiferrales > UBA7541 > DAHUXN01. Next base: position 5,737 of record DASUAV010000065.1, read on the forward strand.
CAGCTTTTCCTTGTGCGGGAGCGTTACGCTGAATCCGGCGATGCGCAGGCGCGGAATCGCGCGGAGAAAATCACGCAAATCGGTGACACGGAATGGAAGATATACGGCATCAATCTTGCGCGCGTGAAAGGCAGCGTTATGCAGAGTCGGCGAAAGGGAGTGCGCGATTGGATCGCCGATGACGGCGTAAACGCGAGTCTTTTTGGTGAGATGGCGCGCGCGGTAGAGATCGGACAGTGCGGAAAGAGGAATTTGGCCGGGAGCCGTGGCGTCTTCTACCGGAGCGTAGGAAAGCGCGCTGCCTTCGCGCAGCGCCAGGATGCGCAGTGGCGTGCAGACTTCCCCCATGGGAATGGCGATGATGTTGGGCCATTCGCGGGCAATTTGGAGAAGTTGCAATCCTTCGCGCAACGAGCTGCACTGGATGGCGATTTTTATGGCTCCGAAGCCGCGGTTGGCGCACAGGTTTTCCATGCGGCGCACGATGCTCGGTAATTGCGCAGTGGGCCGCATCGCGCGGAAATCGTGAAAAGAAAGAATTCGCTGCGCCCTTGCTGTGTACAGATCGAGAGCGAATCCGGGGAATGACTCGACGGTTTCAATTTCCAAATCTACCCAGCGGCAGCCTGCGGCAATCGCGGAGCGCAGCAGAGATAATTGCTCGACCACGCTGCCGCGAAATTTCCCGCCGGCATCTTGACGGCGGCACGTTGCGATGAAGTTCCCTTGAGGCCTGTACGCCCGGTTTTTCAGGAGTACGAGCAGTTTGCGGTGCTCGCTGGCGGTAGCCAGCCAGTCGAAACGCAATTCGATCGTGGCGGTATAGCGCAGCGCATTGCGGATTTGCCGCCACGCCTCCACGGCGGTTCGCGCGGCAACAACTCCGCAGACGCGATCGGCTCCAAAGAGATGCTCGTTCGCCATACTGTTCTCTCGTACAGGAGATGAGTCCTCTAGGATGCGTTACCCGACACGTCAAACGCAACCGGACATTGTATTGACCCTCTCGGGGCGCTTTGTTACGTTCGATTTATCGCCATTCTGGCCACAAACGGCGGACTAATTCGCAAGGGGTGAATCAAATGCGCAAGAAAGCTCTGGTACTCGCTCTGTCTTTCGGTCTTTTGCCTCTTATTTCTCGTGCGCAACAGAGCAGCGCCTCATTGCCCAGCATCACTCACGACGATGTGTATTGCTCGGGCATGTTCACGACGGCTCATGTTTCCGAAAAGACGCAGATCGTTTCCGGCGAGGATGCGCTCTATAAGGTTACCTTTTCCGAGGGCGATTATATTTACCTCAACCGCGGCTCCCGCGATGGGGTAAAACCGGGAGATGAATTCCTGGTGATGCGTCCCGAGGAGAATGACACATATACGTGGTGGTTCGCTGCGGAGCCTGGCTTGGCCCATTCGATGGGTCAGATGTGGGAGGATGTAGGCCAGGTCAAAGTGGTGGTCGCGCAACCAAAAATTTCCGTAGCGCAAGTAACACACTCATGCAGCTACATGCAGCGAGGAGACGTCGTTCAACCCTACGCTGCGCGTCCGGTTCCTGAATTGAAGTCCGAAGTGAATTTCGACCGGTTCGCGCCGCCCAGCGGGAAAAAGAAGGGCGTGGTCGTCGCCGGCAAAGCGTACCGCATCGAGGCCGGCACGAATGACATCGTTTACGTCAACCTCGGAAGTAAAAAAGGCGTGCAGGTCGGCGACTATGTTCGGATTTTCCGTTACCAGTCGAATGGCGGCGATCTGGTCTATCAGACTCCGGACATGGCTACTTCGATCTACGGCTTTGGGTCCGGGCCGAGCGTTTCAGCGAAAGACATGCCCAGGCAAGTCTTGGGCGAAGGCATCGTGCTACGCGTGTCGCCGAATTCCGCGACGGTGCTGATTACATATAGCCTGCAGCAGATCTACGAAGGCGATTACTGCGAAGTGGAATAGGGTTTCGCGTTTGCGCGTTTTACCGGCGTCCCGCCGCGCTCTCGGACGAGCCGGCGGGCGTTTTGTTTTCGGCTCGGGGCTGTTCAGCAGGAGCGGACAGAGCAGGAAAGTCCGCGTCAGAAAAAATTTCCGCGGTAAACACATGGATACGAGTTCCCGGGTCTTTCCAATCGTCGGGATGCAACCCGGCCTTGCGGCAGGTCTCTTCCAAAAAATGCTTGCGGGACCATTTGAATTTTTGCGCCACCTGCGGGAGAAGAATTCCGCGATTTCGTCCATGAGTAATGAGCAAACCATGAACGCCGGGCTGTAGCTCTTCGGGAACGGCGATTCGGCACGGCTCCGATAGCACAGAAATTTCGATTTCGAGTTCGTGCAGATCCTGCGGCTCAAGGCGGGCAAATCGAGGATCTTCTGTTGCTGCTCCCACTGCGCACTCCGCCACGACCGTAGCCAATGGATCCAAAGTTGTGACGCGTCCGATGCAACCGCGCAAACGTCCGCGCTGATGCAATGTCACAAAAGCACCTGTGCGTGCAGCAAGATCGCCGGAGAACGAGCCCGTCGGCGGGGCAGTGCTGCGTGAGAGCGCAACTTCGATGGATTGTCTGGCGATGAACAGGAGCGAGCGTTTTTCTTCGTCAGTGAGTGGGCACATCTTGGGGATTCTTTTCCTGGTTGAGAATCGCAGCCAGACTTTCGCGCTGCCGCACCTTGATGCGATCGTCCACCTGGCTCCAGAACATCAGGAAATAATGCACGGCGGAAACGACCGCGCTAATCACCACCAGTCCCAGCAGCATGAGCGCGAACAGCTTAAAGCTGGGGTGCGTGGCGGAATAAATCACGATGCAGCCGGCAATCACCTGCAGAAACATTTTCGTTTTGCCTAAGGTGGACGCTGGAATGATCAATCCTTCGCCTGAAGCGATGCTGCGCAGCCCGTCCACCACGAATTCGCGCCCGATGATAATCACCACCATCCATGCCGGAGCTAGTCCCATTGCCGCAAGAGAAATGAATGCAGCAGAAATAAGAAGTTTGTCGGCGATGGGATCCAGCAGAATGCCAAGGGTGGTTATTTCGGCGCGCTTGCGAGCGAAGTAGCCGTCAGCGGCGTCCGTTGCCGCCGCCGCGAGTAGAATCAGCATCCCCCAAATTTCGAAGTGTACGGAAAGGCCCCAGAAGTTCCAGTTGGGTTCTCGCGTCAGGAGCACTACCACGAGCAAGGGTACGAAGAATATGCGAAGAATGGTCAGGCTGTTGGGAAGGTTCATTTCGGCCTCGGCCCACGGCAGCCCCGTTGCCGGACATCAACGGGAATGAAGCCACTATAGTGCTATAAGCCGCACAGAGTCAATGAGCCGAGCGAGCAGATGCTGCTCTGAGTTCACTGGCTATACGGGGTTAATGGGGAAGGTCATTTCCACGCATTTACTAAGTCGTTTATTGCGCTGGGGTTGGGAGGGCGTGCCGCCAACTCTCCAAAACTGTGGAAATTGCTGTGGAAAATAAGAGGCGAAATCGTGAGCGGAGTCGCTGTAACGGGCTTGGCAATACGCGGGCAGAAACAAATGGCATTCTGTATGCTCTTGATTTTAGGTTGCTTGCACTGATTTATAAATGTCAAGGGCGCGAAACGAACCAAACGCTGGCTTGGCTGGCAGGCTCAGGCAATTTGCACAAGCGCGGTGCACAAGACAACCAAGTCGTTAATAGTACGCCTCGCGAGGGCTTCCACTTCGCAGGACATATCTTCCTGACTTTACAGTGCGTTCTGGGCGCTCGGTGAGAAGTTGCTCACGGAAACGCTGGGGATACGTCAAAGTAGTTAGAAGGGCGGAGATTTGAGGTCGGGCGGCAGGCAGGCTGGATGAAGGCGAGATTCGAAGAAAACGGAATCCGGTCGGAGTTAGATTGCACATGATAAGAAAGTTGCGGAGAATGCGCAGGGCGAGCGATGCAACGGGAGAGCGAGCCTTTCGAGGAAGCATCTCAGGGCGAGTGAGTTGCATCCGGCTATGAGCGTTAACGTCATGGGGATGAGCGCCACTTTGGGCGGCGCGGCAGCGCGGGCGGTGCAGAAAGCGGACGAACAAGTCCTGGTGCGACAGGCGCAAGCGGGCAATCGGCCGGCTTTCGAGGAATTGGTGCGGCGGTACGACCGTGACGTGCTGCGCCTGGCGATGAATCTGGTGCGCGGGAGCGAAGACGCTCGCGATTTGTATCAGGAAGTTTTTCTGAAGGCGTACAAAAATCTTTCGCGATTCCGATTCGAGTGCAGCTTTTATACGTGGATTTACCGGATTGCGACGAACGTGTGCCTGGACCATTTGCGGCGGAAAAATACGCGGAGGGAAGAGCAAGCGCCGGCGAATCCGGAGGGAGAAACGTTGCCGGATTTTTTCGATCAGCAGACGGAACAGAGGGCGGCGGCGAATCCGGAGCGGCGTTTTCTAGGGCAGGAGTTGGGCAGGCACATCAACGCGGCGTTGGATGGGCTTTCGGCGCGTGAGCGGATGGTATTTGAGTTGAAGCATTACGAAGGGCTGAGGCTGCGCGTGATTGGGGAAATGCTGGGGACTTCGGAAGAGACGGTAAAGAATTCGCTGTTTCGGGCGACGCGGAAAATGCGGGCGAGCCTGGGAGCGATGAGGTAAGAGGAGTGAGCGATGGAAGATTTCAACAGTAGCTCTGGCGCGTGTCCGGAGTACGAAGCGCAGATTGTGCTTTTCGCGGCGGAAGAATTGGAAGACGCGGAACGCGATGCGCTCGAAGAGCATTTGGACGAGTGTCCGCGATGCGTGGCGGCGCTGGAAGCGGAGCGGAAATTGCTCGAGGCGGTGGCGGCGAATGAGCGGCTGGAGCCGTCGGCGGCACTGCTGTCAAGCTGCCGGAACCGGCTGGAGGATTCGATAGACGAGATGGACCATCGCAGCATTTGGGTGCGATGGACGGAGTCGCTTTTCCCGGCGCACTGGCTGGCGATGCATCCCGCGGCGAGCGCGGCGATGCTGCTGCTCGTTGGATTTTCGGTGGGGATGCTGGGACCGTGGCATGCGCGTCAGACGGGAAGGCCGGCGGGGCAGCCCGCGATGAATCAAAGTTCGATGCTCGGCGGATTCAATCCCCAAGAAATGCAGTCGGCGAACGTTTCGGGAATCAATTGGACGCCGAGCCAGGGAAATCAGCCGGTGCAGATTCAAGTGCAGATGAAAACGGAGCGTCCGATTGTGGTGCAGGGAACGGTGGACGATAACAACGTGAAAAATGTGCTGCTGTACGTGCTGCACAATAATGAGCGATTTTGCCCGGATGTTCGGATGAGCGCGGTGGAGTTGCTGAAAACGCGGGCGAATGATCCGGACGTGCAGAAGGCGCTGTCGCGTTCGGTGCTGTCGGACAGGAATGCGGCGGTGCGTTTGAAGGCGCTGGATGCGCTGACGGCGGCGAAGGCGGATGATGCGAGCGTGCAGACGATGCTCGACGCGCTGACGAAAGATCAGAACATCGGCGTGCGCGTGGAGGCGATCAATTCGTTGCGAACGGTTTCGGAGCGAGGCGGGCTGGGCGCGGATTCGCAGGCGGTGAAGATTTTGCAGCAGACGATGCGCACGGATCCGAACGTGTACATCCGGTTGCAAAGCGCGGCGGCGTTGCAGGAAGTGCAGCCGAACCAGTAGGCGTTGCACAAACACGGACGAACGGGATGGAGTGACTGAATTTAATGACTAAACGGATTTTCAAATTCGCGGTTGTGGCGGGCGTGGCCCTGATGGTGGCGGTGGGTTTGCGTGCTGACCAGAGGCACGGGAATCGCGTTTCGGCGGACAAAACGGGAACTCTTTCGACGAAGCCGGGGATGACGCTGCATGTGGCGGTGAATCAGGGCGACATTCACATTGCGACCGGGGATTCGGGGAAAGTGAGCTATCGCGTGCACGTGGAGACGTCCGCGGACGACAGGAATGCGCAGGAAATTCTGGATGCGTATGAATTGAGCGCACGGAACGATGCGGATGGCGTGGTGTTGGTGAGCCGTTCGCCGCGGCTGCGGTGGGGACATCGTTTGTGGATCACGGTGAATGTTACCGTTCCGCGGAATTACAACCTCGATTTGGCGACGGATGGCGGAAACGTGCAGATCGGGGACATTCAGGGACGCGTTTCTGCAACGACGGACGGCGGAAATATTTCCGCAGGGCAGATTGACGGGCCGGCGCGGCTGGTTACGGACGGCGGGCACATCCTGGCGAAAAATATCGGCGGAAACCTGACGGCGCAGACGGGCGGTGGGGACATTACTGTGGGTTCGGTGGCGGGTTCAGCGGTGATGCGGACGGGCGGCGGACACATTCGTGTGGCCTCGATTGCTGGAACAGGGCGGCTCGAAACCGGCGGCGGAAATATTTCGCTGGAGCATGCGGGCGCGGGATTGGTGGTGAGCACGGGCGGCGGAGAAATTGAGGTGGGCGAGGCGTCTGGGCTGATTCGCGCGCAGACGGGCGGAGGCGGGATTCGCGTGGCGAAGTCGCTGGGGCCGACGGAGCTCGACACCGGCGCAGGCAGCGTTTACCTCACGCAAGTGCAGAGCGCGGTGCGAGCGTCCACAGGAGCGGGAGGAATTACGGCGTGGTTTGGGCCGAATGCAAAGCTGACCAGCGCATGCCGGCTGGCGGCGCAGGACGGGGACATTGTCGTTTATTTACCGAAATCGCTGGCGGTCAACGTGGATGCGCAGGTGGAATTGGGCAGCGGTCATCGCGTGATTGTAGATCCGGCATTTCCGCTGAAGGTAACTTACGGCGATCCGGACGAAGGCAGCCGCGCGGTGCGCGCGGAAGGAGCGCTGAATGGCGGCGGAGCCACGCTGTTTCTGCGCACGGTTTCGGGGAACATTCGGCTGGTGGTGAATGACGCGGAGCACGAGAAGCAGCAGATGGAGATGCTGCAACAGCAGATGGAGAAGATGAGGAAGCAGCTGGAAATGAATTTGATGAAGCTGGCGCAGAATCCGCAGGGGCCGGATCAGCCGTAAAGCAGAAAAAAGGTCGGAAGAGCTTAGTTCAGCGGCTGAAGCGCAAGGCACAGGTTTTTGACGACGTACGGCACGGTAAAACCGTGCCCTCACAAAATTAATTCAGCGCAGTGAACAGGAGGGAAAACATGAGGAGAGCGGAAGGCGCGCTGCGTGTGGGCTTAGTGGCGCTTGCGCTGTTGACATGCGGCATCTATGCGGCTCCCGCGCGAGGAGCGAACGCGGAGCAGGTATTCGACCGAATGTATCCGCTGCGGCAGGGCGGCGCCTTTGCGCTGGCGAATGTGAATGGCGGCGTGCAGATCGAGGGATGGGACCGCGAGCAGGTGGAAGTGAAAGCGGTGAAAACGGCGCTGCATCAGAGCGAGGATTTGAATCGCGTGCAAATTGAAGTGCAGAGCGACGGCGACCAATTGGGCGTGAACACGAAATATCCAAGCGGCAGCGGCGTGCAGGTCACAGTGGAATATGAAATTCATGTGCCGTACCGGCTGCGGTGGGCTGCGGTAAGCACGGTGAATGGGAACGTGCATGTGCAAGGCGTCACCGGCGCGGGGACGCTGAATTCGGTGAATGGGAATGTGGAAGTGGTGGACAGCGAAGGCCGGTTTAGCGGAATTACGACCAATGGCGACGTGCGGATGCAGCTGAGATCGCTGCCGCAGGGCGCGCCGGTGAGTTTGCGGACGATTAACGGATCAGTGGTGCTTTCCATTCCGCAAGGGATGAATTTGGATGTTCGCGTAGTGAACAGGAATGGAGATTTTCGGTCGGACTTTCCGCTGGCAACGTTGGGGGCTTATACGTCGAGCCGGTTCAGCGGGCGGCTAGGCAGCGGCGGCGGGGAAGTTTTCATGAGCACGGTGAACGGGGCGATTCGGCTGATGAATGGGCGTCCGGTGGTTTAGCCAAAACAGGCGGTCTAACCAAAACAGAAGTGCGCCGTCAAAGTATTTTGGAGGCAGAGAGAACAAAAATGCGAGCGACAACGTACATAAGATATATGGGAATCGCGGCGGCGATATTCGGAATTGTGACGGGCGCGGCACACGCGCAGGAGCAGCCTGCCGTGACGAAGTCTGCCGCGTGGCAAGCCGACCAGAGTGAATCCAGCAGCACGTGGGATTCGGTCGCGTTGGAGCGGCGATTGGCGCAAGCGCAGAGGGAGTGGAAGGAGAGTTCGGATGTTTGGGCCCGGCAAGTTCAACGGGAGGTGGCACGAGCCATGGCGGAGCGGGGAATACAGCGAGGAGAGATGGCGAATCTCGCGGCGCAGATAAGAGCGGAGCGTCCAGCGCTGGAAGCGGAAGCGCGGGCTGCTTCGCAAGAGGCACAACAACTCTTCGCTCAGGCTCCCGGCCTGATGCTCAGCAGCGAGGATACAGGCTGGCTCGGAATGGAAATGACCGAGGTCACGCCGGACAAAGCGAAGGAACTGAAAGTATCGCCGGATCGCGGCGTAGTGGTTTCCGAAGTGGTGACCGACGGCCCCGCGGCGAAAGCAGGATTGGAGAAGAACGATGTGATTGTGGAGTATGACGGCCAGAGCGTCGAGGGCACGGTGCAGTTTCGGCGACTGGTGCGCGAGACGCCGCCCGGGCGCAACGTGAATGTGACCGTGATGCGCGACGGTCAGCAGAAAAAAGTAACGGTTCAAGTGGGCAATGCCGCGCGGAATATGGGCATCGAACTGCGGCAAGTGGAGCCGATGAAAAATTTCAATTTCAAATTCGACATGCCGGAGATATTCGCGGGAATGACGCCAGTGTTGGGAATCGAAGCGGAAGAAGTCGGCGGGCAACTGGGACAATATTTTCATGTGCCGGGAAATGAGGGAGTGCTGGTGCGCGAAGTGAGTCCCGGAACAGCGGCAGCGCAAGCGGGACTGAAAGCCGGCGACGTGATTACGAAAGTGGACGGAGTGGAAGTGAGAACGGTGGATGAACTGAGGCAGCAGTTGCGAGAAAAACGGGAGAAAAAGAGCGTGCCGCTGATCGTGGTGCGCAACGGTTCGCAGGTGACGATTAACGTCACGATCGAGCATCCGTCGCAGGAACCAGCGGTGCGGGTGCGCAGCGCGGTGCTGTAAGTTTAGCCTGGCGGTTAGCTTTCGAAAAGCCCGGAAGAAGAACTTCCGGGCTTTTTGTTTGCGCGCGTGGCTGACTCTGTTTAGGTAGAAGCGTGAGAGGTGGGATCTTTCCCTCGCGTGTAATCAATGATGATGTTGGCTGAATACCAGTGAGGCTCGATCACAGAGATCACTTTTCCCCAGGTGAACTGATAGGGCGGTTTGCCCAGTTGCTCTTTCAGCCAGGCATCATGAAAGCTCTTGATTTGATCTTCCAATGCCTTCGACCAGGTAGAGCCGCGCAATCCGATTTTCACAAACTGAGCGCTGATGCGTTGCAATGGCCCGGTGCGTGCGAATCCCAGCGTAAGACCAATTTCCAGTTCCGAACTGACCTGCTGCCAGACTTCATAGTAGGTTCTGGAGCCTGAACCACGAAGTTTTTTGGAGGATTTTGCCGCGACGGACCTCAAGTACTCGGCTTCATTGAGCTGCGGGGTGAAGCGCTGTTCACCCAGGATAAATTCTCCAGTTTGCGGGCCAATTCTCACGCTCAATAAGCGGCGACTCTTTGGCGCGGTTCGCCGCACAAAGAGTTTCACGGTCATTGGGGGAATTCACTGGCGAATGATTTCGGCGTTGGAGCTGGGGACCGAGATTTTCTCGAGGCGCGTGCCTTCGAGATACAAAATAATTTCGAGATCCTGGCTGCGAACGCGGAGGCGATTGAAATTCTTGCCGCCGGAGTTTTCCGGGTCGAGCGCTTCAACGGTGACGGTGCCGGGAGTCATTTCCTGGGGAATTAGAACGGAAAAAGTTTGCACGCCTTTTGCGGACCAGTCATAGAGAGCGGCGAGAATTGCGTACTGATAGTAGAGATTATCGTCGAGAATGACGACGTTCGGCGATTTGAAGAAAAACTGCTGCGTGTAGGGTTTTGAACCATTCACCTGCAGATGGATCGTCGCAGTGCCGCCGCTGAAATCAATGGACGCAGAAGATTTCTTCGAGCCGGTCACGGTGGTCCATTCGTAATGGATCGGTGCGCCAGCGGCGGAAAGCTGCAGATGGGAAGTGATGCGCGTGCCAGGACCTTTTGCAGATTTTACGGTGGCATTGCCGCGCGCCAGCCAGCCTCCGGCAGAGCCGGAGATCTCAAATTCCTCGAAGCCAACTTCCTGGCCGGCAACTGTGTCGCGGAATTTGCCTTTTTGCGCAGTGAGCGATTCGTCCGTGGCGAGAAGAAGCGAGTTTCGTCCTGCAAATCGGCTTGAGCGAGCCGAATGCGCAGGAGAATGCGCCGCTACGGCGACCGGAGATACGAGAACTCCGCAGGCAAAAAACGCGGCGAACGGCGAAAGACGGTGCATCACCGCGGCACGCCTTCCATAATATTCAGAGAGATGATGGACTGCACGATGCGGAGCGGCTCAGCGGAGCTTTCGACGCGATGGTCCGCGAGTTGATAGAAAGGGAGGCGTTCAGTGTACAGCTGGCGAAAGCTGGCCTCGTCCTTGAAAAGCGGACGGTCGGTTATGTGCGAGCAGCGCTGAAGGAGCTGTTCCACAGGACAGTCGAGCCAGACGACGGCGCATGCGGCCTGCTTCAGCAGTTCGACATTAATGGCGCGCGCCATGGTGCCGCCGCCAAGCGAAATGACTGTAGGTTTTCCGGCGCCGGAAGCTTCGCCGAGAATGCGGCGGAGCTCTTCGTGTTCCGCTTCGCGAAAAGCTGGCTCGCCGAGCTGAGAAAAAATGGTGGGAATGGGAAGGCCGGCGCGATCCACGATGCGTTTGTCGAGATCAATGTGAATCCAGCCGGTCTGGCGCGCGAGCAGGCGCGCGACGGTGGACTTGCCGCATCCCATAAATCCGGTGAGAGCAATCAAACGGCGAGTAGTGCGAACGGCGGGCGACACGGATGTTATTGGGGCGCCTCGATTGATCGGATGAAGTGCGTCAGTCACGCTTGTGGATGTTGATTATACCATTGAAGGAAGACAATTCGAGTTTGGCGCGCCCCTGGTTGAAACTGCCAAACAGGCCGCGAGCGAACGAAGGAATGCGGCGATTGGGACGCCGGGCGGGAACGAGCTTTGCCTGATTGTCCACTTTTCCGTACAGCGAAGTGGCGTCAATGTCGAATGAATCGGTTGGCGAAAAGCTGACGTTGATGGGGCCGCTGTAATTTTTCAGGCGGTAAACGCCGTTGGCCAAGAAATCGCCATCGAGCAGGATAGTTCCGGTGGAAGTCTGCGCAAAAATGTAGGAGCTGTGGTCGTCCACCAGGCGAATGTCACCGCTGATGGAATGCACTTCGATGCGGCCAGTGCAGCGCATACACTGAAAGCCGCCGCCTACGGTTTGAACGACGACGTAGCCGCCGACGTCTTCCGCGTCAATACCGGCCGCCACGGTTTCGAGGCTCATATCACCCAGAATTTTCGAAATGCTGACGGTGCCGGAGTCGCTGTGAATCTGGAGTTCGGAATCTTCGGGGACGGTAATGACGTAATTGGCGCGCAGCTCGTCGGGAGAGATGTTGTCGGAGATCAGATGAGTTACGACATCCACGCGATTGCCAACCTGCTCGGCGTCCACTTCGACTTTGGGGCTGTTATGGTCGGCGACGATCATGACCGTCGGCTTGTCCCACGACGAGATGATGACTTTGCCGCTGGGATTGTGCAGCGTGATCAGCGGATGAGATTGAACGGTGAATTGCTTTTCTAAATGGTGTGCGAGAGCGGGCGAAGCGAAAACCAGGAGAGCCGCGCAGCTTCCGGCGAGACGCCAGGCGCGCCTGGAGAAAACTTCCGAACCGGTCCGTGAACCAGTGAACTGGGATTCCATTTACCTTCCCTCGCTATCTGCCGCGGCGGCCAAGAGATCTGCTTTCTGCTGGTACGCGCTGTAGAGATAATCGCGCATCATTTCATTTTGAGGATCCTGACGCACGCCTTTTTCACACATGGAAATCATGTTGTCAACAATGGCGAGGTTATGATTCAAGGTAGCGGTGATATCGTTGCCCGGGCTTTGCAGCGCGGGCAGTGTTTTCTTCTCGGCAGAGCCGAGTTCCGCAGCCACGGGCGTGAATGCGTCCTGCGCATTGGCGAGCCATAGAGAACGCTGCTCGACGGAATGCACGCTATTCATGTGAAAGCCGAGAGCGGCGGCGGCGACAATCAGGAACGAAAGATAGGCGCCGGCGAGTGCAGGGCGGAATACGCGGGCGGGGAAAAGGCGTTCGAAAAGGCTCTTTTTGGGCCGGCGAATCAGCCCCTCCTTTTCCAATTGGGATTTGACGGCCAGCCAAACTCGGTCGGGCGGTTCTTCTTCAAGCAGGAGAGAAGCGGATTTGCGAATCATCTCGAGGTCGGCGATGAGTCCGCGGCAAGAGGGACATCCCGCAAGGTGAGCGACAGCTGCGGGAGTGCGCTGGCCCTCCATCCATTCATTGCTGAATAGCCAGAAGTCTATGCAACGCATCGCCGCCATGATGTTCAATCCTTACCCGCAGCGTCCTTGAATGCCTGGCGCTCATCGCGGGCTCTCTGCCGTTCCACTTCGTGAAGAAGGTCCCTGAGTCTCATACGCGCTTTGTGCAGTTGCGATTTGGAATTGCCAATGGAGCAGCCCATGATGTGAGCAATCTCATTGTGCTCGTAGCCTTGCACGTCATGCAAAACAAAAACTGCTTTGTAACCCGCCGGCAGCTGATCAATCGCTCGTTGCAAATTGACGCGATCGATGGAACCGCTCAGGCCCAGATCGGGGCCGCCAAAATCTTTTCGCGGGCCACCGCTTTCCTCGTCGGGTTCCGTAACTTCCTCGAGCGAGGTTTCCGAACCTGTTTTTTTTCGCAGCCGCATGAGGACGACGTTGACCGCGAGCCGATGCAGCCAGGTGGAAAATGCAGACTCACCCCGAAAAGTGCTGATTTTCCGAAATAGCTGCAGAAAGGCCTCTTGCGTCAGGTCCTCTGCTTCGGCGGTATTCCCGACCATGCGCAAGCAGAGCGAATAGACGCGACGATGATGGAGCTGATAGAGCCGCTCAAAAGCCGCCGCATCGCCCTGCTGTGCCAGCCGGATCGCATCCGCTTCCGGCAATTCGCCGTTTTCGATTCGCCTCGTTCGGGCCACGATACCCAACGCGGCGTACCTGATTCTCCGATGCGCCGCCTACTCCAGAAGTTGTCCTTCAATGTTCCTGAGACGCATCGGTCAGAGAAACCGAAGCCCCAAGCGCGGCGCTTCCCTTACAGCGGAGAGCGCCAACAAAGTTGCCTGACTATTCTCGTCGGAAATTGCCTGCACGTCTACCGAGGAGCATGGGAAGTTCGAGCGGCTGAACAGTTTTATGAGCCGACGCGAGAGAAGCATTCAGCTCCGATCCAAACGAAGACAGAGCGGCGTCGGGTACGGCCAGAAGAAATGATTTGAAAACGACAATAATCTCGCGCAGGCAGGTGTTCACGTCATAATGGATTTCATCGAGACAATTCCAGGAACCGCGCGCATCGAATTCCGAAGAGAAATTCTCGCATGTGCGCCTGAAAATGTCGCCCAAACTGGGCATCATGATTTCAAGCACGCGTAGCTTGTGAAGGAAGCGGGAGCGGCTTCCGAAGAGAATGTGATGCGTGAGCTGGTTCCATTGGGCGCTTTGGCGTGCGAAATCGCCGCGGTAAAAGGCCGGGTTCAGAGGCGCTACAGCAGGAGGGCAGGCCAGGTGCCGTCCGGCTTTTCCGATGGTCCGGCAAGCAGCCGAGAGCGGCTCTGTTAAATTTCCGATCGAACCGGAGGCGATTTCAGCGCACTGGCGGGCGCGAGCAAGCTTGCCGTCAGCGCGAAAAGAGAATGCTTCATCGAGAGCGACCGAGAAAATGGCGTAAGCGTTTTCCCACTCTCGCACGATGGCATCGAAAAACGATTTCTTCTCGGCGGGAAGACGCGCAGACCAGTCTTGACGTACCGAGCTGCGGGCAACCGCAGATTCGCGCTGTCTTTTTCCAAACATGACGGTCCAACCGTGCGCGGCATTATATCAGATAACTGCAAGGGGAAGGGCTTTCTTGACGGTGCGCGAAGGCGGTGGATATACTGCGAGCGCCTTCGGGAAAGAGGAACTGCTTGGAATTCGAGCCGCGCGACCAGTTCGTCCAAAGACAAAAAAAACTTGAGCGGATTGCCGAGCTAGGGTTCGAGCCGCATCCGCACAAGTTCGAGTGGAAGCAAACCGCCGCGGAAATTGTGGCGAAATACGGCGCGAGCGCGGCGGACGCACTGCAAAAAACTCCCGTGAACGTTTGCGTGGCGGGGCGGATTTTGACGCTGCGGCTTCACGGCAAGGCGGGATTCGCGCACATTCAGGGCGATGGGAAGCGGTTACAGATTTACGTCAAGCTGGACGCGGTGGGCGAGCGCGCGTTTCAGCTTTTTCAACTGTTGGATATGGGCGACATCGTTGGTGTGTCCGGGCATCTTTTCCGCACGAAAACAAATGAATTGACGGTGTGGGTCGAGCAACTGACGCTGCTGACCAAGGCGCTGCTGCCGCTTCCGGAAAAATGGCACGGACTGGCGGATGTGGAGTTGCGCTACCGGCGGCGGTATCTGGATTTAATCGCCAATGAGCACGCGCGTGAAGTTTTTTTGCGGCGGGCGCAGATCATCCGTTACATTCGCAAATTTTTCGACGAGCGGAACTATCTGGAAGTGGAAACACCGATGATGCATCCGATTTTAGGAGGCGCAACGGCACGGCCGTTTGTCACGCGGCATAACACGTTCGATGTTGATTTTTATATGCGCATCGCGCCGGAATTGTATTTGAAGCGGCTGGTGGTGGGCGGGCTGGATCGCGTTTACGAAATCAACCGGAATTTCCGGAATGAAGGAGTGGACGCGATTCACACGCCGGAATTCACCATGCTGGAGTTTTATCAGGCGTACAGCGATTACCGCGAATTGATGAAGCTGACGGAGGAATTGTTCCGCGGATTGGTAAAAGAAGTTTGCGGGACAACGAAGATCAAATACGGCGAGCATGAAATTGATTTCGGGCATTTCGAGTCGCTTTCGATGCGCGAGGCGATTGTGAAGTTCTGGCCCAAAGAGGCAGGGCAAGCGCCGAGTGTTGCAGAATTGGAAGCGAGCGGCGGGCCAAAGGCATTGGCGGAACGGTTCAATGCATTCGCGCGAAAAAAGAATGTGGATGTGATTGAGGGAGCGGACAAGCTATCCGCAGGTGAATTAATTGGCGCGCTTTTTGAGGCTGTCGCAGAAGAGCATTTGATTCAGCCGACATTTATATATGATTTTCCCGTGGAGATTTCGCCGCTGTCAAAGCGGCGCGCAGACGACCCTTCTACCGCCGAACGCTTCGAATTGTTTATCGAAGGCATGGAGTTGGCGAATGGATTCTCCGAACTAAATGATCCGATGGATCAGGAGCAGCGCTTCCGCGCGCAGGTGGAAGCGGGCGGACTGGAAATGCCCAAGGAAGTGGACATGGACTACATTCGCGCGCTGGCGCACGGATTGCCGCCAACGGCCGGCGAAGGAATCGGCATTGACCGTCTTATCATGCTGCTGACGGATTCGCATTCGATTCGCGAAGTGATTTTGTTCCCCACGCTGCGCCCGCAGAAGGATGCGGAAACGGAAGCTGCCGCAGAGCACGAGCCGCAAAACGACAAAGAACCAAAATGAATTTCGAATGGATGGTGGCGCGGCGGTACTTGCGGTCGAAGCACAAGCCGCCGGTGCTGCGGCTGGTGACGATTCTGTCGGTGGTGGGCGTCGCCGCCGGTGTTGCCACTCTGGTGATTGCGCTGGCGATGAACACAGGATTCAGCGACGCGATTCGCAACCGGCTGCTGATTGTCACCGCGCACATCAATCTGAAGCCGAACGGAACGCAGGGAATTCGCGATTATCAAACGCTCATGGCCAAGGTGGCGAAGACGCCGGGAGTGAAGTTCGTGACGCCGGCGGTTTACAACACCGTGTTGCTTACGGCGCATAACAATGCCAGAGGGATTGTGCTCAAGGGAGTGGACCCGCCGCTTGAGGAAAAGGCTGATGCGGCGTTGAGACATATTGTCGAAGGAAGCGATAGCTTTGCGGCGGACTCTTTCGGGATCCCCGGAATTCTGATCGGGCGGATTCTTGCGGACGATTTCGATTTCAAAGTGGGGGATTATCTGACGGTAACAAGTCCCCAGGGGAGTTTGACTCCGTTCGGAATGCTGCCGCGCTCGCAGAGATTCCGGGTAAATGGGATTTTCGATTCGGGATTCTACGATTATGACGCGAATTGGACGTTCATTAACATGCAAGCGGCGCAGAAGCTCGCGGGCACGGGAGACGTGGTGAGCGTGCTGGAAATTCGCGTGAATAATCTGGAGCGAACGGATGAAATTGCATCGGCGGTTGCGCGCGAAGCGGGGTCTGCGTACCACACCACTACCTGGATGGATGAAAATCGCGCGCTTTTTCGTGCGATGAGCCTTGAGAAATTGGTAACGGCCATTTTCATCGGGCTGATTACCTTCGTGGCGGGGCTGAACATTCTAGTAGTGCTGGCGATGACCGTCACAGAAAAAGCGCACGACATTGCCGTGCTGATGACATTGGGAGCGCGGCGCTTGCAGGTGAGAAATATTTTTGTGCTGCAAGGCTTTCTTGTTGGCGCGGCAGGGACAGGAATCGGCCTCGCCGTGGGATATGCGCTCTCGTGGATATTGAACCGCTGGCAATTGGTGCGGCTGAACCCGGAGATTTACGCGGTTCCGTACGTTCCCTTTCGCTCAAATGGCTGGGATGCGCTGTGGATTGCTGCCGCGGCGCTGGCGATCTGCACGGCAGCGACGATTTATCCGGCGAGATCAGCTTCGGGCACACGGCCCGTGGAGATTCTCCGCGCCGAATAGGTACTTCCGAAAAGAACCGCGTGAATTCGAGCGACTTCGTTGAGCGACTTCGACGAACGACTTCGAGCAACTTCGTCCTCGGAATTCCCCTCAGATATACATCAGGATTTTTCAGGAACATGCCGGAGTGTTGCCGGACGGCAGTAGTAAGAAAGTCCTGTTACGAGGCTTGTTGTCGGATTCGCGCGATGCGCAGCGCAACCGGCGAGAAAAATGGCTGCATGCTACAATAGGTGAGAGAAGTGGGAAAAGTTGCACTCATTTTGTGCAATTTATTCGCCGTGACGACGGAGACGCGAGAAAATGTGGGCCTAAGTCCCAGATTACGAAGGGTTAGCGGGATTCCACTTCGGCATGGGAATTGACTGGAACCGTACGGCGGAAGCGAGAGTCAAAAAGCAGTGAGGCGCAAGAGAGCGTATGGCAGCAAGCGTCGCAGGCACAGCTGAGGAGCGAGAAGCGCTAGTACCGCCGGGCGCCGTTGGCGCGCTGGTGCGCGGCGAGGGATTGCGCAAAGTTTTCCGCTCAGGCGGCGCAGATGTGGTGGCTCTCGATAACGTGACGCTTGCGGTCGAGTCGGATGAGATGGTGGCGCTGGTTGGGCCTTCCGGTTCCGGAAAAAGCACGCTGCTTCATCTGCTGGCAGCGCTGGACACGCCGACAAGCGGTACAGTATACTTCGCCGGAAATTCCATAGCATCGCTGAATGAAAATGAGCTGGAAGATTTTCGCAGCAAGGCGGTGGGATTTGTCTGGCAGAGGCACCAGCTTCTGGCGGACTTCACTGCCGCCGAAAATGTGGCAATGCCGCTGTTGATTCGGGGAGAGGCAGGAGGCAGGGCACTGGAAACGGCGCGCGCGTGGCTCGATGAAGTTGGGCTTAGCGACCGGGCGCAGCATCGTTCCAGCGAACTCTCCGGCGGCGAACAGCAGCGGGTGGCAATTGCCCGGGCCCTGGCGACTCAGCCGAAGTTGCTCCTGGCTGACGAGCCGACCGGCGATTTAGACGAGCGAAATACGGAGTCCATATTCGAACTCATGCAGCGCTTGCACCGGTCTCATCATCTGACTTCGATCCTAGCAACCCACAACTTTTCTCTGGCGAGGCGCGCGGACCGCGTGCTGGCGCTGGAGCATGGTTTGTTGATGTCTGGTGATGCACAGCCAGCGGAACGCCTTTCGGGGCGTGCCGCGAACATGGAGCCTACTGCTCCGGAAGGGCGCGGGTGACGCGTGTTTGAACGCTACACGGAAAAGGCACGTCGCGTAATTTTCTTCGCGCGGTATGAGGCCAGCCAGTACGGCAGCCCGTACATCGAAACCGAGCATCTGCTGCTCGGCCTGCTGCGCGAAGATAAAGGATTGGCCAACCGCTTTCTGCGCACGCACGGCTCGATCGAATCCATCCGCAAAGAAATTGAAACGCGCATCACCGTGCGCGAACGCATCTCCACATCGGTGGAAGTGCCGCTCAGCCAGGAGTGCCGCCGGATTTTGAATTATGCGGCGGAAGAGGCCGAGCGACTGAATCACAAGCACGTGGGAACCGAGCATCTGCTGCTGGGAATTTTGCGCGAAGAAAAGTCGTTCGGCGCGGAAATTCTGCAAGAGCGCGGATTGCGGCTCTCCGGTGTACGGGAAGAGTTGCAGCGCAGCGCGGGTGAAAAAATTCCAGTGAACCGCCCGAAGGAGACTTCGCTGCTGGCGGAGTTCAGCCGCGATTTGACGCAGGCGGCGATGGACGGGACGCTCGATCCTCTCGTTGGCCGCGACCGCGAACTGGAGCGCGCCATTCAGATTCTTTGCCGGCGCACGAAAAACAATCCCGTGCTGATTGGCGAACCGGGCGTGGGAAAGACAGCGATTGTCGAAGGGTTGGCTCAGCGCATCGCGGATGGAGACGTGCCGCCGTTCTTGGCTGACAAGCGCATTTTGTCGCTGGACCTTTCACTGATTGTTGCGGGTACGAAATATCGCGGGCAATTCGAGGAGCGGCTCAAGACCATCATGAAGGAGCTGATGGAGAGCCAGAACGCGATTGTGTTTATTGACGAGCTGCATACGCTGGTCGGCGCTGGCTCGGCGGAAGGCTCGCTGGACGCGGCAAATATCCTGAAGCCGGCGCTGAGCCGAGGCGAGATTCAGTGCATCGGCGCGACCACGCCAGGCGAATATCGCAAATCGGTGGAAAAAGATCGTTCGCTCGAACGCAGATTCCAGTCCGTGAAAGTTTCCGCGCCCAGCGAAGACGAAGCCATCCGCGTGCTGCAGGGCGTGCGCGACCGGTACGAAAAATTTCACGCGGTTTCCTATACGGACGAAGCGATTCAGTACGCCGTTTACCTTTCGAACCGCTACATTCCCGATCGCTTCCTTCCGGACAAGGCGATTGACCTTATTGATGAATCCGGCGCGCGCGTGAAGCTGCGCCAGGCGATGCTGCCGGAAGAGGTTTCCGAGGCGCAGAAGCGAGTGAAGTTCATCACCCACCGCATGGAGACGGCAATCTCGAATCATGAATTCGAGAAAGCGCGTTTCTATTCGGAAGAAGAGCGCAAGGAAAAAGAGAATCTACGCACACTGCGCGAGAAGCTGAAAATCGACGACTCCGCGACAGGAACAGTCACGCGGGACGACATTGAAGAAGTTGTGGCGCGGTGGACGGGCGTGGCAGTTACCTCGATCAAGGAAGATGAGCAGCAAAAACTACTGCGCATCGAGGAAGAGCTGCACAAGCGCGTCATCAGCCAGGATAAGGCGATTACCGCCTTGGCGCGGGCCATTCGCCGCAGCCGAGCGGGTTTGAAAGCGCCGGGGCGCCCGGTGGGATGCTTCCTTTTCCTGGGCCCGACGGGCGTAGGCAAAACGGAAGTGGCGCGACGGCTGGCGGAATTTTTATTCGGCAGCGAGAAATCGCTGATTCGTTTCGATATGTCGGAGTACATGGAAAAGCATTCGGTGTCGAAGCTGATTGGCGCGCCTCCGGGATACGTAGGTTACGAGGAAGGGGGCCAACTGACCGAGCGCGTCCGGCGCACGCCTTATTCCATCATTTTGCTCGATGAAATCGAGAAGGCGCATCCGGACGTTTACAACATTCTCTTGCAAGTGTTTGAAGACGGGCAGTTGACGGACGGCCTGGGGAACACCGTAGATTTCCGCAACACCATCATCATTCTGACTTCCAACATTGGAGCGCGCGCGTTGCATAAACAGTCCACCATGGGATTCGGCAGCGAGTCGCAGTCGAAAGATCTGGATGACATGGTGATGAACGAAGTGAAGCGCGTGTTCAATCCGGAGTTTTTGAACCGGCTCGATGAAGTGATTTTGTTCAACGCGCTGACCGACGAAGATCTCCTGCGCATCATTGATTTGCTGGTGAGCCAAATCAATGACACGCTGGTGCACCGGCAGGTGCAGATTCAGATGACGCCCGAGGCGCGGCAGTGGATTCTGGAGAAGACCTGCACGGACCGCAATTACGGAGCGCGGCCGTTGCGGCGTGCGCTTCAGAAATACGTGGAAGATCCGCTGTCCGAGGCGCTGATTCAGGGTGGACTGCAGCGTCCGGCGATTATGGAAGTTTATCTCACGCCTGATGGGCTGGGATTCCGTCCCGTTGTAGAAGCAACCCCAGTAGCCCATTAAAGAATCCTACACGCGCGAGTCAGGCCAAGAGGGTTGGTCTGACGGGGGAGCACAGAATCTTGGAAGGCGGAGCGCGGCTTTGACCCAGATCAAAGCTGCAAAGTGGAAATCTTGCCTGCACGCTGCGTCCCTGATGGTGGCATGCGCGTGCTTTGTTTCTCTGTGCCCGCGCCGAACCCATGCCCAAACCTCTCCCGAACCGCAAAAACCAGCGGCTTCACAGCAGCCAGTGATCGAGCGCATCGAATTTGAGGGTAATCGCCGCGTGCAGCGCGAGACGCTGATGTCGGATATTTTTTCGCGGCCGGGCGACCCGTACAGCGTGGATGCCGTGCGGCGTGATTTTCGGGCGTTGTGGAACACGCAATTTTTCGAGGACATCCGCGTGGAAGTGGAAGACAGCCCGGACATGCCGAATGGAAAAATTCTGGTGTTCTACGTGACCGAGCGGCCCACCATTCGCAACATTCATTACAAAGGGAACAAGTCCGTTTCCGAATCCGACATTCTCGACGCATTCAAAGATCGCAAAGTGGATTTGACGGTGGAGAGCCGCTTCGATCCCACCAAAGTGAAACGTGCCGAGGTGGTGATTCAAGAACTGCTGGCCGAGCACGGCCACATGTACGCCATTGTGAAGCCGACCTACGAAAAAATCCCGGCGACGAATTCCATCAGCCTGACGTTCAACATTGACGAGGGGCCGAAAGTCAAAGTCGGCCACATCACGATTACCGGGAACCACGCGTTTTCGTCGGTGCGAATCATTCGCTCGATGCGGCATTCGCGCCCGATTGCCATTCCGCTCGGTTTCGCGGATATCAATCTCTTCAGCAAGACTTACGACCGCGACAAGCTCGACGAAGACATGGCGGTAGGCATCCAGGGGCTTTATCAGGATCACGGCTATTTTCGCGTGCTGGTGGCCCCGAACGAGCCGATTTTGAAAACCGTGCGGACTCAGCACAATGGGATTTTGCCGTTGCCTCTGCCGCTGATCGGCAGATACCGCAGCATTCGCACGGACATTACCATTCCGATCGAAGAAGGCGCGAAGTACCGCATGGGGCGGCTGATTATTCGCAGCGCCAATCCGGATGAAAATCTGTATTTCAACGTCAAGTTTCTGGAAGACGGCTTTCCGCTGAAGAAAGGGCAAATTTTCGATACTTCGAAAATTCGCAAGGCGATTGACGATTACAAGAAGCTTTACGGCGATTTCGGTTTCATTGATTTCACCGCGAATCCGAATTTCGATATTGACGATGCGACGAAAACGGTGAATCTGACGCTGGATTTCGACCAGCAGAAGCAATTTTACGTGAGACGCATCGAATTTTCCGGCAATACAACGACGCGCGACAAAGTGATTCGGCGCGAGATTCTGCTCGACGAAGGCAGTTTGTTCAATGACCGCCTGTGGGAACTGAGCATTCTGCGTCTGAATCAGCTCGGCTACTTCGACGAAATCAAAAAAGAGAATGCCGACCTCAAGCGCGACACCAAGGCCGGCACGGTAGACATCAACCTGAAGGTCAAGGAAAAGGGCAAGCAGAACATCAGTTTCTCCGGCGGCGTGAGCGGGCTGGCGGGAACGTTTCTGGGATTGGCCTATCAGACCAATAACTTTTTGGGGCTGGGCGAGACGCTGACGTTCTCGGCAAACGTGGGCAGCATCGAGCGGCAGATTCTCTTCGGATTCACAGAGCCCTATCTGTTGGACCGGCCGATTCAGACGGGCTTCACCGTTTTCTCGAACAAATTCAATTTCAACCAGGAGAAGGAACTATCCATTCTGGTGGGCCAGTCGGTGGCCATCAACCCTGCGCTGGCACAGGATTACAGCCAGAACAGCAAAGGCTTCACTGTTTTTGCCAGCTATCCGTTGCACAGATTTGCGTTCACTCGCGTTAGCCTGACGTACGGATGGACGAAGAGTGATATACAGACGTTCAGCCAGGCTTCCCAACTTCTGTTTCAATCCATCCAGTTCAGCAGCCTGCGCGGCTCTTCGCAGTTGAGCGGTATCGTTTCCAGCACCATCACGCCGTCCATTATCTACAACACGGTCAATAATCCTGAGAATCCCACGGGCGGTAAGATGTTCTCGTACTCCCTGGCCTTCGAGGGTGGGCCGTTGTTGCGAGGAAATGTGCAGGCGATCCGGAACACGATCGAAGCGGAGTATTTTCATCCGACGTGGCACAAACGCAATGTAATTGGGTTGCGATTCATCGGCGGATGGGCTACGGGTTACGGCAACCAACTTGTTCCGCCGTATGAGCGGTATTACATCGGCGGCGAAGACACGGTGCGCGG
>DASUAV010000066.1:0-4817 GCA_035763605.1 Candidatus Acidiferrales bacterium
CGCTGGACTTCCCTCCTCAAAATTCGTAAGCTGCCATTCCCATACTGCTCTTGGAGGAATTTGCGTGAAACGAATACTCGGATTGGCCGCAATTCTAGTAATTTTCTTCAGCGCGCCTGGCCCCGCGAACTCACAGACAAAATCCAGCGCCAGCGAATGCCCGCTCCTCGCCGGAATTCCCTCCGGCCACACTCGCGTGATTGACATGACTTATTTGCTAAACGACCACTCCCCCGCGTGGCCCGGCGATGCGCATCCATTTGAAGCCACTGTGAACGCCACTCCTCAAAAAGAAGGCTACTTCACTCGCAAAATCTCCATGCTCGAACACTACGGCACGCACATGGACGCGCCCGCTCATTTTCCTCCGGGAAAAGAAACTCTCGATCAGATTCCCGTCGAGCGCTTCTTCGGCCCCGGCGTGGTGATTGATATTCGCGACAAAGTTGCGAAGAGTTCCGACTACCGGCTGTCCGTCAACGATGTTCAAACGTGGGAATCCCGCCACGGCCGTATACCCCCGCACGCAATCGTCATGCTCTACACCGGCTGGGGCTCGCGCTGGCCCGACGAGAAACGCTATCGCAACATGGACGCAAAAAACGTCATGCACTTCCCCGGCTACTCCGTTCCCGCGGCAAAACTGCTCATCGCGCGCCACATCAGCGGCTTGTGCATTGATACGCTCAGCATTGACTACGGTCCTTCCGCTAATTTTGAAGTTCATCGCACCACTTTGCCGGCAGGCCTTTTTCACGTCGAAAACATCGCCAATCTCGGCGAATTGCCCGCGACCGGCGCGTTCATCATAGCCGCTCCCATCAAATTGGAAGGCGGCTCCGGAGGCCCCGTCCGCGTCTTCGCCATTCTTCCAAATTGACGAAACATGGAAGCCGTTTCACAAATATCCTCGAAGGACGCAGTGCTAGAATCCACGGCGATCCCAGATTTTCGCAAAGGAGCGGCATCGGAGGCTGCGTAGCGCGAGAGATTTTGACCGGCGCGGCTTCCGAGTTCGCGCCGCAATGAGAGGTTTCGTAACGGCACGGCTTCAGTGTGTGAGAGGTTTCGTCAGGGCACGGCTTCAGCCGTGCCGCAACGTCTGCGAGATAGAGGCGGCTTTAGCCGCTGAGGTATTTTTCTCGAGAGGTCACAGGGGCTGTTTCGTCAGGATAAACTTTGCCTGAACTTCCTGAAGTTGAAACTGTCGTCCGCGGCCTGCAAGCCCACTTGCCCGGTCGCAGCATCACCGGACTCCGCCTCGGCAAAACGGATTTCATTGATGATCCCGCCGCGCTCGAACAAATCCTGCCGGGCTCGCGCATTCTCGCCGTGCACCGCCACGGCAAATTCATCGTCGTCCACTTGGAAAAGCCGCCCACACACCAAACGCCGGCCGAATCGTCGTCAATGCGCTTCGATTTCATAGTTCACCTGGGCATGACGGGCAATCTCGTCGTCCGTCCGGCCGGCGCGCCATTTCCGCCGCACACTCACGCGTGGATCTCTCTCGATAACGGAACCGAGCTGCGCTACACCGATCCGCGTCGCTTCGGCCGCATGTTGGTTCTGCCGCAAAACGACTCTGCGCAAATTCTCGGCCCGCTCGGACTCGATCCCCTGGAAGCAACCGAAGAGCAATTCCGAACTCAGTTGCGGACCAGGCGCGCGAGAATCAAAGCCGTCCTGCTCGACCAGCGCGCCTTTCGCGGCATGGGCAACATCTATACCGACGAAAGCCTGTGGCGCGCGCGCATCCATCCGGCACGCATCGCGGCAAATTTAACGCGCGAAGAAATGGCGCGTCTCTATCGCGCTGCGCAAACCATCCTGCGCGAGGCGATTCGCCTCGGTGGCTCCTCCATTTCCGATTACGTGAATGCTGATGGCGAGCCCGGCGAATTTCAGATTCGCCATCGCGTCTACGGCCGCGAAGGGAAAAAATGCAGCCGCTGCGGCGCGCGCATTCGTCGCATCGTTGTCGCCGGACGCAGCAGTTATTTTTGCCCGCGCTGCCAGCGAGCCCCGCGCCGAAAGAAAAATAGCGAGCTGCGCCAAGAGAAAAAATAGTTTGTCGTCTTTTACTGCGATGCGTTCGCGATTCCCGCGCGTGCGGAAGTAAGCAACGTGGTGTTGGTCTGCAGTTCGCGCTCGAGAATTGCGGCCTGCGCCTTAGCAACGTCCCACTTACCTGCCTCGGCCGCCTCCGTGATTCCCGGCAGTTCAAGATGCGCGTACGTGTATCGCGCCGCGTAAACATCGTGCTTGAACCACGGCCGCCCGGGAATTCCCTCAGGATTGCACCAGTTGCGTTCCACCTTCATCAGCGAACGGTTGAGTTTTTCCGACGTCGCAGCGTCAATTTTCCCGGAAGCAAGCGCCTGCGCAATAGCCTCATTCAGTTCGCGCGCGGATTTTTCCAATGCATCAATCTGCTGATTCAGCGCCGCGAGATTCATGTGCGCGCTGACGTGGCTCGCCGCATCGAGTTCGCGAACGTAAAGCCGAATCTGCTGCGCGTAAAACGCAAAATCGTACGGCAGCACATCACTATCGGCCAGCCGCAACGAAAGCGCTCCCCAAAGCTGCGTCATCAGCGCGTGATAACGGTAGCCCGGATCGCCGAAATGATTCATCCAGTAGAAATCGTCGTAAGCCGAGTGATAAACGCCGTATGGCCCATTGAATTCGAGCAGCATGGTGGGAATGCCGAGATAATTCAGAAACACGGTATGATCCGACCCGCTGCCGATGCGCGTTTCCACCAGCTGCGAATCCGCCACACTATTTTTGTGAAGTTCCCGCGCTCGCGTGGCGTGCCATTCGTCGTATAGAGTTTTCCCTGTCGGCGTGTGCAACGAATGGCTCAGTTCGACGAGCACGGGCGCAAGCGAACCAACCGCGCTGCCGTCAAAATCCGAACCGGACGTCGAGGAATCCACATTCAGATAAGCGATCGCATTTTTCTTCAATTCATCCGCGTACTGCTCCGCCCATTCCGTCGAACCAGTCAGCGCGTATTCCTCGCCATCCCAGTCGCAAAAAACGAGCGTACGTTTTGGACGAACGCCTTTTTTGAGCAGCACGCCGAGATTGCGCGTGAGTTCCAGCATCGAAGCCGTGCCGCTCGAAGGATCCACTCCTCCAAAAACCCACGCATCGCGGTGATTGCCGAGAACGATCCATTCATCAGGATGCTCCGAGCCGGTGATTCGCGCTTCCACATCGTAATACGGCTCGATTTTCTGATTCATCTCCACTTTCACGTGCAGCCGCGCTTGCGAGCCGCCCAGGTGATACGTGAACGGCAGCGTGCCCTGCCAATTTTTCGGCGCGGCAGGCCCGCCGAGATTTTTCAGAATCGGTTCTGCGTCGCGCCACGAAAGCGGAACGGCGATCAGGTGCGGCATGGACACAGCATCGTTCGGAGAAATATGTTTTGCGCCGGGAGTGGACGCCCATCCGGGAGTCGTCGGATCGCCCGGCTCGATGAAATCGTAAGTGATGGAGCCGCGCTGCAGATGGCTGGCCGGCCCCCACGGGCCATTCGGAAAAACTTTGCCTTTCGCGTATCCATCTTCCGCCGGATCAGAATAAATGAGCAGCGCGGCCACGCCAAGTTTTTGCGCGGTGTAGGCTTTGAATCCGCGATAGCTGTACGGATTCGAATAGCGCACCAGAACGATTTTCCCGCGCACATCAATCCCATTCTTGCGGAGCAGCGCGTAATCTTCGGGATTCCCAGAGTGCGCGTAGACCACCGGCGCGGTGACGTCTCCGGAAGCCGAGTAGCCGAGATACGCTCCCGAGATGGCCGGATTTCTTGTGTCCGGATCCTGCGGATAGGCATCTTCGCGCAAGCTCGCGCGAAAATGCGTCGGCGCAACCAGTTCCACGAGCGCGCTCTTCGGAGTCGAGTTAAGCACGTCGTATTCGTGGATCTGCACGTCTTCGAGTCCCTGCTCGCGCCATTGCTGCGCCACCCATTTCGCCAGTTCGTTGTTTCGAATCGATCCGGCCGGATGCGGCTCCGCAGTCAGATAGCGATGGAAGGTCCGAATTTGTTGCGTTGACGCGAGCGGTAGAAATTGTTTTTCAATGGCCCGCTCGCGCGCCGCCGATGCTCCCGTGAATCCGAGCATTTTTGTTCGCGGAGCGGACGCAGCGGATTCACCGGCGCTGGGGTGTCCGGCGCGGATTGAACGCGTTTGGGCGAAGAACGCTCCACATGACACCACCGTCATCAAAGAAACCAAACCAATCCGTTGAAAGAGTCTCATTGTTCTCGCTCCACTGATGTCTGCGCCATCGTCGCGCGTGCATTATAGCCTCATACTTTGCTTTCTACCGGATTGTCGGCGGGTCAGTTTGAATTTTCTCGATCGTGACATGCAGGTCTGAGTGCGATCGAGCGTGAAAGGATTTCGAAGCCGGTACGCGCCAGCCACACACGATCTTCCATAAGGCACTAAACCAAACGAAGGACTTGCACACGCAACCCACACAGGATCTCTAGAGGGGGCTAGATCAAACCCGGGGTGCCGCATTCTTTGCGGGGTGCCGCATCCTTTGCGCCGTTTGCAAAGAATGCGGGTTCTTTACGACTGTTTCCCGAGCCGGTACGCGCAATCCGCACACGGTCTCCAGGAGGGGCTAAACCAAACTCCGTGGGTGCCGCATTCTTTGCGCCGTTTGCAAAGAGTGCGGGTTCGTAGTGCCTGTAAGCGTGGCCAGCCATCGAAGGACTCGCACGCGCCATCCACACACGGTCCCCATAAGGACCTAATCCAAACCCCGTGGGTGCCGCATTCTTTGCG
>DASUAV010000067.1:0-11748 GCA_035763605.1 Candidatus Acidiferrales bacterium
CCGTCTTGCGCGAGGCGCGCAGGCTGGAGCCTGTGCCACTTAACGCGAGCCGATGTTGTAGACGATGCTCAGGGAGAAACGGACGCTATTGTCAGTGCCGCCGCGGGCGTGCAGGCCGAAATAATCGAGCTGCGGACGAAAGGCGAACGGCCCGTCGCCGATTTTGATGTCGCCGCCGCCGCCGATGCTGAAGGCGAAGGGATTCTGCGACGGAATGTGCGAGCCACCAATCAGCACTTGCACGAACGGCGTGACTTTGTCGGTGTTCTGTAGATGAAGAGAAAAGCGCGGGCCGAAAGTGTAGGTTGCCGCCGTGAAGCCATCGCCGTGATAAACGCCGAAGTCCCAGACGATGCCGACCCAGTCGTTGGCGTTATAAGCTGCCGAGCCGCTGATGCCGTTAGTGGTGGCTCCCGGCAGACGGAAGAGCGAGTAGCCGACAGCGACGTTGCCGCGAGGAGAATCCTGTGCGTGAGCCGGAATCGCAAGAGCAAAGAGCGACAGCATGAGCGTTGCAAGAACGACTTTCTTCATTCGTGTCTCCGTGAGGTGTTTTCGCTGGGTCGTTCAAGGCTAAAGCAGGCAGGCGCGAAGGTCAAATGATTGTCGAGGCTCGAAATTCGAGGTTGGAGGTTCGAGATCGGAGGACAAGACTCGCAGTTATGGCCTGGCAGCGTTTTCGCTTTGCGAGATCGGTGCGGTGGGAAAAATCGAAGCGCGCTGGGAGGCCTGGCGAATGGCGGGCGTGATGGCGATGACTATGGCGATCACGCCGCAGGCGAAGCCGAGTCCGGCGCCGACGGTGATCCACAGCGAGGCCATGCGCTTCCGCGCTGAGCGCGTGGCGAACACAACGATGGCCACCGCGGGAACGATGAAAATTCCGTAGTACAGCAACAGAAAAAGGCCCTCGGCAAGCATCAGAATCGCTAGCGCGCCCAACCCGACCCAGTACACGGTGACAACAAAAACAGCCAGTACTCTGGCGAAGCTGGAGCGGATGAAGCAGTACATCATTCCGGCGAACGACGGAGCGAGCAGGCCAAATTCAATCGCGCGATGCGGCCAGCGGTTGAGTCCGAGGAACATGCCGGCTATACCCAAGGCAAGTCCTGGCACGAAAATCCACAGTGGCGGAAGACTGGGTTTGTTCTGGGTCATATTCTTCACCATTTGGCGAACGAGAAAACCGCAAACTGACCGCAGAGCACCGACTGTCGTTCATTCGATTCGGTTTTGCGCGAATGTCAAGCGCCGAAGCGATGCAGTCACGGCTCGAAAAGAAAACGCCGGGAGTTCGTGGAGGATGGACGAACGCCCGGCGCGGTTAACAAGTGAATCGGATCGGCTACTTGGCGCCGAAGTTGTACACGATGGCGACCGAGAAGCGCTCCGCGTTCTGGGTCGTGCTGTTCGCGTGCAGGCCGAAATACTCGAACTGCGGCCGGAACGCGATGTGCCCGGTCATGCCGATGTCCGTTCCGCCACCGAAACCGAAGGCGAAAGGATTGCTCGTCGCGGTTGTCCCAAGGGCTGACGCCGAAAGATGCGCGCCGCCGAAGAGAGCCTGGAAATACGGCACGAACTTATCGGAATGGCGGAACGAAATACGCGGTCCAAAGGTGTAGCTCTCCGCGGAAGTGCCAATGCCGCTCGGCGAACCGTGATACACGCCGAAGTCGCCGACCAGGCCGAACCAGTTGTTCATGTTCTTTTCGATTGACGCGCTGAATCCGTTCAGGTTGATGCCGGAAGCGCCGCCCGAACCGTTCAGGTGCATCATGGACCAACCACCGGAAATGTTAGCCTTGGGCGTGTCCTGAGCATTCGCACCCAGGGCTAAGAGCGAAACGGCAAACAGCGCCAGCATGATCTTCTTCATTCCTATCTCCTTTGATATGTTGCACATGCTATTTAACTCCCCCGGAATCCAGGCGTCTTGCGCCATTGGCCCCAGGTACCAGCTTGATGCACCACTGATTCTTGGAATTCGCTACTACGATGGTAAGTTGGGAGGCCGAGGGGGTCAATTTCTGAGTCGAGAAGGCGTTCCTGTGGCGAAACTGGCCTTAAGTACAGCCTAGTCAGCGTCTTTGGTATGGCCAACAATGCGGAATTTTACGGCATTCCGAAGGCACGCAGAGGCGCGCAACGACAGATTCCCTAGCCGGGCTTCTTGAAGTGCGGCTTGCGCATGATCCAGATAAAGGGAATGGCGACTAACAGGACTATCGCCAGCGCGCGAAAGCCGTCCAGATAGCTCATCGCGGACGCCTGACGGTAAACTTCGCCATACAGAGCGGCGAGCGCCTGCTGACTGGCGCGGGTCATGCTGTCTCCGTGGTAGGCGAACTGGCGAGCGATGGCGGAGCGGGCCTGCGAAAGCAAGTTGGGATGGACGGCAGCCTGCGCGGTCAGGCGAACCTGGTGGAATTGGGCGCGGCGAGCGATAAACGTCGTGAAGATGGAGATTCCAATGCCTGCGCCGAGATTGCGCGCCAAGGCGATCAGGCTGGTTGCATAACCCATTTCCTGCGCGGGGATAGGATCCACGGTGATGGTCGCCAGAGGAACGAACATAAACGAAAGCCCTGCGCCCATCACGATTTGCGGCCAGAAAAAGTCCCATGGTCCGGCGTTCAAGTTCAAGAATGAGAACATGTAGCCACCGATTGCGGAGACCAGCAGTCCAATAGTGATCAGCCCGCGCATGTCGAGACGCTTGCCGATGAGATAGCCGGCGAGCGGCATGAAAATGAGCGTAGCGATGCCTCGCGGCGAGTTCCAAATACCGGCGGTGACCGCGGGAAAATTGAGAAGCGTCTGCATGAAAAGCGGGAGTAGAACGATGCTGCCGTAGAGCCCGAAGAAAACCGTCATGGAGAGCCCGACGCCAGCCGAAAACGTGCGGTAGCGGAACAGTTTGAAGTGCACGACCGGGTCGCGGGCGCCGCGCAACTCCCAAACGACAAACGCCAGCAGCGCCAGGATGGCGATTACGCCCATGGCTACAATGAAATGCGAGCCGAACCAATCGTCGTCCTGGCCCTTGTCGAGCATCACCTGCAAAGCGCCAATGCCGATGGCCAGCAGGCCGATGCCCCAGTAATCAATGTGCGTGGAAGTGCGTCGAATGTACGGCGGATCAAAAACGAAAGCCTCGACGAGCAGCAGGCCGATGACGCTGATGGGGACGTTGATGAAGAAGACCCAGCGCCAGGAGAAATCGGAAGTGAGCCATCCGCCCAGCATGGGAGCGACGATGGGAGCTACGACGATGCCGACGCCCCACATCGCCATAGCATGGCCGCGCTCCTCGCGAGGGAACGCCTCGAGCATGATGGCGCGCGTGGTAGGTTGCAGCGAGCCGCCCGCCGCGCCTTGCAAGATGCGAAACAACACGAGAGTGGACAGATTTGGCGCGAGGCCGCAAAGCACGCTGGCCGCCGTGAAGCCGGTAACAGACATCATCAGCAGGCGCTTGCGGCCGAAGTAATTCGCCAGCCAGCCGGAGAGCGGAAGAATCACGGCGTTGGCGACGAGGTAAGAGGTGAGCACCCATGTGGCTTCGTTGACGGAGGCGGAGAGATTGCCGGCGATGTACGGCAGGCTGACGTTGACCGCCGATGTGTCCACCAGCTCCATCATCGCGCTGGCCAGCACGGCGACGGCGACCATCCAGCGCTGGAATTTGTCGGTGAGGATGCCCGCGTCTTGCGCGCTGCGCGGGAAGGATTCAGCGGAGGCGGCCATAAAGTTTCATGTTACGACGGTTGGATGATTTTGAATCTCGAATCGCTGCGACGGCGCAAAAATAGATGAATACGAGCACAGCGCCCCAATTCAGACGCATAGGAATTGAATTTCCGGTGTACATTCGAGCGAGGCGGAAGTCTGATTTGTGGGCCAATATGGCAGATCATGAAGCGAGGAGGTCGAGATGAAAGGGTTCATACTGGGCGTCCTGATTACGATTGCGGTGATTATCTGCGTGGGCATATTCGTGGCGGAGACGGGGCGCGTGGACATGCGCGCGGACGTGCCGCCGTCGCACCTGGAAACGCGTTTCGCCGGCGGAGCGATGGACGCGAGCGTAGACCGTCACGCGCCGAAGGCGAAAAATCCGCTTCAGCCGACGAATGAGACGCTGGTCGCGGGCGCCGCAGTTTATCTCGAGCGCTGCGCGTTGTGCCATGGCGATCCGGCGCACCCGGAATCGCCTCTCGCACATGCGTTCAATCCACCGCCGCCGCAGTTCATGACCGATGCCGCGGATATGGGCGACAGCGACAACTACTACATCACCACGCACGGCATCCGCTGGACGGGAATGCCGGCGTGGGGCAAAGTCCTCTCGCAGAACGATATTTGGCAGGTGGTGACGTTCATCGGGCACATGGGGAATCTGCCGCCGCAAGTGAAAAGCGTATTCGGCTTGCAAGGCCCGCCGCCGGAGGCGAAGCCGAGCAAGCAGCCGGCGGAAACGAAGCGCAAACCACACAAAAAGCAGTGACGCAGAACGGGCGGGAGGGCTGAAGATTCATGATCCCGCGAAAAACTTCGACAGCTCTCTGGCTGATCGGCCTCGGCCTTTCGACCGGAGTTGGGTGCCTCGCTTTCTTTGTCTTGGCGATGAAGATGGACTGGGCCGGCAATGAAGGAAACGGCCTCGCGGTTAGCCTATTGTCGCTGGCATTCGGATGCTTTTTGGGCATCTGGGCCTGGATTGCGATATTCACCGGGTGAAGCGAAGAGTGAAACAATGATCTGCCTTGCGGTTATATCTCTGCTGAGGGCTGGGGACGAGCCGCCGCCTTTCGTTTTTACATTTGCGGCAGCGGGCGTTGTGCTGGTGCTCGGGATATGGGCGATTGGACGGACGCTGTCGCGCAGACGTACGCAAGCGCTGGCGGACGCGGCGGTGCGAATCGGATTTGTGTTTGGTGGCGAGGACTGGCCGGACAAAGACCGTGCACCGTTACTCGAGACGGCGCTCTTTGGCAAAGGCCGCGACCACAAAATAAACAATGTCATGTCCGGCAGCGCGGCCGGATTTCGAGCGAGCCTTTTCGATTACACGTTTGTCGTAGGCGGTGGGAGAAATTCACGGCGGTACATGCAAACCGTGGCGACATTTTCGAAAGATGGCGCTTCCCTGCCCTATTTCGAACTGCGTCCTGCGAATTTGCTGAGCCGCGCGTGGGATGCGGTGGCGCACAAAGACATTCGCTTCGATGGGAATCCGGAATTTGCGCAGCGATACGTTTTGCGCGGAGCGTTGCCGGAGAAAGTGCACGAGCTGTTCACTCCGGGACTGATTTCATTTTTCGACGCGTTGGACGCGCGCGAGAAATGGCACATCGAGGGCACAGATGACACGCTGGTCGTTTACCGCATGTCGAAAAAAGTCGCGCCTGAGAAACTGCGCGATTTTCTGGATCAGACCTCGGCGATTGCGTCGGCATTTTTCAGTTTCGCTGGCGCGCCGGCAGCCATCACAACCTCCCCATAAGAGTGAAGGGCGGATGGAAGAAATCGGCCCCTACAAAAGAGAGAGGCAAGCCAAAAGCTTGCGCGAGCGGATAACCCGCACAACGTAACTTGAAGCATTGACATCCGCGCTTCGCGGCGAATAGCATGGCGCAACGAATCTTCCGGAGGCGCGCTATGAAAACGCAACACGGCTGGCTCTGCAAGTGCATCGCGTTAATCCTTGCCGAATTGCTCGTCTTCTTGCCGGCGGTCTCGGCTGGCGGCGCGCCTGCGCAGGAGAAGCCGGCGACGGCAGAAACGACTACGCCGCTGCGGGGTTACCTGCAGAAACCATACCTGGAACTATTCAAACTGGCGCCGAGCCTGCATTTCACGACGGCGGAAATCCAAAAACAGCGCGCGGCGTTCGCCGGCGGACAGAAGAGCTGCGTCAACACGTTCAAAGGCCACGCGAAAACCTATGACAATCAAATCAGCGCGGCGCAAAAGGAGCTCAAGCAGACGTCCGCGAAAATCACCGAGCCGGAACGGAAGCAGATTCATTGCCGCATACAGAATCTCGATTTGCTGAAGAGCGAGGCGCAGGTGCTTTCGCAGCACGCGATTCCGGTGGCGTACGACAATCTGAACGCGAAGCTGGACGTGATTCAGAAATGGCCGGCGGCGCACGCGCAAGCCGAGCGGCAGATTGCGGACGGCTCGTTCCACCAGCGGCGCTGGGGCGACGTGAAGGATATCGGGTTTCGCGTCATCGCGGCCAAGCAAGAGGACGATATTCGCGCGGGCCAGGAGGCGGTGCGCGACATGAAGCGGCAGGGGATCATCCCGCCGGAGCTGCCAAGCAAAGACATCCAGGATTACGTCAATGAAGTCGCGCAGAATGTGGCCAAGCATTCGGATTTGAAGATTCCGCTGCACGTCAGCGTGCTGCAATCGCGGGAAATCAATGCGTTCGCGCTGCCGGGCGGATATATTTTTGTCGAGCGCGGGCTGCTGGAAGAAGCCGACGACGAATCGGAACTTGCGGGCGTAATCGCGCACGAGATTGCGCATGATACGGCGCGGCACGGCAACAAGCTGATGAACCGCGCCACGATAGCGGGGATTCTCTATCAGGCGGCGCAAATCGGGGCTATGGTGCTGACTGGAGGCGCGGCGGGAATCGCGCTCGCGTACGCGCTGCAATACGGCTTCTACGGCTTGGGAATGGTGCTGAATTTGAAATTGCTGGGCGTCAGTCGCGATTACGAGCTCGAAGCGGATCAGCTCGGTGTGCAGTACGCGTGGAATACGGGCTACGATCCGGAGGGTTTTACCCGCTTTTTCGACAAGATGGCCACGCGCGCGGGCTACGTCAACGGCGCGAGCTGGTTCCGGACGCATCCGCCGTTTTATGAGCGCATGGTCGGTACGCAGCGCGAAATCATGTTTCTGCCGAAGAAGGAACACCTTATCGTGCAGACTCAGGCGTTCGAAAAGATGAAGAAGGAGCTTGCGCCTATCGCGCAGGAGGCGGACAAAGAGGAAGTGGGCAAGCCGACGCTGAAAACTCGCGAACAGGGCTGCGAGCCGCCCAAAAAACTCGAATACAAGCCGGGCCAGCCAATTGAGGAGCTGTGCGCTTCCGCGCCAGCGATTACGCCAGCAAAGAAAAAGTGATCACTGACAAGTGACGAGCAGCCTGAGGCTTGCGGCCTCGCGTGAGAGGCGCATGGTCACAATTTGACTTCGCTGAGCTGAATGAGTGGCTGCACGTTCGTGTAATTGGGAATGTCGGCCATGATGGTTGCGGCGTGCGCCTCGAAAGCCTTCTGAAACGCCTCGGCTGATTCGAACAGCAAATGTCCCATGGCGGCGTACGGCGCGGGCGTGCCGGACGGCAAACCGGTTATCCCGTGGTCGACGGCCGCGCCCTTCAGCGCTCCGCCCAAGAGCTTCTGCACCAGTGGAATGTGCTTGTTGCAATAGTAGGAGATGTCGAACTTCCCTCCTTCGCGATTGGGATAGAACACGCTGACTTTGATCATCTGCGGCCTCCTGCGAAAACATTTCGCTCAAACTTCGCCGGCTGAAACCTCCGCGGAACTCCTCGCGCGCGGGCGGGAGATGAAATAAAAAATGGGGCCGAGGGCGATGAGGACGAGTCCGACGGCGAGCGAACTGGTCGAGCCAATCGCTTCGGAGCGATTGCGAATCACCGCGGCGACCATGAGCGCGAGCGGCGGAATTCCAATGAGAATCGCGCCGAGCGTGCCGCCGGGGACGCGATAAGGACGCGGAAGCTCCGGTTCGCGGATGCGCAGGGCGGCGAGCGCCCAAAATTCGAGCAGGATGCTCATGCCGGTAAGTAGAACGTCAATGATGACCAGATGCTCGAAATTCAGGAACAGGCACGCGGCCCAGCCGATGGCGCAGGTGACGATCGCTACCGTCGGCATGCCGGTCTTTGGGGATGTGCGGGCGAAGATTTTTGGCAGGTAGCCGTCCTGCGCCATGACCATCGGCAGGCGCGAAAACGAGAGCGTCAGCGCGTTGAACGTGCCGATGGCGCCGATTGCGCCTCCCACAGCCAGGGCGACCGAAAGCCAATGCCCTCCGATAGCTTGGCCGAAGTCAACCCACGCGCCGGTGCTCCATCCTGCTGCGCTGATTCCAGCATGTTCCATCGCGGCGACCGGAACGATATAGCTGATAGTGATGAACGCCACGGCTATGAGCATCACGAGCGGAAAAGTCCGCTGAGGCCGGTTAACTTCCTCCGCGACAGTCGAGGTGTTGTCCCATCCCATGTAATTCCACATAGCGATGAGGATGCCGCCGAGGATGTCAATGTGGGTGGAGTGGGCCGCGTGGGACGCGGCGGGGACGACATTGGACGGCACTGCCGCGACATGTCGCGTCAGAGCAAAGGCAATCAACACGACAAAAGGCGACAATAGCGCGGCAGACATCCATAGAGAGCCTTCGCCGACGGCCCGCGCTCCCCACAGATTCCATACTGTGCAGATGACGATAAGCGCCAGTTCAATGATGATGGCGCGATGCCCTGCCGTCAGCGCCGGCGCGAAATGACCGAGGTAGTCCACAAAGAGCGTGGGATAGAGCGCCATTTCGAAAATGCTTCCGGCGAGCGAGAGCCAAGTCTCCTGATAACCCCAGAAGCGGCCCAGCCCGCGCGTCACCCAGATGTAGAAGCCGCCTTCCTCGGGGATGGCGCTGGAGAGTTCGCTGACCATCATGGCGGCGGGAATGCTCCACAGCAGCGGCGTGATGAGCAGGATGGCAATAGCGCCGCCGTACCCCGCCATTTTGACCACGTCTTCGAGACCATACGGTCCGCCGGAAACCATGAAGAAAGTGGCCGCGGCGAGAGTGAGCACGGTAAGCTTGCTGCGCGCGACGATGCGCGGAGAGTGAGCGCGGCTGCGCGGACGAGGCTTGGAGGCGGGCGCGCGGAAAGGTTCGGCGACGGTGCTCATTCGCGAATCAGGAAGCGAGACACAATGCGCGATTTATACTCGCATTGAAAACAGGATGCTAGTGAAATTGACGCCACAATTCGCTTTTCATGTAGCGAGCGGCGCGAATCAATTGCTGATCATTGAATGATGGTCCGAGCCGCGCAGCATTCGGCTTCACTTGCACGCTACTGATGGGAGAGAGAATGAAAACGAATCTGACAGTCATTGCCTACATCTTTGCCAAGCCGGGCGAAGAGCAGCGAGTGCGGGCAGCGCTGCTCGGCCTGGTGGAAGAGACACGCAAGGAAAAAGGCTGCATTAATTACGATCTGCATGAGTCGGAAGATAATCCTGCGCACTTTGTGATGTACGAGAACTGGCGCAGCGCGGCGGATCTGGAGGAGCACGCACGCTCGGCTCATCTCCGCGATTTTGGAAAGAACATGGGCCCGTTCCTCGAACGGCCGACGGAAATCACGAAATGGAACATGGTTTCGGACTTGGAGAATGCCGCGTTGAATGCTTAGAGCTACGCGGTTTCGATTTTCGCCGCGTCACCGAGGCCGAGGCGCTCGATTTCCATCTCGCGGATTTTGAATTTCTGCACTTTTCCGGTGACGGTCATGGGAAACGAGTCCACGATGCGAATGTATTGCGGAATTTTGAAATGAGCGATTTTGCCGCAGCAGAACTCGCGAATCTCGTCTTCGGTAACGTCGTGTCCCGCCTTTAAGCGAATCCAGGCGCAAAGCGTTTCGCCGAGGCTCGCGTGCGGCAGCCCTACAACTTGCACCTCGGCAATTTTTGGGTGCGTGTAGAAGAATTCTTCGAGCTCGCGCGGGTAGATGTTTTCGCCGCCACGAATCACCATATCTTTGGCGCGGCCGGTGATGCGGAAATAACCATCAGGACGCATTACGGCGAGATCGCCGGTGTGCAGCCACCCGTCGGAATCAATCGCAGCGCGAGTGGCTTCGGGATCATCATCGTAACCGCGCATCACTAAATATCCGCGCGTGCAAAGCTCGCCCTGCTCGCCGATGGGCAGCGTTTCGTCCGAGTCCGGCGAAGCAATTTTGACTTCTGTGGACGGCATGACCGCGCCGACGGTCGCGACGCGCAGTTCGAGCGCGTCATCCACATTGGACATGGTGATGATGGGCGAGCTTTCCGTCTGGCCATAGGCGACCAGTATCCCGCTGCAATGCATTTCGCCAATGACGCGGCGCATCACCTCGATCGGACAGGGCGCGCCGGCCATGATGCCGCTGCGCAACGAGCGCAGATCGAAATTCGCAAATTCCGGGTGCTCCAGCTCGGCGATAAACATCGCCGGGACGCCATAAATAATCGTGGCGCGTTCCGCGGCGACGGCAGCGAGCGTGGCGCGTGGATCAAATTGCGCCGCGGGCATAATCAGCGCGCAGCCGGTGGTCACCATGGCCATCGCGCCGATCACGCAGCCAAAACAGTGGTACATGGGCACAGGCAGGCAGATGCGATCGGCCTCCGTGAGCTTCAATTTCTGCGCGCCGAGCAGCATGTTGTTCAGGATGTTGCGATGTGTGAGCAGCACGCCTTTGGGTGAGCCTGTTGTGCCGGAGGTGTACTGGATGCTCGCGACGTCATCCGCCGAAATTTGCGGCGCGGAAAAATCGCAGCCGCGGGCGAGCATTTCGTCCCATGAGGGCGAATGCAAATAAATCACGTGTTCGAGAGCGAGGCTCTGGCCGGCGCGAGCTTCCTCGAGAATTTGGCGATAATTGGCGCGCGCGTCCTTTTCGCACAAGAAGAGCGCCTTCATTCGCGAACGTCTGAGGACGAAAGCCAATTCATGCGCGCGATAAGCAGGATTGACGTTGATCAAGACGATGCCGAGGCGCGCGCAGGCGAGTTGCAGAATGACCCATTCGGCGCAATTCGCTGACCAGATTCCGGCGCGATCGCCTGAGCCGAGGCCAAGTCCCGCAAGGCCACGGGCGAGTAGCTGGGCGCGTTCGTTGAGTTCGCGAAAAGTCAGACGAAGGTTCTGGTGAACGGAGACGAGCGCATCGCGCGCGGGAAATTTTTCGACGGTCTGCAGGAACGCCCGGTCAATAGTCAGGTCGAGCAGAGGACAATCGGGGCCGCGCGAATAGCTCAGCATTTCGCGGGAATTATACGCCCAATTTGCGGCAATTTAGATTCGCCCGCGCTTGCCGACGAGCATCAACGGAAGTAGCATGATGATGTCTTCAGATTGTTACGCGAGACTCTCACGCGGAGGTGCAGCATGGCCGTGAACTGGCAAAAGGACCCTGACGCAGCAATGTCCGAGGCGAAAACGAGCGGCAAGTTGGTGATGCTCGATTTCAGCGCGGCCCCCGCTTGAGGCGCATGCGCTCGGCTGGATGCCGAGATTTATCCGGATGCGAAGGTCAGCGATTACATCGCCGAGCATTTTATTCCCGTCAAGATTCACATTAAAGAGAACGGCCCGGCGTTCAAGCGCTTTCTGGTGCAGTGGACGCCGACGATCATGCTGCTCGATGGCGACGGCCGCGAGCACTTCCGCTTCGAGGGCTATTTGCCTGCGGCGAATTTCCTCGCGCAACTGGATTTTGGACTCGGGCGCACGGCTTTCCACGGCAAGCGCTGGGACGATGCGGCGCGTGAATTCAATTCCGCGGCAGCGCGCGACCCGAAAACGGAGCTTGCGGCAGAAGCAGGTTACTGGGCGGCGGTTGCGCAGTATCAGAAGACGCACGATGCGTCCGCGCTGAAAGAATGGGGCCAGAAAGTCCGCGCCGAGTTC
>DASUAV010000068.1:0-4773 GCA_035763605.1 Candidatus Acidiferrales bacterium
CATCGAAAAATATCCTTTCCTCCTCGACGGCCCTGCCGCGAAAAAAGAAGTCCACAGCGCTGAACTGATTTCCGCTCGCGGACATCGCGCGCGCTTCCAAATGTCCCGTCCGCTGGTGATTTATTCGCGCGCGATTCTGAATGGCCTCCTGCTCAGCCGTGCTGAAGCTGCCGGATGCACGATGCACCACGCTCGCGTAACGCGCGTGGATACTTCAGGCGAACAAATTTCGCTGGCCGCGGCAGGAGCGGAATACTCAGCCGATTTTGTCGTTCTCGCAGCGGGTGCGCGCAACCAGTTGCTCCCGGGAACCACTCCGCTGCGTCCCCGCGATCTCGAAGTCACTCTCGGCTACTTCATTCCCGCCAAAGAGGAAATGATCAAAATTAAGTTCCTCGATCGTATGTCCGGTTATCTCTGGTCTTTTCCGCGCACCGACCATCTTTCCGTCGGCATCTGCGCAAAAATGGCGCAGTACACGACAGAGCGCCTCCGCAGCTTGCTCGACACTTTCATTCGCGAAGAAAAAATCCCCGTCACGGGCGCACGATTTTACAGCCACGTGCTTCCCTCGCCTGAACTCGGCACGCTGCGCCACAGAAAAATCGCCGGCGCAAATTGGGCGCTTGCCGGAGATGCCGCCGCTTGCGTTGACCCTATTACTGGCGAAGGCCTTTTCTACGCGCTCCGTTCCGGCGACCTGCTCGCGCAATCGCTCATCGCCGGACAACCCGAAAATTACCCCGCGCGCCTGCGCGCCGAATTTATCAGCGATCTCGAAATCGCCACGCGGCTCGTGCGCCGCGTTTTTGGCGGCACTTTCCTCGGCGGCGCGGTTACCACGCGCATGGTCCAATTCGCCCGCCGCAGCGCCACTTTCCGCGAACTCCTCCGCGATCTTTTCAGTGGCGCGCAGGATTACCACAGCCTCCGCAAGCGTTTGTGGAAACAATTCGGCGTCACACTCGCGGAATTCGTGCATGATTTTCTCCGCGCGCCTTACGCGCACGAAATTTCTCCTGCGCTCGGCGAAGAGGAACTGTGAAAAAACGCGCCACAGGAAAATCACAATCCGCGAAGCTTCGTTTGAAGAATTCGAAGCCAGCCTCAAAAGCAACCGCAAAGTCCACCGAGGCCCAATTTCCGAATTTGCCCATCGGCCTCGAAGCATCCGTCGAGCGCGTGGTGGAATTTCAGTGGACTATTGCCGCGTACAATCCCGACCTTCCCGCGATTTTCTCTACGCCTGCGATGATTGGCCTGATGGAAGTCGCCGCCGCCGAATCCATTCGCCCGCATTTGCCGCCCGGCCACATCAGCGTCGGCACGCGGATCGAGGTAGACCATCTGAAAGCCGTGCCGCAAGGCAAAACTGTCCGCGCGAACGCGCGCTACATCGGCAACGAAGGCCGTTTCCTGATTTTCGAAGTGCAGGTCCGCTCCGGCGACGTGCTCATCGGCCGCGGCCAAGTCCGCCGCACCATCGTCCCCCTCCCCACAAACCCCTAGCTCGGCTGTGTGTTTTTCGTTTCCTTGCGGACGGAAAAAAGAAAGGCCGGCTCTGCGCCGGCCCCTTCTCACTTCATGTTCGCCTTGCTGATTCTCCGCTGTTACTTCCCGCTTCCCTTCATATCACTCTTCGCCTGATTCGTCGCCGTCTTCGTGTCCTGCTTGGCCTCGGTGTTATCCACGGACGGATCCAGCGCCTGAATGGAACTGCCCAGACTCATCTTCTTGTCGCCGGTGCCGTCTGGGCAAGTTACCGTTGTCCCGCTCGGCGCAAAATTCGCCGCCGCCGTGCCGGTCATGTCCGAGGCGAGACACGCAAACGGAATTTTCAGGTTATGCGAGACGTGTACCGCGGCCACAAATTGTCCCAGATTCTTGAAACTCGCCGCCGCCGTTTGCAAATCCGTTCCTTCCGGCAGAAGCGACTGCAGTTTGGAAGCGAGTTGCGTATTCTGCGTCAGCAACTCGTCAGCCGTCTTCGGCCCGCGCGCCAATGAATTTTTTCCCATGCTATTGTTCGTGCCGCCGCCCATCGCATGATCCATTCCCATCGGCTCATGCGAACCGGCCGCTGCTGCGCCATGGCTTGTATGATCCTGGCTCTGGCCTTGCGCCATCGCCGTGCTCGCGCCCAGCCACAGCATTGCCGCTCCCACTGCAATCACCGCAAGAACTTTCCTCATGATTTTCCTCCTGAACACCAACGGGATGACTGCCACAAATCCGCTTTACTCCGTGCGTGCATGGCGCAAAATCTCGCTCATGTTCACGCCAATGCCGAACGAAACTGTATTTAACTGGAAATGCGCGCTGTAGCTATACCCTGCCGAAAAATCCACAATCGATCCGGCGCTCAGGTCTGCTCCCGCGCTGAACCCGTGATCTGACACGAGACTCGAGCCGCCCGCAGTCTGGTTTGCCAATTCAAAAACACGCCCGTGCCCGCCTTTGCCAATCGGGCCGCCGCCCGTGCTCACAATTCGGCTGAAAACCGTCTGCGTTCCCCATGTGCTGATGTCGTATACCGACGCACTCAGTCCCAGCCAATCCGTAATTCGGTACCCGCTGCCCAGTTGAAAATGCGCGTCGTGCCCGAAAGTCGAAAACGATCGCTGGAACACGAAATTCTCCGGAACCGAATTCCCCACGCCCGCGTCCGCGAACGGAACCAACCTTCCAAACGCGCGATCGAAGTGATTTGTCCAGTCGTACGTCGCATGTCCCGTCGAAATCCCCGTCGAGCGGCTGCCTGTCGGCACTGTGCCCGTAAGCGCAGTTTTGTAATTCACTATCGGATTCGCGAACGCCAGCCTCACTTGCGCATAAGCATCGCCCAGTTCGTTCTCCGATGTTTTCGTTGTCGTTCCCAGTGCGTTTGTCGAACTGCCGCGCACAAAGAAAATCGGAACGCCGGCATCCACCCCGAAATGCCGTGAAAAGACGTAGCCGACCGTCGAATCGAGATCGAACACTTTCCCGTCTTCGTTCGAGCTGCTGCTGAACTGTTCCGTCCAAAGAAAGCGTCCGGTGAACTTCTTTTGCGCCGGAGCCTGCGCCAGCGTCGCCTGCGAAAAAATGATTCCCGCCGCCGTTAGAAAAATTGGAAGACCAAAAATTCCCGCGAGTTCCTTGAGCCTTATCCTCAAATCTTCGCCTCCGCGACCAAACATATCCTCGCCGACATTGTAAGTGCTCCAGTGCCGCTTGTGCCCTGTCCAGAAGGTCAGGCCCTCGCCACTTACGCGCACACCCCATCCCGCTCATGCCTATTTTGTGCAAACCGCTTTCCGCAAGCGACCGTCTTGTAACATGATTTATATCAGCAGCTTGCAGCAACCGGTCCTGGCCATCATTTCAAAGTACTAAGAGTTTTCTCCCGTCTTTTTGTAATTCTTTCGATTTTCTCATGCCGCACGATGAATGCCGGGCGTCAGAATCCGCGCTAATTCTCTTTGTTTTCTTGCGACCTCGCCCGCATTTGCGCATCGAATCGAAGCATGCGGAACTACCGCCAAGATACCAAACGCTCCTGCACCTGTTGCATCTGTTGCATGCGCTACATCCTTGGCGGAGGTCGGCTGTCGATTAGCTAATTTCAGAACGCAATTTTCGAAGCCCACCGCCAGAGGACAACCTGGCCGGTGGGCTTTTTTTGTTTTTGATCTGGATGGCCAATAAATGAGCGAGCAAAAAAAAGAAACGAAAGCCCAGCGCGCCGAACGGCTGAAAGCTGCGAAAAATCCTTGGGAGGCTCTCGATGAACTGCGGGCATTCTGCCGACGCGGCTTTGACGCGATTCCGCCCGAATGGCTGACCACTTATTTGCGTTGGTGGGGCGTTTACACGCAGGGCGACGGCGCAGGAGTGCTGGGCGGCGTGGGCGGCGAAGGACGCGCCGTCCCCTTTTTCATGCTGCGCATCCGTATTCCCGGTGGATTGCTTCTGGCGCATCAGCTCCGCGCGGTGGCCGATCTTGCGCAGCGGCATGCTCGTGGCGTTGCCGACATCACCGTGCGTCAGAACGTTCAACTCCATTGGATCTCCGCCGAAGCTTTGCCCGAAGTTCTCGATTCCCTTTTCCGGTGCGGACTCACCTCCATCGCTTCTTGCGGCGACGATACTCGCAACATCACTGGCTGTCCCCTGGCCGGCCTCGACGCCCATGAACTTTGCGACGCTTCTCCGCTCGTCTTCGAAGCCTCGCGCCTGCTTGCGGGTAATCCGGATTTCTACAATTTGCCGCGCAAGTACAAAATTTGCATCACGGGCTGCCGGCTTTGGTGCTCCTATCCGGAAATAAATGACCTTGCCCTCACCGCTGTGGAACGCTCCAGAAATGGCCGCGGCGAGCCCGGTTTTTCTCTGCGCGTTGGTGGCGGACTTTCAACCCAGCCTCACTTCGCTCTTCCGCTCGGAGTCTTTGTGCGCCCCGAGCAAACGCTTCCTGTCATTCGCGCGGTCACAGAAATTTTCCGCGATTCAGCCGTTCTTCGCGAAAGCCGCGAGCGCGCAAGATTGAAATTCCTCTTTCTTCACCACGGCTGGACCGCGACTCGCTTCCTGCAGGAACTCGAATGCCGACTCGGGTACCCCCTCGAACCCCATGAAGGCTTGGAAGAAATACCTGATGACGTACATCGCGACCACGCAGGAATCCATCCGCAAAAGCAGCCGGGCCTTTGTTATGTCGGCGTTTCCGTTGAACGTGGCCGCATAACTGCCGGGCAACTGCGCGCCGCTGCGGATCTCGCGGAACGCTTCGCC
>DASUAV010000069.1:0-10085 GCA_035763605.1 Candidatus Acidiferrales bacterium
GTCACCACCGGCGCCCCGCCGGAATAAAACCGCTGGTTTATCGGCCAGTCTGCGTCGCCAGAAGTAGGCATTGACACACAAGCGTTCGCTTGTATAATGCCGTTCATGTGCCCTGCTCGCTTTGACGTTTTCAAGCTGCTCGCCGACCCCACGCGCCGGGCGCTGCTTGATTTGCTTCTTCGCGGCGAGCGAAACGCAAATGACTTAGTCCGTAGTTTCCCCGCATCGCAGCAGGCAATTTCATTGCACCTGCAAAGCCTTCGCAAAGCGCGTCTCGTCGAGGTCACAAAGCACGGCCGTTACAGAAAATACCGCCTTCGCGCCGAACCTATTCGCGAAGTATTCGACTGGTCTGCCAAGTACAAGCC
The DNA here is from genome assembly GCA_035763605.1 of Candidatus Acidiferrales bacterium. Taxonomy (GTDB): domain Bacteria; phylum Acidobacteriota; class Terriglobia; order Acidiferrales; family UBA7541; genus DAHUXN01. The sequence continues at coordinate 369 of DASUAV010000069.1, forward strand.
GTTTTTCGATCCACTTGGGCACGCTTGGCTGTTTTCGAGCGTTCCGGAAGTACCCGCATCGGCTACACGAAACTCCAAAGCTCACACGGGGAGAAGAAAACGATGACCGTCAAAGGATCCGAAGTCCCTATCGGCCGCGCGGTTCCCCACCTTGTCGTTCACGACGCCGCCGGTGCGGCCGAATTCTATACGCGAGCGTTCGGCGCTGAGGAACTCTATCGTTTCACGCGGCCCGATGGGCCCGGCTTCCACATCCACCTGCGCATCGCCGATTCTCTTGTCATGGTCGTGGATGCGCCGGAACCGCATGATCCAACTGGTCTCGATGCGCATTACCGCATTGCTTCTCCGCAGGCGCTCGGCGGCACCACAGTTGGACTGCAGTTTTTTTGGCCTGATGCCGATGCTGCATACAAACGGGCCGTTGATGCCGGAGCGCAGCCGACGATCCCTCCTTTCAACGCTTTTTGGGGCGACCGCTATGGATGCGTAACAGATCCGTACGGCCATATGTGGGCCATCGCAACCCGCAAAGAAGTGCTAAGCGCCGAGGAAGTTGAGCAGCGCGCCTGCGCTCTGCGCCAGCCATCGCCGTCTGTAAAGTGAATGTCATCCCGTGAAGGAGCGAAACACATGAACCCACTTCGAAAGCTCGCATTGATTGCTTCCCTTTGTTTGTTGTGTGCGGCGGTATCCGCGCAGCAGAAATCTTCCGCGCCCAATTGGGACGCCTGGAAATTCCTCCAGGGCAAATGGGTCGGCGATGGCTATAACGAACAAACGCAGGGCTCAGGTTATGCGTCGTTCGAACCCGATTTACAAAACAAAGTTTGGGTCCGCCACAATCACGCGGAATATCCCGGCGCAAATGGAAATCCAGCGCAGATCCATGACGATTTGATGATCATCTATTTCGATTCGCCGAGCGGCGCGACTCGCGCTTTCTATTGTGACAGCGAAGGACACATCATCCATTACAACGCATCATTTTCGGCGGACGGCAAACAGCTCGTGTTCCTCGGCGACCCGCCCGAAAGCGGGCCTCGGTATCGGTTGACTTATGTCATGACCGCGCCGGATCGCATGACTGTAGAACTCGACATGGCGCAATCCACCGCGCCGGACTCATGGCAGAAAATTGTCGCTGGCAAAATCCGCAAAATCACCGAGGCGACTACGCCGAAGTAGATTGCCACCGGACGTCAGCACTCTTCGTATTGATTGCAGCCTGTTCCCGCTGAAAGCTCTTACTAGGCGAGGCGTTACATTGACCTTGCATCTACAGCCTCCCGTTTCGTACCTTAGATTCGCAACGTAAGGGAGACTCGGAGCGTAACGGCCATTTTCCCCGGAGGCGTCCATGCAGGAATTCGATCCGCAAATCCTCAATGAAAAACCCGTTCCTCCGCCCGCCGAATTTCAGCGCCGCGCGCGCGTCCGCTCGCTCGAGGAATACCGCAAGCTCTACGAGCGCGCCAAGAACGACCCCAAGGGGTTCTGGGCCGAGCAGGCCAAAATGCTCGACTGGTTCGAGCCCCCCAAGAAAACTCTCGAATGGAATCTCCCGCACGCGAAATGGTTTTCGGGCGGCAAGCTCAACATCGCCTACAACTGCCTCGACCGCCATCTCGAAAAAAATGGCAACAAAGTAGCGCTCTATTGGGAAGCGGAAGACGGCAAGCGCGTGAAATTCACTTACGCGCAGCTGCACGAGCGCGTCTGCAAATTCTCGAACGCGCTCCTCGGCCTTGGCGTGAAAGATGGCGACACTGTCGCCATTTACATGCCCATGGTCCCCGAATTGCCCATCGCTCTGCTCGCCTGCGCGCGCATCGGCGCAATTCACTCCGTGATTTTCGGAGGCTTCAGCGCCACCGCGCTCGCCGATCGCATCGCCGACGGAAAATCCAAATGGCTCATCACCGCGGACGGTGGTTTTCGCCGCGGCCACGTGGTCCCGCTCAAAGATACCGCCGACAAAGCTGCCGAATCCTGCCCGTCCATCGAAAAAGTCATCGTCGTGAAGCGCACCGGCGAAAAAGTCGCCTGGAAAAATGGCCGCGATCTCTGGTGGCACGAACTCGAAGAAAAATCCTCCGCGAATTGTCCTGCGCCGCATTTCGATGCCGAGCATCCGCTGTACATCCTGTATACGAGCGGCACCACCGGCAAACCCAAAGGCGTGCTGCACACCTCCGCCGGATATTTGCTCGGTACGATGTACACAACGCAGCTCGTTTTCGATTTGCGCGACGATGATGTCTACTGGTGCACCGCCGACATCGGCTGGGTCACAGGCCACAGTTATCTCGTATACGGTCCGCTCGCGAATTGCGCCACTTGTGTGATGTACGAAGGAGCGCCCGATTTTCCGAAGAAAGACCGCTTCTGGGAAATCATCGAGCGCTACAAGGTGTCGATTTTTTATAGTTCGGCGACTGCCGTCCGCGCGTTCATGGCTTGGGGCAATGACTGGATTACGAAACGCGATCTCTCCAGCCTGCGCTTGCTCGGCACTGTCGGCGAGCCCATTAATCCCGCCGCGTGGAAATGGTATTCCGAGGTCATCGGCGGCAAGCGGTGCCCCATCGTGGACACCTGGTGGCAAACCGAAACCGGCGCGATGATGATTTCTCCGCTTCCGGGCGCCACGCCGACAAAGCCCGGCTCGGCGACGCTGCCTCTTCCGGGAGTCGTCGCTCGCGTCGTAACTCTAAAAGGCGAACCCGTCAAGCCGGGCGAAACCGGCTATCTGATTATCGAAAAGCCTTGGCCGTCCATGCTGCGCACAATTTTCGGCGACGACGAGCGCTTCAAGCGCGACTACTGGAGCCGCGTCCCTGGCGTTTACTTTACCGGCGATGCCGCGCAGTGCGACAAAGACGGCTACATCTGGGTGCTTGGCCGCGTGGACGATGTCATCAAAGTCGCGGGTCATCGCCTCAGCTCGATGGAAATCGAAAGCGCGCTGGTCAGCCATCCTTCTGTAGCGGAGGCCGCCGTCGTCGCGCGTCCCGACGCAATCAAAGGCGAAGCCATCGTCTGTTTTGTCACGCTGCGCGCGGGTCACAATCATTCTGCAAAGCTGCGCAGCACTCTCACTGAGCACGTTGCGGAAACCATCGGGGCAATCGCGCGTCCGGCGGAAGTGCGCTTTGCCGATTCATTGCCCAAAACGCGCAGCGGTAAAATTATGCGCCGCCTGCTCCGCGAAGTCGCCGAAAAAGGCGGCGTCTCCGGTGACGTCACCACTCTCGAAGACATGTCCGTCATCCAGAAACTCGCCAGCCCCGCCGTTCTCGAAGAGGAATGACGCGTTACCTGCTCGTCAAAGTCAGCCAACGCAGAAGGCGCGACGCTTGCATCGCAGGCCTTTGCTTTCAAAAGGTCTGCGACTTTTTCACTCAGCGAAAAAATCTGGTTCTTTGACGCCCTCAAACGCATCCGTAAACAAAGGGAGGAAGACCATGAAATCCAGAATCGATGTGACGAAAGTGGATCCCAAAGCGTATCAAGCGATGGCCGGCCTCGAAACTTACATTCACAATTCCGGACTCGAAAAACCGCTCCTCGAACTCATCAAGATGCGCGCCTCGCAAATCAACGGCTGCGCGTATTGCCTCGACATGCACTCGAAAGACGCACGCGCCGCCGGCGAAACCGAGCAGCGCCTCTACGAACTCAATGCCTGGCGCGAAACTCCGTTCTATTCTGAACGCGAACGCGCCGCTCTAGCATGGACCGAATCGCTCACGCTCGTTTCCGAAACTCACGTGCCCGATGAAGCCTTCGAAGAAGTGAAAAAACATTTCTCCGAAGGAGAGATTGTGGCGCTCACGCTTGCCATCGTCGCCATCAACGGCTGGAACCGCATCGCCATCTCGCTCCGCGCCGTCCCCGGCACCTATCAGCCGCAACAGCACGCGGCGCAGCCGCACGCCAGCCGCCAGACAGCTTAGCCTTTAGCCTCATTCCAGTGAGCCAGGCCAGCTCGGGAGTTCGCCCTCCGCGAATCTCCCGAGCGTTTTTCTTTGTAAGCGCGGAGTTCGCGCGTATAATGCGCGTCACCGAATCACTTTCCACTCGGTCGGCTCCGGGTTTGTCCGTCTCAAAAAGGCGTATGTACTCATGCGACGGGTTTTCTATGGATGGTGGATTGTTGCTGTCGCGGCGCTGGGTCTTTTTCTCGGGGCTGCGCCTGTCATCGTCTACTCTTTCGGCGTGTTTGTCGCGCCTCTTAGTCGCGAATTCCACTCGAACCGCGCAGCCATCTCCTTCGCGTTTACCCTTTTCGGTCTTGCCGGCGCTCCAGGAGCTTTAGCCGTCGGACGTTTGGTTGATCGCTTCGGCGCGCGCAGAATCGCCATTACATCTCTGGTTGTTTTTGCCGTGTTGCTTCTATCCAACGGACTTTTCTCCGGGAAGATCTGGCATCTCTACGTGTTGTATTTTCTTTTGGGCCTCGCTGGTATCGGGTCTTCGCCCCTTGTGTTCAGCGACGTCATTTCCCACTGGTTCGACCGTTTCAGGGGTTTGGCGCTCGGACTGATGATGTTTGGTATGGGCATCGCCGCCATCGTCATGCCGTCGCTGCTTCAGCGCATCATTACCGCGTCCGGTTGGCGGGATGCCTACAGAGTCTACGCTGTCGCGGTGCTGCTAATCGCTGTGCCGGTTCTCACGTTCTTTCTAAAGGAGCGTCCCGAAAGCATGGGCCTCCTTCCCGACGGCAACGCGAGTTCGCATGCCGTCGCCGGCACAATCCACAAAGATCAGGGCCTCGCCTGGAGCGAAGTCAGGCGCGACCGCGCGTTTTGGTACATGATGTTTGCGTTTTTCATGCTTATGATCGGACTGCAAGGATGTGTGGTTCACTTGCCTTCCTTGGTCCATGACCGCGGCAGCACGGCACAAGTCGGCGCTCTCGCTGCCTCTTGTATAGGCGCAGCCCTGTTTGTCGGCAGGGTTTGCACAGGCTATTTCCTCGACCGTTTCTTTGCTCCACACGTGGCTGCATTTCTGTTTGGGCAGGCTGCGCTCGGAATGCTCTTACTCGCGGTTCACGGGCCGAACTGGCTCCCTTTCGTCTCCGCCGTTTCGGTGGGATTGGGAATCGGCGCGGAAGCGGACGTCATGGCTTACATGACCAGCCGGTATTTCGGCCTGCGTTCGTTTGCGGAAATTTACTCGTATCTGTGGTTTGGATTTGTCATTTCTGTGGCCCTCGGCCCTTACTTAATGGGCGTCGGATTCGACAAGACCGGGTCCTACCGCGTCCCGCTTCTCGCATTGGCCCTGGCCGCCTCTGTTGCGGCCATTCTGATTACACGTCTGGGCCCCTATCGTTTCGGCCCTCACAGTTCCGCTTCCGCAGCACTCGAGACCCAGATCGAGGCAGCAAATCCTTGAGCTATATCACACGATTCCTACGGAGGTATTTCGATGGAAACGAAAGCTAGCCCCTCTCCCCTTGCGAACACGAGCGTGGGAGCAGCGCCGGCCATGCCGCCGAAAGAGTTGCTGCAAATCGCTGACGCTTTCGTCGTGAATCGCTGCGCCTGCGCCGTCGCTAAACTCGGCGTCGCCGACGTGCTTGTGGATGGCTCGCAAAGCGCCGCGCAAATCGCGAGACAGCTCAACGTCAATGCGTCCGCGCTGCATCGCGTTCTTCGCGCGCTCGCCAGCGCCGGCCTGTTCGAAGAAATTTCGCCCAAATCACCCGGCGAGCCGCGCCTTTTCGCGAATAATCGCCTCTCGCATTTTCTACGCAGCGATGTTCCCGGATCTCTGCGTGCCCGTTTCATTTTCGGCGATATTCAGTTGATTTATGCGTCCTACGCCGAACTTGTTTACTCCATCGAAACCGGCAAGACCGGCCGCGAAAAAGTCTTTGGCATGGACGGATTCGAGTACCTCAAGCAGCATCCCGATCAGGCGCGCATCTTCGACGATGCCATGACCAGCATGTCCGCGATCATCGGCCCGCCTGTCGCCGCCGCCTACGACTTCGGCCAGTGGGGCAGCCTCACCGATGTCGGCGGAGGAAACGGCATCCTGCTGGCTTCGATTTTGCGCGCGCATCCCAAATTGCAAGGCGTGCTCGCCGATTTACCGCACGTCCTCGAACGCGCCAGCGAGCGCGGCTACCTCGCCGGGGAATTGCAATCCCGCGCACAACTGCGCGAATGCGACTTCTTCCTCGAAATTCCTTCCGGCACGCGCGCTTATGCGATGAAGAGCGTCATCCACGATTGGGACGACGAAAAAGCCCGCCACATTCTCGCGAATTGCCGCCGCGCCGTTCCCAAAGACGGCGCGCTATTGCTTGTCGAATGGAACTTGACCTCAGGTCCTGAACCTTCGCCCGCAAAATTTGTGGACATCGCCATGCTCGTTTGCACCGGCGGTCGCGAGCGCACTCCCGAGGAATATCGCGAACTTCTCGCGAGCGCGGGCTTCCGGCTAAATCGCGTCACGCCGACTCCCATTGGCATGGCTGTTTTCGAAGCTCTTCCCGTGTGAACGCGAGAACGTAACACTTGCTGCGTTTCCGCCGCTCTGATACTCTGCGCGCAACTTCTTTCGCGAGGAGCGCAATGCCGCACTGCTCAAAATGCGGAACGGTTGTGGACGCCGGCGCTGCTTTCTGCCACAACTGCGGCGCATCACAGGGAATCACCTCCAGCGCAGCACCTTCGGGAGCGCCGATGAGCGCCGCACAAACAGGGCTTTCGGAAAACGTCGCGGGCCTGCTTTGCTACATTCTAGGCTGGATCACAGGATTGATTTTTCTGCTGATTGACAAGCGCCCCTTTGTTCGTTTCCATGCCGCGCAATCCCTCGTAACGTTTGGCATACTGAACATCATCAGCATCGTGCTCGGCATGATCTTCTTCGGCAATATGTGGGGACGAGGCTTCGACTGGTCCTGGTCCGGTGTTGGCTTCTGGGCGAGCCTGCGTGGCATCGTGGACTTGGCTGCGCTGGTCGTCTGGATTGTGGGAATGATCAAGGCTTACCAACACGAACGCTTCCGCTTCCCCATTGCCGCCGATCTCGCCGATCAGCTCATCGGTAAGTAAACCCTGCGTTTGTTACTTCGCGCTCTGACGAGCCGCTTTATCCCGAGAAATATCTTTGAGTGTTCCTGCTAAAGGTGGAATTTGTGCAGGAGCGGCGAAAGAAACTCCAATGCGGCTTTCATGGCCACGATGGCTAATCAACTTATTATTTCCGCTGCGAAATGAGTCCTTCGGTCCGCAATCGCGGTAGATACCATGTTTCCCATGTGCTTCGCGTCCGTCCGGCCAAACTTTTCCTCGCGTATCGCAGTTCCGCATTGACGCGTCCGCGCCCGCCGCCTACTATGAACGCCAAACCTAAAATAAACGGAGGCATCACATGGCAACGCAAACTCCCGCGCCCGCAGTGAATCCTGACCACATCATGCAAATTGGTCTGGGTTTCTGGGCGTCGAAAACGCTTCTGAGCGCCGTGGAACTCGGCGTGTTCACCGAACTGGCGCGCGGCCCGCAGATGCTCGACTCGCTCGCTGAAAAGTTGGGCGTGCATCCTCGCTCCGCCCGCGATTTTTTCGACACGCTCGTGGCGTTGCAATTTCTCGCGCGCCAGAACGGCGAATACAGCAATACGCCCTCGGTAGACGTTTTCCTCGACCGCAATAAACCCTCCTACATCGGCGGCGTTCTCGAAATGGCAAACGCGCGCCTTTATAACTTCTGGGGCAATTTGACCACCGCGCTTCGCACCGGCGAATTGCAAAACGAAGCGAAAAGCGGAGGCGCAAGCCCATTCGCCGCTCTTTACGCCGATCCTCAACGGCTCAAAGGATTTTTGAAAGCCATGACGGGCATCAGCACCGGCGCGAATCGCACCATCGCCGCGAAATTCCCCTGGAAAAATTATAAAACCGCCGCGGACGTCGGCACTGCGCAGGGGGATTTAATCGTGCAAGTCGCACTTGCCAATCCGCACATCTCCGGCATTGGTTTCGATTTGCCGGAAGTGAAGCCCATTTTTGAGGAATACGTCGCGGCCAACGGCCTCGCGCAGCGCCTCACTTTTCAGGCGGGAAGTTTCTTCGAGCGCGAGCTGCCCGAAGCCGACGCGCTGATGATGGGCCACATTCTCCATGATTGGAATCTCGACGAAAAGAAAACGCTCATTCGCAAAGCGTACGATGCGCTTCCCAAAGGCGGCGCGCTCATCGTCTACGACAGCATCATTGACGACGACCGCTCGAAAAATACTTTCGGCCTGCTCATGAGCCTCAACATGCTCATCGAAACGCCCGGCGGATTCGACTACACCGGCGCGGATTGCAGCGCCTGGATGAAAGAAGCTGGCTTCCGCGAAACGCGGGTCGAGCATCTCGTCGGCCCCGATTCCATGGTCGTCGCCATCAAGTAGCCGCATCCTCCTCGTAGCTCGGGTCCCGTGCCGGCGATTTTTGCCCGGAACTGACCTGAGGCTTTGTTTTTTGGATCGCCCGCAAAACTGGCCAACGAGTCTGTACGGCAGCGAGATTTTCGTCACGGACGGTTCAAAGCCAGTGCTGCAACGAGAGGCTCTTGTAAGGGCACGGCTTCAGCCGTGCCGCAAGATGCACAGGACTAGAGCGGCTCAGCCGCTGAGGCACGTCTTCGATTCCTCACGAACGAACTCTGCTCATCGGCCGTCTCGCAACTAACGGTTGAATCGCGCCCCCGTTCCAAGCAAAATGTCGCAAGCAAAATGGTGCAAGCAAAATGGTGCGCTGGCAGCGAATCCACCTGCGAAAGAGGTCCCCATGAAACGCGCTGTCGTCAATCTGTTCCTCGTCGTTTGCGGAATTTTACTTTGCGCATCGCTCGCATCCGCGCAGGAGTGGGCGCAAGCCAAGTTGCAAAAATCCCCGCGTCATCGCGAATGGGTCACCGTCAAGCACGACAATCGCGCCGTGGAAACTTTCGTTGTCTATCCCGAAGCCTCGACCAAGCGCCCCGTCGTGCTCATCATTCACGAAATTTTCGGTCTCACCGATTGGGCGCAGGAACTCGCCGACGAAGTCGCCGCCGCGGGCTACATTGCCGTCGCGCCCGATCTGCTCTCCGGCATGGGACCAAATGGCGGGCGCACCAAGGATTTTCCGCAGGGCGGCGCCACCGAAGCCGTCAGCCATTTGAATCCTGACCAAATCACCGCGGACTTGAACGCCGTCGCCGACTACGCGCTGAAAATTCCGTCCGCCAACGGAAAACTTTTCGTCGCCGGATTTTGCTGGGGCGGCGGGCAGAGCTTCCGCTTCGCCACCAATCGCAAAGACCTGAGCGCCGCGTTTGTTTTTTACGGCGTGCCGCCCACGAAAGACGCCATGGCACGCATCACCGCTCCGGTGTACGGATTTTATGCAGGCAACGACATGCGCATCGGCGCGACTGTTCCGCAGACGATTACGGACATGAAGGCGCTCGGCAAAACCTACGAGCCGGTCACCTATGATGGCGCAGGCCACGGCTTCATGCGCGCCGGCGAAGCTCCCGACGCCACTCCCGCAAACGCCAAGGCCCGCGAAGCCGCCTGGTCCCGCTGGAAAAAACTCCTTGCCGAGCACTGAGTGCACGAACATGCGCCACATTTTGCCATCAAGGTTTCACCGCCTTGCCATGTCCATAATTTTCGCCTCTCTTGTACTGTGTCTCGCAGTTCCTTTGTTTG
>DASUAV010000070.1:0-19588 GCA_035763605.1 Candidatus Acidiferrales bacterium
ACGTCATCGCCGTTATCCGCCCCGCTGTTGTCGGCGGCTGCTTTGGCGTTCTCATCCTTCGGCGGCTTGAGCAATTCTTCGTTGTAGATGGCTTTGGCCTGCTCGCGCCAGAATTCGCATACCGCGGCAACCTCCGATTCCGTCACCAGCGGGCCGTGAATGCGGTGAATGCGCGACGATCCTGCAGGCAGATAAAGCATGTCGCCGCGCCCCAGAAGCGATTCCGCTCCATTGGTATCCAGAATCGTGCGCGAATCCACTTTGCTGGCGACGCGGAAGGAAATGCGCGCGGGGAAGTTTGCCTTGATAAGACCGGTGATGACGTCCACCGACGGCCGCTGCGTCGCCAAAATCAAGTGAATGCCGACCGCACGGGCCATTTGCGCCAACCGCGTGATGGACTCCTCCACGTTCGTCGTATCCACCATCATCAAATCGGCCAGTTCGTCGATAACGATCACGATGTAGGGGAGCGGCTTGTGTTCTTCGCCTTCCGCTTCATCGAAGAGCGAGAGCGACTGCGCCTTTTCAAACGTGCGGTTGTACTGATCAATGTTGCGCACGCCGCGCTGTGCCAGCAGCTTCAAGCGCCGCTCCATTTCGCGCGTCGCGTTGCGCAGGACGTTGGAAGCGATCTTCGGATCGGTCACCACAGGCGTGAACAGATGCGGAATGTCCTCATAGAGCCCGAGTTCGATGCGCTTCGGGTCCACCAGCACTAGTTTCATTTCGTCCGGCGTGGATTTGTACAGCATGCCCATCAGCATCGAGTTGATGAACACGCTCTTGCCCGTGCCGGTCGCGCCGGCGATGAGTAAGTGCGGCATTTGCGTCAAATCGGCGGCGCGAATGTGGCCCACCAGATCTTTTCCGAGCGGCAGCGCAAGCTTGGTAGACGAATGCGAGAATTCCGGCGACTCGACCACTTCACGCAGCGCAATCGTCTCGCGATGCGGATTCGGAACTTGAATTCCTACGGTAGATTTTCCGGGAATGCGCTCGATCAAAATCGATTCCGCGCGCAACGCGAGGCACAAATCATCGGCAAGCCCGGTGATGCGGCTGTATTTGATTCCCGCTTCCGGCTTCAATTCAAATGTAGTGACCACCGGCCCCGGATTGATCTGCGTGACGTGCCCGGCCACGTCGAATTCCGCGCACTTCTGCTCGATGGCCCGCGCATAGTCCTTCAATTCCGATTCCGTCATGCGCTCGCCGCGATCGCCGGAGTGCAAAAGCGACGGGGAAGGGAGGCGATAAGCGGTTTTGCCTTTGGTGATTTTGGGTTCGGGCGCGGGCTTGCGCGGCTTCGGCTCGGAATCGCCGCGCGCGCCGAAGGTAATGGTGGGAAAACTATTCCGCGATTCTTCTTCAGCTTCCGGCGCGTCTTCTTCCTCTACGGCAACAGCGCTCTTCGCCGATTTCGCTTGCATCGCCACCGCGGGACGTCCGGCAATTTTTATTTCTTCCACGCGCTTGCGCAGCTTCTCCGCTTCGCGCGCCTCGCGCCAGTCGCGATAACGCTCAATGAGCATGTAAATGCGTTTGCCGATGAATCCATTTTCCGCCAGCGGCCCGCTCATCCATTTTGCCGTTCCGGCAAAAGTGAATTGCGTGCTCAAAAACAATCCGGTGAATGCGCACGCCAGCGCAACCACGTTCGCGCCAATCGTGCCGAAGCTCGCGTGCAGTCCGCGATCAATCAGCGCGCCAAACATTCCGCCGGCGGGAATCGCGCCGCGAACAGCAGGCATTCCGATAAGCGACAACTCCGCAGGCAGCGCAAGTACGAAAAGCAGCGAGCCGATAATTTTCGCAATCGGAGAGCCCACTTTTTTGCTGCGCAACCATTGCGTGGCCAGAACGAAAAGCCCAAGCGGGAAGAGCAGGGCCGCGTAGCCGAATCCCTGGAAGAAAAGATCGGCAATGTGCGCGCCGACAGGACCAATCCAATTGTGCGCCGGCCCGCCGAGCGGAGAGGGCGCCGAAACATTGAAGGACGCGTCCTGCGGCGAATACGAAAGCAGGCTCAGCGCCAGCAGAATGCCCAGCGTCCCGCCAATGAATCCAATGAGTTCGTTAATACGGCGATTTTCTGTCATCTCGAAGATGCGCACGTGACTCTCCTGGGCTGTTGGGGAAGGCCTCGGTGTCGCACAGGGCGCGCGGGCGCTGTCGCGCGGCTCCTGCGTGGAGGAACACGCCCGAAAGCATACCCTCGCATGCCGAATTTCAACAGCAAATCAATTCCTCCCGCGTGCGAACTTGCAAACAGCGCTTCACGCGAAAACGTTCCGCGCCTGGACAAGATTGGTTAGCTCGCTTCTTAGATGCGACCGCAAACACGCGAGTGTCGCAGGCCGTTTTTTCATTCGCTCGCCCGTGCGCGCCCCGCCAACGTTTTCGACATCGCAAACGCGTCCACGCCATTCGGATAGTAATGTGGCAGCCGTCCTCGTGTGACGTACCCGCGATTTCTCCAGAACGCGATTGCGCCGTCATTGTCCGTCGCCGTCTCCAGCCACATTTCGCGAACTCCGCCCTTCGCCAACTCTGCTTCCGCGCGCCGCAGCAGCGATGAAGCGACCTTCGCGCGGCGAAATTTCTCGAGCACATCAATTGTGAGGATGTGCCCATGAGCGCCGCGACTCGTCGCGACAAGGAAGCCCGCGATTTTCGCCGCCCCGCGCTTCGCTCCCACATTCTCCGCGACCCAGCATCCTGCCCCACGCATCGCCAGGTACCAGCGCAACTCCGCGCGCGAATACGCAATTTCCGGCGCGTAACAGAGCTGGTCAATCGCGTAGAGCGTCTCAAAATCATGTTCCTCATACCGCCGCACTTTGAACTTCGCCGGGGCAGGGAAGCGCCGCGCCTTCATTTCCCGAGTTTACGCCTTTGCCGCTTCTGCGCCGCGACGTACCGCGAAAATGACGCCAGCGCATCCTCCCACATCCTGTCAACGTAAGCCCGCAATTCGTTCAAGCTTTCCGGATTCAAATTGAAAATATGCTGCGTCCCGCTGCGCGTTTCGGTGACGATTCGCGCCTGCTTCAAAATTTTCAAATGCTGCGAAACGGCCGGGCGCGTAACCGGCAGCCGCTCCGCGAGCTCGCCCACGGTCATCGGCCTGCGGCGCAACCGCTCGACCATCGCCAGACGCGTCGGATCTGCCAGCGCAAACAGCTCCTTCATACCGTAAGCCATAACTAACGGTAAGGGCATACTTACCATATGTCAAGCGACGTATGTGGGCATCCGCAAGCAAGAGATTCACTCTGGGTGGGGCGTTATACTTCGAGGATCACAGGCAAAATCATCGGGCGCTTCGAGGTTTTCTTGTTGAGGAAACGCTTCAAATCCACGCGAATCTTTTCTTTGATGACGCTCCAGTCGCCCTTTTCCTCGGGGTTCGACTGCTCCATCGTTTTCAGCACCACTTCGCGCGCCAGCGCCAGCAATTCCTGCCCGTCGGAAGCAAGAAATCCGCGCGTGACGATTTCGGGCGAGGTCTCAAGCCGCCCGCTGTGTTTATTAATGGCAATGATCGGCACGACCACGCCATCTTCGGCCAGATGTCGCCGGTCGCGAATCACCACGTCCTCAACCTCTTCAAGCGAGCCGGAGTCCACGCAAACGCGGCTCACCGGCACAGGCTCGGCTCGAAACGCGCCATCTTCCGTGAACTCGATGGGCTGCCCGGATTCCACCATCATGATTTCGCGCGACACGGCCCCAACCTGCTGCGCCAGCGCTGCGTGCTGGAAAAGTTGCCGGTATTCGCCGTGAACCGGCACGAAATACTTCGGCCGCACAAGATTCAGCAGGAGCTTCATCTCTTCCTGGCTGGCGTGGCCCGAAACGTGAATCGGCGCCGAGCGTCCGCTCTCGTAATACACGAGCACGCGCCGGCGGAAAAGATGGTCAATCATCCGCGAAATGGCTTTTTCATTTCCAGGAATGATGCGCGCCGAGAGAATCACGGTGTCATTCTCGGCGAGTTCCAGGAGGCGGTGATTGTCCACGGCGATGCGCGAGAGGGAAGACATCGGCTCGGCCTGGCTGCCGGACGCCAGTACCGCGATTTTCCGTGGATCAAAGGTGTTGATGTCTTGCGGCCGCACCACAGTGCCGTCGGGGATGCGCAACTGGCCGAGCGAATGCGCGATCTCGACGTTATCCACCATGCTGCGCCCAACGAACGCGACTTTGCGTCCCTGTTCGACCGCAATATCAATAATTTGCTGAATGCGGTGAATCGAGCTGGCGAAGCAGGAAACCACCACGCGCCGCGGCGCCGCGCGAAAAAGCTCTTCGAGCCGCGGCTTGATCGCGCGCTCTGATTGCGTGTAGCCCGGGCGCTCCGCATTTGTCGAATCCGCAAAAAGCGCCAGCACGCCTTCCTGCCCATATCGCGCGAAGCGGTGCAAATCGAAAGGCTCGCCATCCACCGGCGTAGGATCAATTTTGTAATCGCCGGTGTGAATCACGATTCCAAGCGGCGTGCGAATCGCCAGCGCCACGCAGTCAATGGTGCTGTGCGTCACTTGCACGAATTCAATTTGAAACGGCCCTAGTGTTACTGCGCCGCCCGGCTTGATTTCGCGCAGATCGGCTGTTTCGAGCAGTCCTCGTTCTTCGAGTTTTTTGCGCACGAGCGCGAGCGTGAAGCGCGTGCCGTACACCGGGCAATTCAGGTCCGGCAGCAAATAGGGAACCGCGCCGATGTGATCTTCATGCGCATGCGTCAAAATCAGGCCGCGCAGCCCAGCGCGACTCTGCTTCAGGTAAGTTATGTCCGGAATGACAACGTCAACGCCCAGCAGTTCCGTTTCCGGGAACATCAATCCGGCGTCAATGGCGATGAGGTCATCGCCATAGCGCAGGGCCATCATGTTCATGCCGAACTCGCCCAGCCCGCCGAGCGGCACCATCATCAGGGAAGTCTTGCTCAATTGCGGCGCGCACACTCCTTCATGAATTCATCGTATCACAGCATTCTCATCGGAGGAGTTCGCCGCGTTGCAGTTCTCGCGGCAAGCTGAAAATTACTCGAAGCGCAGCGCTTCAATGGGATCAAGCTGCGCCGCTTTTTGCGCGGGATAATATCCGAAGAAAAGCCCCACGAACAGCGCAAATACCGCCGCAACAACAATGGAGGAGGGCGGAATTTGCATCGTCCATGCCAGCGTGCTCGCCAGCAACTTTGACGCAAACACGCCAAAGAACACCCCCAGCAGTCCGCCAAGCAGACTGACGATTGTCGCTTCGATCAAAAATTGCAGGTGAATGTCGCGCTCCGTCGCGCCCACCGCCATACGCACGCCGATTTCGCGCGTACGCTCCGTCACGGAAACGAGCATGATATTCATAATGCCGATTCCGCCGACGAGCAGCGACACCGACGCGATGCACGCCAGCATCAGCGTGAACGTTTTGCTCGCTTCCTCCTGCGCTTCCAGAAATTGAGTCGGCGTGCGAATGTTGAAATCGTCAGGCTCGCCTGGCCGCAAATGGTGGCGCTGGCGCATCAGCCGTTCCGCGAGATCATCGGCGGGGGCAATCGCGTCCGTGGAAGTCGCCGAGCAGAAAATATCGTCCAGCCAGTTTTCGCCGGTCACTTTGCGCTGCGCCGTGGTGTACGGCATCGAAGCCGTGTCATCCTGATCCCATCCCATGGGACTAAGCCCCTTCGTTTGCAGCACTCCGATTACCGTGAACGGAAGCCCTCCCACGCGCACGACTTTGCCGATGGGATCCTCATCGGGACGAAAGAGATTATCTTTCACCGTTTTCCCGATGATCAAAACTTGCGAGAGATTCTGCACGTCCGCTTCCGTAAAGTTGCTCCCTTGGACGACCGGCCAGTTTTTGATCTCCAAAAAATTCGGCGCAGTGCCGCGAAAATGCGTTCCCCAGTTGTTATTCCCGTAGACGATTTGAATGTGCCCGTCCGTATTCGGCGAACAGGCCTTGAACAGCGGAATCTCTCTCGGCAGCGCCGCCGCATCCTCGTTGGTCAGCGTCTTGGTGTTGTCGTTTCCGGTGCGCGCTCCATTGATCGTGCGTCCGCCCGCCTCAATCCAGACGAGATTGTCCCCGAGTTCGGCAATCTGCTCGCGAATTTGCGCCGAGCCGCCTTCGCCAATCGCCACCGTGCAGATCACCGCGCCGATGCCAATGGTGATTCCCAGCATTGTAAGGAATGTGCGCATCTTGTTGCGCGCCAGCACGCGCAACGTCACGCGCGCCAGATCCATAATCGCCGTACTGTAGGTCGTCTTCGGGGTCGCCACGAGTTCTTCTCCAGCTATTTAGACGTATCCGGCCCGCGCCAGGTTTTAGCAAAAATTAATCTATCGGGGTCGTACGGGCCGATTTTTCTATCGGCTCTTTGCCTGCAAAATCTCAATCATGTGGATGCCCCGTAAACAGCCGTGCAATCGAAACCAAGACCACCGCGCCGACGAATGCCGCCGCCAGGCTGCCAATCACACCCCCGGATGGGATTCGTAGTCTCGTGAAAATCCATCCGCCAACCAGCGCGCCGATCAATCCCAAAATAATGTCCGCGAGGCACCCGAATCCGCGCCCGTGCGAAACTTTTCCTGCAAGCCAGCCCGCGATGAGCCCGATGATGATCCACGCGATCAACCCATGGCTGAAATAGATGAAGTACATTCTGCCCTCCGCAACGCCGGCCTATTTCATGCAAAACACGTAGCCCAAAATTTTGTAAACCAGTTTCGCCGCCAAAAAGTCCGAAGCATGATCGCCGTGCTGCGGCAAAAGTTCCACTACGTCAGCCGCAACAATTTTTTTCGATTTGGCCACCGCGCGAATCAGCGACGTCACTTGATACCAATCGAGTCCGCCCGGCTCCGGCGTGCCCGTCGCCGGCATGTACGCGGGGTCAAACCCGTCCAGGTCCACCGTCAGATACACATGCGCCGAAAGATCCGCAACCACGCGCGGAATCCAGCTTTCCAGCGGGGCGCGTGCAATATCTCGCGCCCAATAAATTTTCGTCCGCAGCCGCGGAATGGCCTCCGACTCCTCGATCGAAAGCGAGCGAATCGCCACTTGCACCGCCGGACAAGTTTCGACCACGCGCCGCATCGCCGATGCGTGGCTCGCCGGATTCCCCTGATACGCCTCGCGCAAATCCGCGTGCGCGTCTATTTGCAGTACGCTCAAGTCCGCGAATTTTTTCGCCGCGGCCGCCACCAGCGGAGGAGTCAGCGAATGTTCTCCCCCTAGCGCGACAGGAAATTTCCCATCGCCAAGCAGCGACAGTTCCGTGGTGTAAATATCCGCCAGCACTTTTTCGAGCGTGCCCTCTCCTGTGTCAATCGCAGGCAGCGTCGCGATTCCAATTTTCGAAAATGTCTCCACGCCCAGCTCTTCGTCCCATGTTTCCATGTTGCGGCTCGCCGCGATGATGGCCGCCGGACCGTTCCGCGTCCCATGCTCGTACGTCGTGGTGCGCTCCAGCGGAATCGGGAAAATCACCGCGCGCGAATTTTCATACTTCGAATTTTCTTCCGGCAGCCCGCCGAAATTCTCCGCAGACGCAGGCGTGTAAGTTTTCAGCAGCACCAAGCCGCTCCTTAGTTTTTTAATTTTTCTCTTTTTTCTTTTCGTGCTTTGTACTATTTATAGCCACACAATGCTTCGGAGGTGATACATTACCTGCGAGAAAACCGAATGGCAAAGAAAAAGGGAGTAACCGACAGAATCTTGCACGATCCCATCGAGGATCGTCTCACGCCGATTTATCCGCTCGATCTCTCCAAAGCGCGCACCGTTGACGAACTCGTCCGTGCTATGGGACAGACCGCCTTCACCGCCCGCCAGGTCGGCGACGCCGCCGACGTTCTCGAAGCAATGGCCCGCGACAAAGATTGCTTCGTCGTGCTCACGCTTTCCGGCGCGATGACCGTCGCGAAAATGGGTCTCGTCTTCTGCGATCTCATTGATTCCGGCATTGTCAAAGCCGTCGTTTCCACCGGCGCGCTGATGGCGCACGGCCTCGTTGAAGCCGCCGGCAGGCATCACTTCCGTTACGATGAGAAGATGAACGACAAAGAGCTCTTCTTCGCCGGCTACAATCGCGTTTACGATTCGCTCGAGCCGGAATTGAACCTCGATTACATCGAAGAGATCGTTGAACATCTCCTCGAAAAGTGGGACCCCGCCGAAACGGTTTCCAGTTGGACGCTAAATCGCGCCATCGGCGAATATCTCATCCGCCATGCGCCGGGTCGCGGCATTCTGAAATCCGCCGTCGAGAAAAATGTGCCGGTCTTCATTCCCGCGTTCACCGATTCGGAACTGGGCATAGATTTCGCTCTGCATCAGCGCCAGCGGCGCAAAGAAGGCCGCCCCGCATTGACTTTCGATTCCTTCGCCGATTTCGAGCATTTCGCCGAAACCATGCTGGCCACCAAGCGCATGGGAATTTTCACCATCGGCGGCGGCGTGCCGCGCAACTGGTCGCAGCAATTCGGCGTTTACGCGGAACTGCTCGCCCGCCGGGGCTACGAAGAAATGCCCCTCAAGCGCTACCACTACGGCTTGCGTATCTGTCCCGAGCCGGTGCATTGGGGCGGGCTTTCCGGCAGCACCTACACCGAAGCGATCTCCTGGGGCAAATTCGTTCCGCCCGACGAAGGCGGAAAATTCGCCGAGGTGTTCAGTGACGCGACTCTAGCCCTTCCGCTTGTCGCGGGAGCCGTGCTCGAACGCATCGGCTATTTCGACCGCGCGTCCAACGGAAAGCGCTCGTCCAAGAAATCTGCGGGCTCGAATCACCACAACGATCACAGCATGGCTCACGCCGCTCGCTGAATCCGGCCCCGCAAATTTGAATCCGATGCAGCATCAACCACTCCAACTAAGGAGAAACCCATGAGCCCCAGAAATGACAAACACGCACCTTCTTACAATCAGCTCGAAGCCGGAACGGCGCATTCGCAGCCGCTTTTGCATCAACAGGCCCGCGAAATTCAGCCCTACGGCAAGATCGCCAAGTTACCGATCGCGCTGGACGAAAAAGTCTGCGCGCAAAGTGCGGAAAATCTGAATCAGCTGGTTGCCGACACGATGACCCTTCGCGACATGTACAAGAAACACCATTGGCAAGTTACCGGTCACACTTTCTATCAGATTCATCTGCTTTTCGACAAACACTACGGCGAACAGAACGAACTGGTAGATGCGATTGCCGAGCGTATCCAGACTCTTGGCGGCATCAGCCTGGCTATGGCTGCCGATGTCGCAGAGACCACGCTCATCCCGCGCCTGCCGCGCGGCCGTGAAGAGCTTCCCGTGCAGCTTTCGCGCCTTCTCGAAGCGCATGAAATTATTTTGAAGGAAGCGCGCGCCTTCGCGCGGGATGCCGCAGAATCCGCCGACGATGGCACCAATGACTTGCTGGTCAGCGAAGTCATTCGCACCAACGAATTGCAGGTCTGGTTCCTCGCCGAGCACCTGGTGGATGTGCCCGCAGTACGTGCCGATCAGCCGAAAGTGAAAGCCGCAGGCCGGTAGAAACAGCCGGAAAATTCTAGGCCTCATTTTTCGGCGAAGTTGAGCTTAAACTGTGTGCGCCTGGCGTTCTGCAGAAGGGCGAGCTATACCATCTGGATTTCTTCTTCGAGGTGGATTCCGTACTTTTCGAAAACCGCTTCTTTCACTTTCGCAATCAAAATTTTCACGTCCTCTGCCTTAGCCCCGCCAAGATTCACAATGAAGTTCGGATGCTTCGGCGAAACCATCGCCGCCCCGTGCTGCGTCCCGCGCAGGCCAGTCTCCGAAATCAGATACGCCGTGGGCACCACCGGAAACGGGTCCACTTTCACGATTTTCTCCACCGCTTTGTGCCACACCTTTGGTACCAGCTTCAAATCCACATTTTTGAACGTGCTGCCGATATTCGGATATTCCATCGGATGCCGTTCCATCCGGTAATTAATTTTGTCCTGCACAGCCGAGGCAATTTTCTGCAGGTCGCCTGCTTCCAGCCGGATCTTCCCGGACAAAATGATTTCGCGTCCGTTTTTCTCCTTGAAAATGCTCGAGCGATACCCAAATTTGCATTCGGCATTCTCGCGATGAATCGTCTCCTTCGTCTCCACATCGAAGCTGTCCACGCTCGCAATGCGATCCTTGATCTCTCCGCCAAACGCGCCCGCATTTCCGCGAATCGCGCCGCCCACCGTTCCCGGCAGCCCGCCCGCCCATTCGAGCCCGCTCAAGGAATGCTGAATCGTGAATTTCAGCAGGTCCGCCACCGAAACGCCCGCTCCCACGTTGACGATTCGCTCTTTCGCGTCGAGTTGCAATTGCATCAAGCGGATCTTCAGCATCAGCCCGTTGAATCCCGCATCACTGATCAGCAGATTCGTTCCCCCGCCTAAAATGAACAACGGCAAATTCTGTTCGCGCGCGAATTGCACCGCGGCGCGAATCTCTTCTTCGTTCGATGCTTCGCAAAAATATCGCGCCGGCCCGCCGATGCGGTAATTGCTGTGCTCCGCCAGCGGAACTTGCTCCAGGATTTTCTGCGTCACAGTTTCCAATTCCTGCGCCATGGTAAATCCGCTCTCTTTAGCACCAGAATACCCGGAAAAACTCTCCGCAAAAGCGGAGACGCAAAATCAGTTGCCGCTCAAGCACTACCAATCGATCGGCCCGCGCGCTCCCAGGATTGACTTCCCGCCGCCGAAAGCCCAAACTCAGCAAATAGGAGGTGCGCTCATGACTAAATGGTTTTCCACCGCCGCTCTTTTTTCGATGCTCGCCGCTTCCGCTACTCTGCTCGCCGCGCCGAACGCCGCGACGCATACCTGGAAGGGCTACGTCACCGATACATTCTGCGGCTACAATCGCGTCAACAAAGCGCCCACTGCCGAATGCACGCTGAAGTGCGTCAAAGACCAGCACGCCCAATACGCCTTCTTCAATTTTGCCGACAAGAAGGTCTACATCCTGAATCCGCAGAGCGAAGCGGCAAAGTATGCAGGCAAGACTGTGGAAGTGAAGGGAACTGTTGCGGGCTCCGAAAAATTCGCCACGGCCAACGGCCCAGGCTCCGGCGCTGTCATCAACGCATCTTCCATTGCGCCGGAATCAAAGTAGCGGTGCTTTAGAACGTATCTCCTAGGGGTCGATTTCTTTAATCGGCCCTTCGCACAGGATTTGCACCGGCCCGATTTTTCCTCTGCCCGTTCGCGCGTTTTGTGCCGTTGTCGGTCCCGATTTTTTCGATTCGGCCCTCGCGCAGGGGTTTGTAGGGGCCGATTTTTTCATCGGCCCTTGCTCGCGATATCCGGGTCACTTCCGCGCTAAATTTGCGCTACCGGCCGCTTACGGCGAAATCACATCCAAATCGTTCGCCACTACCACCGTCCCGTGAAAATTCCTGTGGATCTCCTCGGCCATTTTCGCCTGATTCGCGTCCCTGAGCGACACGTAATGCCACACCACTAGAATTTTTGGCCGCGCCTTCGCCGCAATTTCACCAAGCTGCTCCGCCGAAGTGTGAAACGACGCGAAATATCCGTCGTCCTCTTGTTTAGGAAGTGTGCCGGAATAAACCTCGTGCACCAGCACGTCGCATCCGTTGCAGGCCTGCTCCACACTTTCACCCGGCCGCGTGTCTCCGGAAATCACTACCGATTTTCCATTCGCATCGAATCGGTATCCCAGCGCCTCTTTCCAGCTCCCGTGCTTCACCGAAAACGCCGTCACCTTGACCTTCGCATCCTGATAAACCGCTCCCGGTTGAATTTCGTGTGCCACAACCTGATGTCCCGTCGTCGTCTGATGCTCCAGGCCCTCGATGCGCACCTGAATATCTTCCGCGTACGCTTTCTCGATATTGTCCGCCATCGCCTGCGTTCCCACAGGCCCGTAAAGTTGCAAGGGAACTGTACGATGCATCACCCACGGCGTCAAAATCAAATCCGGCAAGCCTAATGTGTGATCCGAATGCAGATGCGTCAAAAACGCGATTTCCAATTTTGGCGGCTGGAGCGCGGAAATTCCGCGTTGAAAAGCCGCCGCAGCTTCCCGCACAACTCCTGTGCCTGCGTCCACAAGGTACGCTTTTCCGTTCGCCACAATCGCCAGCGACGGTCCTTGCCGCTGCGGATCTGGCCGCGGCATCCCCGTCCCAAGAAACACAATGAACATGCCATGTTCCGCATTAGCAGAAGCCTTCCCATGCTCTTGCGCGCGCGCCAAGCAGCCATTCGCGGCAAGCCACGTAAAATTCGCGCTAAGAAAAACTGTAAGGAGAATTGCAGCCCTGCGAGGAAACTTAATCGTCGTCGCCAACAAGAATGGCCGCCGCGAGCACCGTGGACCACAGCCCGCGCTTATCGCCTACGGCCGATTGCGTGATGTTCATAGTCCGAACAATCTTATTCGAAATCCGGTAAACCTCTTTTTTCTCGTCCCACGACAAATCCGGATCGAATTCCACGTTTAGCGTAGTCGCCAGCATTTCCGCGGCCAGCTCTTCCGCGTATTCGCCTGCGATTTCTTCCGGCTCGCCGAACGAGTGATGCTCCGACAAATATCCATACATGGATTTATCGCCGGGCAGCGCCACTCCTACCGACGCCGCAATCAGCCGGTGCGGCTCGCGCGTCTGATTTTCGCTGATCACCACGAACGCCACCTGCCCCGGCTTCAGGTGCTTCAATCCTTCCGTGCGTGAAATCAATTTGCAGTGCGGAGGAAAAATCGAAGACACGCGCACGATGTTGCACGCGGCAATCCCAGCATTGCGCAATGCCAGCTCGAAGCTCGAAAGCCTCTCGCGGTGTTTTCCAACGCCCTTTGTCAGAAAGATTTTCTTAGCGACGAACGCCATTCGGGGTGCCGGGCTGCGGTTCCTCCGTCTAGGAGAGTAAATCTCGTTTGCGCGCAAAAAGTAGCAAGAAGCGCATACGCTGTCAATTCTTTTTCATGCACGCGACGAACTTTCTCTCAGTGCTTGGGCGCGTTCGCCGCTTCATTGCGCGGACGCTCGCTGGCAATCGCCTGCGCCTCAATCGCCTTTCGCGCCTCGTCCGGCACAATTCGCCAGTTTCCGTCCGCCCGCGGAATGGTTTTCACTTCCCGAAGATAGTCAATCAGCAAGTCGCGAATCTCCTGCTCCGACCGATATGCCACCGGCAGCGGTTTGAATCCACTCAGCGTGCTCGCCCCGTCAGAAAACACCGAGTATCCGCCGCCTCCCGTATAGCGATAGTTGTTCACCGCCACGCGCAATTTCTGCGAAGGCTCAAGCGGCTTCCCCTGAAATTCCAGATTCACAATCCGGCTCCCCACCGGCTTCGTCAAATCCATTTCGTACGAAACTCCTTCCGCCGAATCCGCATTGTAGCCCGGCAGCCGCACCCGCTTTCCTGGCGGGAAAGGCCACGCCGGATAAAAACTCGCCGCGTGCTCCAGCGCATCCTTCAATTGCGCGCCGGTCATTTCCACAGCGTACAGCGTATTTTCGTACGGATACACGCCAAACGCGTCGCGAATCGTCACCGTTCCCGCCGCCACGCGCGTGCTCGGGATGAACATCGTCGCCAGCGACACATCCGCGTGCGCATACTCCATCTGCGCCCGCTGAATCGCATCCACCAGCGGCTCATCTTCATAACGCGCCAGTTCGCCGCTCATGTTTTCCTTCGCTGTCGCGATGGGCGTGTTCAGATACGCTTCGACTTTCTTTTCGTACGGCTGCAAAAGGCGCACAATCGCGGCATCCTCCGGAATCTGCGCCGTCGAGCGAATCGTTTGCGATTCCTTCGATACCACGGTCCATTTCCCCGAAGCGTCTCGTTGCATCGTCACGTCCGCGCGCGCCAGCGATCCGCCCCAATTCTTCGCCTGCGCCATCAGTACTCCATTCACCACCAGTTTCGGCATCTCCTGATGCGTATGCCCGTAAAAAATCACATCAATTCCCGGAACCTGCTCCGCCAATTCCCACGCCGCATTCTCGCCATTGGTTTCCTGGCCCGGGAACATCTGCCCCGTCTGCGGATTGCGGTCCAGCCCGGAATGCATGATCACCACCACCAGATCCGATTTCGCGCGCACTTCGGGAATCACTCGCTTCGCTGCGTCCACAATCGGTTCAAAGTCATAACCGGCATAGTGCGCGGGAATTTCCCACCGCGGCACTGCCGGCGTCACGAATCCCACGATGCCCACGCGAATTCCCGAAATTGTCTTGATGACGTACGGCTGAATGTATTTCACTCCGCTCGTATAGGTTTCTTTCAGATTCGCCGCCAGCCACGGAAAATGCGATTCGCTTTTCGCCTTCCACATTTCCTCTTCGCCGAAATTGAATTCATGATTTCCCACCGCCATCGCGTCGTAGTGCATCGTATTGAATACCGCGATTTCCGGATTGGGAGCTTTCGTATCTTTTACTGCGAAGTAGTACGCCAGCGGCGTGCCTTCCGTGGTGTCGCCGCAATCCAGCAGCAGCGTCGCGGGATTGGCGTCACGAATCTGCCGCACCAGCGTGGCGATTTTCGCCAGCCCTTCATTCATCGGACGATTGGTCAGTTCATCGCGCGCCAGCAAGTGCCCATGCGAATCCGTCGTGCTCAGCAGCGTCAGTGTGACGCTGTTCTGTCGAATTTGATTCCCGCTCTGCGAGTTCGCTCCGCCGCACAACAGCAGGGAACTGATCAAAATCAAAATGGCTCGTGCATGCTTCATAGGCCGCAAAGTATCTCACAAACGCGCTTCACCGTTCAGGCGCATTCGTATTCGTGCGCATCCGTCAAATTCGCCCGCGAATCTCTATGAAGGAAATGGAATTATTTCGAGAACAACGAAAGGGCCGGCGCGAGCAGCTCCGCAATCGAAACCAAATGCTTCAGATCATTCGGCGTGAAATCCTTCGCGCTCGTCGCCAACTTTGCTTTGCGCGACACTTGAATCACGCCCAGGATTTTCCCGTCGTTCAAAATCGGAGCGCTCATGATTTTTTGAATCGGCTCTCCGCGCTGATCGTTCAGCCGCACCGCCTCGAACACCGAAGCATGCGGGACGATGCTGAAGTTGTTCACGATTTCCGCGCGTTTCTCCCGCGTGGTTCGCGCCGCCAGCGCTGAGCCGCTGGAGACCGGAATCTCTCCCACCGTTTGCAGTGGCTCCGGCACGCAAAAGCGCAGGAAACGCCCGTCCTCGGCAAGCGAAAGCATCGCCACTTCATCCGCGCGAACCGAAAACACCCGCCCCACGGCTTCCGCGATTTTCGCAAACTGCGCGGACTCCAGCTTCGTCCCGCGCGTCAGCATTCCATTGATCAGCGTGCTCACTTCCAGCAGCCCATTCATTGTGCAATCGAGTCTATCATCACATCCGCGCCGCATTTTCTTTCTGTTCTCGCCTTGCAAACATTTTCTCCGCTGTTTATACTGATTTGTTTCCGGCACACGCGGAATTTCTGCCGTTGCTGCTTTCGCGCCGTACGGTTCCGCGAAGAATTCTTCGGAGAGTGAATGGCGACAGCAGTCTTGAAGGCTGACTCCAGCTACTTCTGGGACAAACTCCACTCTTTATCCGGCATTATTCCTATTGGCGCATTTCTCGTCGAACATTTCTGGTCCAACAGCTACGCGCTTGTCGGTCCGCGCAATTTCAACGAAACCGCCGCCGGCCTCGAACACATTCCCTGGCGTCTGCCCGTCGAAATCGCCGTCATCTGGGTTCCCATCGCCTTTCACGGCATCTATGGCATCTGGATCTGGTGGCGCGGAAAATCCAATTCCTTCGCCCATCCCTGGATGGCCAACTGGCTCTACACTCTCCAGCGATGGACCGGCATCATTGCCTTCTTCTACATCGGCTGGCACGTTTGGATGGAACGCTTCGCCACCGGCGGCATCAGCACCTACGATGCCGTCGCGCGCCATTTCACGAATCCGTATTACGTCGCGTTTTACATCATCGGCGTTCTCGCCATTTCTTTTCACCTCGGCAATGGCGTATGGAATTTCTGCTGCAAGTGGGGAATCGCCGTCACGCCGCGCGCGCAACGCGCCGCCGGCTGGCTCGGCGCAATTGTGGGAATCATTTTCACTGTTGTGGGCCTGCTGATCGTCGCCGGCTTCGTTTTCAACTGGCACCCCTTCAGCGGCTACCTGGGCCAGATGTGACGCGGCCCGGTTGGAAAAGTTTTCGTAAGGGCACGGCTTCAGCCGTGCCGCTACGCGCTTGAATAAGGGCGGCTTTAGCCGCTGGGGTGCATTTTCTGAGACTAGCCCGGGATTGTAGCTCACGTCCCGTTCGAGCCGTTTGCGAACTGACGTGAGGTTTTTCGATGCCAGGCGTGTATTGCTAAGTTATGCGTGAGCCTAAAATCATCATCGTCGGCGGCGGCCTCGCAGGCCTGATGGCCACCATTCGCGTCGCCGAAGCCGGCGTCCCCGTCGAGCTTTTCTCCATCGTCCCCGTCAAGCGCTCGCATTCCGTCTGCGCGCAGGGCGGCATCAACGCCGCAAAAAATCTCAAGGGCGAAGGCGACTCCACCTGGATTCATTTCGACGACACCGTCTACGGCGGCGACTTCCTCGCCAATCAGCCGCTCGTTAAAGGCATGTGCGAAGCCGCTCCCGCCATTATTGATCTTCTCGACCGCATGGGCGTCATGTTCAACCGCACGCCCGAAGGCCTTCTCGATTTTCGCCGTTTCGGCGGCACGCTCCACCATCGCACCGCGTTCGCCGGAGCCACCACCGGTCAGCAGCTTCTCTACGCTCTCGATGAACAGGTCCGCCGCTTCGAATCCGAAGGCAAAGTCACAAAATTCGAAGGCTTCACGTTTCTTTCCGCCGTCATTGACGATGCGCGGGTCTGCCGCGGCATTTGCGCCATGGATTTGAAAACCATGCAGGTCCGCACTTTTCCCGCCGACGCCGTAATTTTCTGCACCGGCGGCATCGGGGCGATTTTCCGCCAAACAACAAATTCCGTCGTCTGCACCGGCTCCGCTCAGTCCGCGCTTTTCCAGCAAGGCGTCTATTACGCCAATGGCGAATTCATTCAGGTGCATCCGACCGCGATTCCCGGCGAAGACAAATGCCGCTTGATGAGCGAATCGCTTCGCGGCGAAGGCGGCCGCGTCTGGGTCCCGCGCAAAGCGGGTGACACTCGTCCCGCACGCTCCATCCCCGAAAAAGAGCGCTTCTATTTCCTCGAAGAGTGGTATCCCAAATATGGAAATCTCGTTCCGCGCGACGTCGCCACACGCGCCATCTACAAAATTGTCTTCGAAGAAAAACTCAGCCTCGCCGGCATGAACGCCGTCTATCTCGACCTCACCCATCTCCCGCGCGAAATGCTCGACCGCAAGCTTGAAGGCGTCCTCGAAATCTATCAAAAATTCGTCGGCCCCGATCCGCGCGAAGAACCCATGAAAGTTTTTCCCGCGATGCACTACACCATGGGCGGCCTCTGGGTGGATAACGAAAAACAAGCCACCAACGTTCCGGGAATTTTCGCCGCCGGCGAATGCGAATACCAGTATCACGGCGCCAATCGCCTCGGCGCCAATTCGCTCGTCTCCTGCATCTATGGCGGAATGGTCGCCGGCCCCAGTGCCGTAAAATACGCGCGCAATCTCGAAAAAGGCTGCGACAGCGTCGCCTACTCCGTTTTTGACGCCGAGCGCGCGCGCCAGCAGGAAGCGAACGACGCTTTACTCAATCAGCAGGGAAGCGAAAATCCCATCACCATCTGGAAAGAGCTCGGTGAATTGATGGTCGAGCACGTCACCGTCGTGCGCTTCAACAAAAATCTCGAAAAAGCGCTGAACAAACTCGACGAGCTAAGCGACCGTTTCAGCAAAGTCAATCTCGCCGACCGCACCCAGTGGGCCAATCAAACTCTGCAATTCACGCGCGAACTCGGCAACATGCTCATTCTCTCCAAAGTGATTACCCTCGGCGCTCTCGCGCGCAACGAAACCCGCGGCGCTCACTACAAGCCAGAATTTCCCGAGCGCGATGACAAGAATTGGCTGAAGACCACCAAGGCGAGCTACAACGGCAGCAAAATCAAACTCGATTACGAGCCGGTAGACATTTCGCTCCTGCCGCCCCGCCCGCGCAAATATTAGGAGGACGGATTTCTATCGCGGCAACATTGGCTTTTGTGGCGCAGAGTTCGGTGCCGTTCCGAACTCTAAGGCTTTTCGCCGTAAACGTGAGGCAGCCTAATGTGCGTGTTGACTCAAACCGTCATTCCGAGGCGACGCAACGTTGCGAACTGTCATTCCGAATGCGGCAACGTTTATGAACTGTCCTCGCAAATGCGTCAACGTTTATGAACCATCATTCCGAGGAGGGTGCGACCAGCATCCGACGAGGAATCTGCTTTGTCTTTTTGTCTCGTAGGGGCGCTGCTTGCTGCGCCCATGCTAGGCCGCTAATCTAATTCGAGGCCCTATGCCTGAAAACACATTCACCGTCCGCATCAAACGCCAAGCCGCCCCTGACGAATCCGTGCGCTGGGAAGAATTCGAGATCCGTTACCGCCCGCACATGAACGTCATCACCTGCCTGCGCGACATCGCCGAACGCCCCGTCACGCGCGACAATCGCGGCGTCACTCCCGTTTCCTACGACGCCAACTGCCTCGAGGAAGTCTGCGGCGCCTGCGCCATGCTTATCAACGGCTATCCGCGGCAGGCCTGCTCCGCGCTCGTGGACAATCTCGAAAAGCCCATTCGCCTCGAGCCGCTCACCAAATTTCCGCTCATCCGCGATCTGCAAGTGGACCGCTCCATCATGTTCGAAAATCTCAAGCGCATGAATTGCTGGGTTCCCATTGACGGCACTTACGCCATCGGCCCGGGCCCGCGCATGTCTCCCGAGCAGCAACAGATCGGCTATCCGCTCGCGCGCTGCATCACGTGCGGCAACTGCCTCGAAATTTGCCCAAAAGTAAATTCCCACACGCAATTCGTCGGAGCCGCCATCATCAATCAGGTTCGCCTCTTCAACATGCATCCCACCGGCGCCATGCACGCCCGCGCTCGCCTCGAAGCCATGATGGGCCCGGGCGGCATACAGGATTGCGACAACGCGCAAAATTGCGTGAAAGTCTGCCCCAAGAGCATTCCGCTCACCGAGAGCAACAACGAGATCAATCGCCAGGTTCTCAAGCACGCCATCTGGGACTGGATGAACTGGTCCGAAGGTCCCACTGAACGCTCCGAAGAATGGAAGCGCACCGGCATCCAGAAGTGACTGTAGCTCACGTCCCGTCCCGATGTTCTTCATCGGCACTGACATGAAGCCTTTTGACTTGGTGGTCGTTGTAGAATCCGATTTTTCCCATCGATCTGCCTCGGAACCCTGGGTCATCTTCACGGTGCTTACCAGATCAATTCCGCCGGCCGCTTTTCGTAGCGGCCACTTCAGGTTGGCGCGGTCTTTCAAGCTCCCAGCACCCAGCCTCCAGCCTCTAGCTTGTAGCGGGCCGATTTTTTTCATCGGCCCGTGTTTTCCTGCTTCTAGATGGTGCGAACCGAATAACCCCGCGCTCCCTCAGC